>DATENA010000221.1:0-27053 GCA_035275285.1 Fibrobacteria bacterium | reverse complement strand
CACGTCCTCTTCCGCGAACCCGGCCAGGCGGGTCAATACGTCGTGGAAGCGGCGGGCGTCGCTCCGGGCATAGCGCAGGGAGTCCACGCCCGCGCCTCCGAAGTTGTTGCCCACCAAGAGGGCATGGCGGCGCGCGGAAGCGTCCCCGGCGAGCATCGCCAAGGCCAGCGCCCAGGCGGCCGCCTTGTTCATGCCTGGGATTTCCGCAGCAGCAAGGTCTTGACCTTGGCGCCGGCGGGACCGGGGGGCGCGGGCAGCAGGGAAACCAGCCCCTCCAGGTTTCCGGAGGCCCGGGTAAAGGCCCCCGTCAACCAGCTTTCCACTTCGCCCCCGGTCAAGGGTCCGGATCCGAAGATCATGACGAACAGCTCCGAACCGGGCGAATCGTCCAGGGTCACGGCGAAAGGCAGGGCTTGCTTCTCGCCGGGCGCCGCCGGAAGGCTCAGGGGCGGGGAATCCGCTCCCGCCGGCGCGGACCCGGAGGAACGGTACAGGCTCACGTGCCCGCGCGCATCGATGCTGGCCAGGGTCACATAGGCGTGACCGCCGGCCGAGTACACGAATTGCAACTCGTCCCCGGCCCGGTGGGCTTCGGAGGCGTCCCCCGGGGTGACGCTCCCCCCGCGCTTGAGATAGTACTCCAGAACGAGGCCTCCCTTGGTCCGCACCCCGGATTCCGCGACCACGGGGCCGCGCATGCCGTACCGGAGCACGACGGGCATCAGCACCAGGCAGGCCGCCAGTCCCGCCACGGCGGGCAGCCAGCGCGGGGAAGAGGAGGATTTTCGAACGGCGTTCCCTTCCGGCGGATGCTTGGCCGCGAACTCCCGGTAGGGATGGGCGAGCAGATAGTCCCGGCGTTCCTTTTCCAGGGAGGAAACGAGGCCCCGGCATTCCGCGCAGCCGTCCAGGTGGAGGCGGACCGAGCGTTTCTCCCCGGCCCCGCCTTCCCCCAGGAAATAGCGCTCCACCAGGACGCGATTGCAATGTTCAGTAAGCATGCTGGCCCTCCAGTTTCTCGATCTTCCATTGCTCCGTGGCGCGCCGGAATTTCGTGAGGTATTTCCGGATCGTGGAAGGCGCCATGCCGGTCATGGTGGAGATTTCATCCTGCGTGTACCCGTCCCAATAGGTGTACATCACGATGTCGCGGACGGACTTGTTCCAGGGCATCATCAATTTCCCGAGGATGTCCCGGAGGATGATCCTTTTCTCCTCCGAATCGTCCGCGTGCAGGGGACTGTCCTCCCAGCCATCCTCGTTGTCGGGTCCCTGGAACTTCTTCCGCCGCCACAGGGAGATGCAATGATTGGTGGTGGTCCGGTGGATCCAAAACAAGGCCGACTCCCGGTTCTGCACCGATTCCCAGTGCTCCAGCAACTTGAGGAACACGTCGCTCGTCGCGTCCTGGGCTTCTTCCTTGGATCGGAGGAAACGCAGGCAACGGCGATAGATCATGGGAGCGTACTTCTCGTACAACTCCCGTTGGGTGGTGCTATCGCTTTCCGCCATGTGTCCCGTTCCGCTCCGGAAACCCGCTCGGCGCCCCGGAGGCGGGCCGCATCCGTGGATAAGGCCCGCCTCCGGGTATGCAGGGTTCTTTCGCTTCCAATGGTTTTTACGCTTTAGACGCCCGGATCCGCTATGCTGTTTCCCGATGACCCGGCGGCGCCTGCGACCTGGCCATGCAATAGAATGTGAAGTTAGTTATTGCCCGGATTCCGGAGGAAAACGGGGAGCATCGGGGTTCGAATCGGAGCGATTTACGGGCCGCGCTTGCGGCCCAGCCCCTGATCCAAGGCCACGGAAGCGCTGAGGATCGCCCCCAGAACCTCCCCCGGCCGGATCCGATTTCCTAGATTCAACCCATGCCCGGAAAAACCGCCGCGGAGATGGAAATCCCCCTCTGGCTCCAGCTCAACAAGGTTTCCCGGAAATGCATGGAGGCCCTGACCGCGCGGTTGGGCCATCTCGGCATCACCCGGCATTACTTCCTGGTCGCCGCCATCGGAGCGGGCCGGGGGAGCCTGACCCAGCAGCAACTGGCCGACTTGCTGGACACGGACAAGGTGACCATGGTGGGCATCCTGGACTACCTGGCGAAGGCCGGCTTCGTGCGGCGGATCCCCGGCCGGACGGACAGGCGGGAGCGCCTCATCGTCCTCACCCCCAAAGCGGAGAAGGCCCTGCCCGAGATCAAACAGGTCATCGCCGCATTGAGCCAGCGCGCGCTGGCGGGGCTTCCCAAGGAGTTCGCCCGCGGCTTTCCGGAGGCGCTGACCCGGATGAAGGCGGAATTGGAGAAAGCCGCGGGCGAGGCCCGGCTCGCGCAGGCCGGGCGGGTGGCGAGGCCCGCGAAAACCAGGCCCGGCATTTCCAGGCTTTGACATCGATCCGATACAACCGGAAGCCCCGCCCGCTTGTCGAATGGATACGGAATAATTTATTCGAAGAAAGAAGCGCTCCAAACCGATGATATCCCGAAAAAAAGCCCTTTGGCCCGTTCTGATCGTCCTCATCCTGGCGGTGCTGGCCATGGCCCGCCTCTTCTCCGCTCCGGCCGGTCCCGAAGGCCAATCCGGCAAACCGGGCGAAAAAAGCGCAAACGGCGGCAAGATCGTCCCGAAGCAGCTCGAAGTCGCCTACCTGGTGCTCAAGCCCCAGCCGCTGGCCCGCAAGGTGCTCAGTTCCGGGACCCTGTTGGCCCGGGAAGAAGTGGATCTCAAAAGCGAGGCCTCCGGGCGTATCGTGGGGCTGCATTTCAAGGAAGGGACCAAGGTCCGCAAGGGAGACCTGCTGGTCAAGATCAACGATGCGGACATCAAGGCCCAATTGCGGAAGATCGCCAACCAGCTCAAGCTTTCCGAAGCCCGGGAGTTCCGCCAGGGGACCCTGGCCGCCCGGGACCTGGTCAGCAAAGAAGAATATGAAATCGCCGTGTCCGAGAAGAACAGCCTGCTGGCGGACCGGGACATGCTGCAGGCCCAATTGGCCAAGACCGAGATCCATGCGCCCTTCGACGGAGTGGTGGGCCTCAAGGAGATCAGCGAGGGCAGCAATATCGCCTCCGGAACCCGCATCGCGGGCCTGTTCAGCCTCGATCCGCTCAAGATCGACTTTTCCATTCCCGAGCAGTATTTCGGCCAGGCCAAGGCCGGCGATTCCATCCTGATCGCGGTGGAAGGGCTGGCCAAGCCGGTGAAAGGCACCGTCTACGCCATCGAGCCCAAGGTGGACGCCGCCACGCGCATGCTGCGCATCCGCGGCTATTGCCCCAACGGAGACGGCCTCATCCCGCCCGGCGCCTCGGCGCGCGTGGAATTGCCCCTGCGCGTGATCCCGGACGCCATCCTGGTCCCCAGCAACGCGGTGATGCCGGACATCCGGGGCCAGAAGGTGATGCTCTACAAGGGCGGCAAGGCCCTGGCCGTGCCCGTGACCTCTCCGTACCGGGCCGAGGACCGGATCCAGATCGCCGGCGTGGCGGCGGGCGACACCCTTATCACTTCCGGTCTCATCCAGCTCAAATCCGGCAGCCAGGTGAAATTGGCGGAGGCCCGCCCGGAGGCGGGAGGAGACTGATCCATGCGGCTTTCCTCCGTTTCCATCCAGCGCCCCGTCCTCACCCTGGTCCTCAACCTGGCCATCGTCCTGTTCGGCCTCATCGCCCTCGGCGAGCTCGGCGTGCGGGACTATCCCGCCATCGATCCGCCCATCGTCTCCGTCAACACCAGCTACTCCGGGGCCAACGCCGACGTGATCGAATCGCAGATCACCGAACCCCTGGAGGAAGCCGTGAACAGCGTGCCCGGGGTCAGGGCCATCTCCTCCACCAGCCGGGACGGGCGCAGTTCCATCTCCATCGAATTCAACCTGGGGATCGACATGGAGGCCGCCGCCAACGACGTGCGCGACAAGGTCTCCCGCGCCATCCGCAGCCTGCCCCCGGACGCGGACAACCCGTCCATCTCCAAGGCCGACGCCGACGCCACCCCCATCATCCTGCTGAGCATCCTCAGCGACACCCGCAGCGACATCGAACTCACCGCCCTGGCGAACGATCTGTTCAAGGAGCGGCTCCAGACCATCCCGGGCCTGAGCGAGGCGCGCCTCACGGGCGAGAAGAAATACGCCGTCCGGCTCTGGCTCGATCCGTACAAGATGGCCGCCCGCGGCATCACGGCCCAGGACGTGAAAACCGCCCTGGACCGGGAGAACGTGGAGCTCCCGTCCGGCAGCGTGGAAGGGGACAAGGTGGAGCTGACGGTGCGGACCGTGAGCCGCCTGCGCACGCCGGAAGAGTTCGACGGCCTGATCCTGAAGGAGGCGGACGGCCAGGCGGTGCGCCTGGGCGACGTCGGCAAGGCGGAACCGGGGGCGGAGAACACCCGCACCTCCATGAAGAACAACGGCTTTCCCGCGGTGGGCGTGAACCTGATCCCGCAGCCCGGCGCCAACCACATCGCCATCGCCAAGGAGTTCTACCGGCGCCTGGACGCGCTCAAGAAGGACCTGCCCAAGGACATCAGGCTGAGCATCGGTTTCGACACCACGCGCTTCATCGTCAAGTCCCTCGCGGAAGTGGGCGAAACCATCTTCATCGCCCTGATGCTGGTCGTCTTCATCATCTTCGCCTTCTTCCGCAACTGGCGGACCACCCTGATCCCCATCCTGGCCATCCCGGTGTCCCTGCTGAGCGCCTTCTTCATCATGTACCTGAGCGGGTTCTCCCTCAACATCCTCACCCTGCTGGCCATCGTGCTTTCCACCGGACTGGTGGTGGACGACGCCATCGTGGTCCTGGAGAACATCTACACCAAGGTGGAGAAGGGCATGGACCCGGTGGAGGCGGGGCATCGGGGCTCCGACGAGATCTTCTTCGCCATCGTCTCCACCACCCTGACCCTGGCCGCCGTGTTCCTGCCCATCATCTTCCTGCAGGGGACCACCGGCCGCCTGTTCCGGGAGTTCGGCGTGGTGGTGGCCGGCTCCGTGCTCGTCTCCGCTTTCGTCTCGCTGACCCTCACGCCCATGCTGTGCACCCGCCTGCTGAAGAGGGACCGGAAGGCCGGGGCCTTCTACCGCCGCACGGAGCCTTTTTTCGAGAACGTGACCGCGCGCTACCACCGCTCCCTGGCCGCCTTCCTGTCCCGGCGCCGGCTGGTCTTCCCCATCATGGGCGTCTCCCTGGCGCTGATCGCCGTATTCTTCAGGGTCTTGCCTTCGGAAATCGCGCCCCTGGAGGACAAGGGACGGCTCAACGTGGCGGTCACGGCGCAGGAAGGCGCCACGTTCGATTACATGGACGCTTACATGGATAAACTGCTCCCGTTCGTGGACCGGGAAGTGCCCGAGGCCGAGGCCCTGATCTCCCAGACCTCTCCCAGCGGCGGCGGAGGCGGCGGCATCAACCGCGGATCCATCCAGGTGGTGCTGAAGCCGAGCGGGGACCGCAAGCGCACCCAGCAGGAAATCGCCTCCGCCCTCACCCGCAAGCTGAAGAGATTCCCGGACGTGCGCGTTTCCGTGAGCCAGGAGCAGACCATCGGCGGGCGGCGCGGCGGGGACCCGGTGCAATTCGTCATCCAGACCCCGGACTTCGCCAAGCTGAGGGAAAAGCTCCCCCTGTTCCTGGAACGTGCGGCCAAGGATCCCGCCCTGCAGAACGTCGACGTCAACCTCAAGTTCACCAAGCCGGAAATCACCCTCAACATCGATCGCGACAAGTCCCGCGCCCTGGGCGTCTCCGCCATCGACATCTCCCAGAGCCTGCAGTTCGGCCTCAGCGAAAGCCGCTTCGGGTATTTCGTCATGAACGGGAAGCAATACCCGATCATCGGGCAATTGGACCGGGCCGATCGGGATTCGCCCCTGGACCTCAAGTCCATCTACGTCCGCGGCCAGTCCGGGGCCCTGGTGCAATTGGACAATCTGGTCCGGCTCACCGAGAAGAGCACGCCGCCGCAGCTGTTCCGCTACAACCGTTTCTCGTCCGCCACGGTCACGGCCGGCCTGGCGGAGGGCAGCACCATCGCGGACGGGATCAAGGCCATGGAAGGCGCGGCCGGGGAAGTGCTGGACGAGTCTTTCACCACCGCCCTGAGCGGCCCGGCGCGGGACTTCGTGGAAAGCTCCTCCACCCTGCTGTTCGCTTTCCTGTTCGCCCTGGCGCTCATCTACATGGTGCTGGCCGCCCAGTTCGAAAGCTTCAAGGATCCCTTCATCGTCATGTTCACGGTGCCGCTGGCCTTCGCCGGGGCGCTGCTCTCCCTATGGTATTTCCGGCAGACCCTGAACATCTTCAGCCAGATCGGGATCATCATGCTCATCGGCCTGGTGACCAAGAACGGCATCCTGATCGTGGAATTCGTGAACCATAAGCTCAAGGAAGGGCTTCCCATGCGGGAGGCGATCCTGGAAGGCGCGGTGTCGCGCTTCCGGCCCATCCTGATGACGAGCTTCGCCACGGCCCTGGGCGCGCTGCCCATCGCTTTGGCCTTGGGGGCGGGGGCGAAAAGCCGCGTCTCCATGGGCATCGCCGTGATCGGCGGCCTGCTGTTCTCCCTGGCATTGACGCTGTACGTGATTCCGGCGATGTGCGACTATCTGGGAAAGCGGGATCCCGCCACCGCGGACGGTGCGCCCGCCTTGGTGAACGGGCACCGCGAACTGGAACCGGACGCGGCGGCCGGCCGCTACGGGCGCAGCGGCTAGCCGCTACGGGCGCAACGGCTTCCCGTCCAAAACGCCGCGGACCCTTTGCAGCAGGCTCGCCGCGGAAAAGGGCTTCTGCAGGAATTCCGTCCTGGCCTCCAGGATGCCGTGGCGCACGGCGGTATCGTCCGTGTAACCCGACATGTAGATGAGCCGGATCCAGGGCATGCGCGCCTGGATCTTCTCCGCCAGCTCGCGCCCGCCCATCTCCCCCATCACCAGGTCCGTCAGCAGCAGATCGATCCGTCCCGCATGCGTCTCCGCCGCGCGCAGGGCCGCCACGCCGTTCTCCGCCGGCACCACGGCGTAGCCCGCGCCGGCCAGCACCTCGGTGATCAGCTTGCGCACGGCCTCCTCGTCTTCCACCACCAGGACGGTTTCGTGGCCGCCCGGCCTTCCCGCCGATTCCGCCTTGGGGGCCTCGCGCACGGCCTTGCGCCCGCTCTTGGACATGGGCAGGTATACCTTGAACACGGCCCCCTGCCCCGGCTCGCTGGAGGCCTGGATATCGCCCCCGGTCTGGGTCACGATGCCGTACACCGTGGAGAGGCCCAGCCCCGTGCCCTGGCCGGCGCGCTTGGTGGTGAAAAAGGGTTCGAAGATGCGCGAGCGGGTCTCCGCGTCCATGCCCTTGCCGTTGTCGCTCACCGTCAGCAGGGCATAGTTGCCGGGCTTGAGGGGTTTGCCCATCCCCAGGGCCGGCTCCTCCGCTTCCACGCGCGAGGTCGCCAGGGTGAGCCGGCCCCCGTTGGGCATCGCATCGCGGGAGTTCAGGGCCAGGTTGAGGATGACCTGCTCGATCTGGCCCGGATCCGCGAAAATGGGTTCCAAGCCCTCCGCCAGCCGGATCTCCAGGGCGATGTCCTCGCCGATGAGCCGCTTGAGCAGGGCCCCCATGTCCGCGACGGTGGCGTTCAGGTCCACCTCCTTGGCCAGGAGCACTTGCTTGCGGCTGAAGGCCAGCAATTGCTGGGTGAGGGAAGCCGCGCGTTCGCCGGCGTTGCGGATCTCGCGGATGAAGGCGTAGTCCTGCTGCGCGGGCGAAGTGCGGGCGAGGAGGATGTCGCCGTATCCGTTGATGGCGGTGAGGAGGTTGTTGAAGTCGTGGGCGATGCCGCCCGCCAGGCGCCCCACCGCTTCCATTTTCTGCGCCTGGCGCAGGTTCTCCTCGGTGGTGCGGATCTTCTCGATGCTCTCCTTCCGGGAGGTCACGTTGACGCCCGTGCCGATGATGCGGTAGATTTTGCCGTCCGCGCCGGAAAGCGGCGCCAGGTGCGTGAGCCAATAGGTGGGCTTGCCGTCGATGGGAACCGATTCTTCGTATTCCATGGCCTGGCCGCTCTCGGCGCATTGCCGGTACTTGGAGCGGAGGTTCGCGACCGCCGCCTCCGGAAAAAACCTGAGGAGCGCTTCCGTGGTCTTGCCTTCCACCTCGCTCATGTCCACGCCGAATCCCCGGCCCAGCCTCAGGTAGGCGGGATTGAAACCCGCGAAGGTGAACTCGTCCCCGGGTCCCACGTCCAGGACGAAAATGGCTTCCTCCACGCCCTGGTAGATGCTTTGCAGGAAGGCTTCCTTCTCAAGGAGCGCCGCCTCGGCCGCCTTCCGCACGGTGATGTCCTCGATGATGGAGACGAACCATTCGGGCTTGCCCGTCCCCGGATCCCGCTCCAGGCCGACGGTCAGGTTGACCCAGATGGGACGCCCGTCCTTGCGGATGTACCGCTTCTCGATGTTGTAGGTGGGGATCTCTCCGGCCATCAGCCGGCGCAAGTGCCGCAGATCGTTCTCCAGGTCCTCCGGGTGGGTGATGTCCTGGAAGGAGAGCCGGCCCATCTCCTTCCGGGAATAACCCACGATATCGCACAGCTTCTGGTTGACGCGGATCCACCTGCCGGAAAGGTCCACCTGGGCCATGCCCACCGCGGCCTGCTGGAACATGGCCTGGAACAGCCGTTCGCTTTCCCTGCCTCCCGCATCTCCGCCCTCGGCGCGGGGCGCGTTTTCGGGACCTGGTTTCGGCTTTTGCGGGGACACCTTGATAAGAAATATACCGAGAATCCGGAAAAGGACCATCTCCGGCGGCGAAAGAAGCGGGAATCGCCCTCCCGCGAAGACCGGAATTCCTTATTTCAAGGCCCAATCGGCGTTCACCGTTCCGCCGTCGGCATTGAAACCGCGTATGTTCCCCGACAGGGAGAGGCCTTCACCCCCCAGATCGACATAGCCCACCTCGCCATGGACCACGATCAGATGGCCATTCAGGAGGCGGAGAAGCGCGGAATCTTCCGAGGCATACCGGATGACGCCGGACCTCCCGGAAGGGATTTCGGCGAACTCCTTCTCGGCCAGGGATTCCAGGCTTATCTCCCCTGGGAAACTGGCGGAACGGATCAGGGCGGGAAAGGACTTGAGGATCACCAGATCGCTCCCCATTTTATTCCCGATGGAAAAAAAGAAGGTGCATCGCGAGCCGGCCACCTGGATGGCGGAAAGCTCGGTTTTACAATCCTTTTCCTCCTGGTTCTTTTTCAGGCAGTAGATGAATCCGAACTGGAGACAGAGCACGACGGCGTTCACCAAGGTGAAATAGAACGGATTCCATCGTCCCGGACGCGAGCCGAAGACGGCCCTGACCGTCCCCAGGGAATACAGCACGGAAAAGCAAAGCATTGCCAGCACGACCAGGATCGCGGGGAGGATGACATGGCTCCGATACGGATTGAGCAAGGAATGCAGGGACATTCCGGCGTAAACCAGGAGGGAAAGGACGACGATTTGGGTGGCCAGCTTGAAGAAGATGAAATCGAGGAGGCGTTCGTTCTTCAACGCCGAGACCTTCCGTATGGCCATGATGGCCAATTTCAGGAAAAGCAGATTGAGGAAGGCGATTCCCAGCATTTCTTCGAGCTCCAGATTGTACTCGAACAGGCCTTCCTGGGCGCCGATTTTCCCGGATATCAGCACCAAGGCTGCGGTGGACATCAGGGCATAGATCTCCTTCGAGAACTTCGGTTTCCCGAACTCCTGGAGATCGATCCGGAGCGAGTATTTGAGGCAGCGGTAGAAGGTCCGGCAGAATCCGAAGAAGACATCGTTCCAGACGCGGATTTTCCCGCCCATGCCCTCGACGTCGTCCATGCTAGCCGCCCCTCTCGAATGCCAGGAGCTTTTCCCTCAAGACGCCGAAGGTCTTGCGCCCGAGTTCGCCCTTCAGCATCGAAGTATGATCCCCATCCACCATGACCGAATTGGGGTCCTCGGAATCGAACAGGATGAGGCCATCCCTGTTCCCGAACAGATAAGCTTGCAATTTCGGATCGATGCCCGGGGAAAACCGCTTCCATTCCGAATTGATTTCCGCCAGCAACTCGCGGTTGTACGCCTCCTTGGTCAGGCGGGAAAAGAACGGCTTGAACGTATGGAACGCGGCGTCCTGGTACCATTTGGTCTGGATGAGCGCCCGGCCCGACGGGGTTCCGATCGTGGCGATGCCGGAGGATTTGTCGCCATACTTCATATAGATGCTTTTTGCGATGAATCCTCCCAGGCTGTGGGCGATATAGAATTTCCTCCGGCCGGGAGCGGCGTTTTTGATCAATCCCTGCAGCCTGCCCGCATTTTCGGGAATCGTCAGCCGGATGGGGGATTCGTAAATGAGGATGTCGAACCCGTTCAGGGTGGTGTCGCCTTTGATGAACTCCGTGAAGGCGGGCCACGTCTTGACTCCGTACAAGCCGGTGATGAGAACGATCAGGTTCGAATCGGAATTCGCCCTGTCGATGAACCGCAGGTCGGGATTTCCGCCGGAAAAGGATACGCCGAGAAATGATAATACGAGGATGACGGAGCGCATATTCCCCCTTGTTTTGCCGCCGTGAACCGGCCGGACGGAAAATAGGAATTAATTGCGACAACCGGCCCGTCCGCAGGAACACCATGTCCGGATTGGACTTCAGCGCATCGTACGCCTTTTCCAGCCCCTCCCCTTCGCCTTGCGTTTGCAGGTGCAGGGTCGGATTGTCGCCGGGGGATTCAGGGATGGATGAATTGGAAGGACACCTCCCGGCGCATCCATGCCGCGAAATCTTCGTCTTGCCTGCGCCGGCTTTCTTCCCCGGCCAGCATCGATCTCAGCATGGCGCGCTGCTCCGATGCGGAAGCGTCCGAACCGGTATGCGCGAGCGAATCGGCTCGCGGCGATTTCTCCAATGCGGCCAATCGGTCCGGCGAAGGTTGGAATTTTTCAGCCAGGTATTCCGACATGACCTTGCTCCGGATATCCTTCCATTTGGCATCGGCCAGGAGGCGGGCCCTTTCCAGGGAATCCCTTTCCTGACCCGGAAAAAGCAGGCCCAGGAGTTCCGGACGGGCCTCCTCGAAAGTCAAATGACGATGGGCCGGCTTTCGCTCCAGGATCCGGAAATACCACGTGCCCCATGTGGAATTCACGGGGCCGAAAAAGGTACCCGCGGAAAAATACCGGAAGCCCGGCTTAGGCCGAATCTCCTCCGGAAGGAAGCTGAGCGGCATCGACAGGGGAGCCACTTTCAACGTATCCGCCACGGTCTCTTTCCGGCGTATGCCGGCTTCGATTTCCCTGGCGAATCCGCCCCGTTTGCGTTTGAAGCCGGGCAATAGCCAAGCCTTCACCAGCACGGTATCCGGGGCCAGGAAGGATTCGTAGTGGCTGTGATAATAAGCGGCAAGTGCCGTTTCGGTCCGGGGGTTCTTCCCCCCGGGAAGGGAGATCAGGGAACCGAGCAGGGGAATGGCCTGTTCAAAGGGGATTTCCGGGACCACGCGCTGCGACCGGACCCTGACCAACACGAACCCGAAGCGGGTGCGGATAGGCTTGGGAATTTTCCCAGGGGGGATGGAGTCCAGAATGGGGCCGACTTCGGGACGCAGGTCCGCATCCCGCAAGGTTTGCCAGGGCAAGGAGTCCCGGGCGGAAAAGTCCGGGGTAGGAGCGCGGGCGGCGACCCTCCACAGCGAATCCGCATAGGCCGAATCGCTGCTGCCCAGAACCTGGAACAAGGTTTCCTTCCGGGATTGGAACAGCCGGGACCGGTAACGGCGATAAAGGGCGCGCAGGGTTGAGTCCACCGGGCCTTGCCGGTAATTTTCCATCTTCCGCGCCTGCATCCCCTGCAATTCGGCCTCCAGGCTGTCCCGTTTATCCGCGCCGGCAAGCTGGTCTTCCAGATACGGATCCCGGAGGAGGCCGCTCAACAAACGGATCCGGACGGCTTCCGCCTCGGGCAGGCCGGGGGCGGCGTTGAGCGAGTCCGGCTCGGGATGCGCCGCTTCGGCGTATCGATTGAACTCCTGCACGGTAAACAGGCATTTCCGCGATCGGGAATGCCAGGCTATGCATTCCCCCGCGGGTTCATTCAGCCTGATGGCCTCGGCATAGGCCAGCCGGTTTTCCAGGCGCGCCCTCTCCTTCTCGGCCGCCTCCAGGCGCAGCAGGGAATCCTGGCGCGCCAGCTCCGCGAGGTCATTTCCCTTGGGGTCGAAACGGGCCTGGGGATTTCCCGGGGCCGGAGCAGGGAAAAGCAACCCCAACCAGAGGGCCAGCAGCAATGGAATCGGCTTGATCATGGAAAACTCCCGGAACCTGATTTTCATATCGGAAGGTCCGCCGCCGCGGCGGCGGACCTGGAACGATTATTTGTAGTTACCCGTGGTCAGGGTGGTCCCGATCAATTTCGCCCAAGGATAGGTGGTCTGGCCGGTGGTGCAGCTGCTTTCCGTCGCGGTGCTCAAGCGCTTCACCTTCAAATGCAAATCCTGGTCGTTGTAGCTGGAATTATACGCGGCCAAATACAAAAATCCGGTGAGGCTGCCCTGGCCGCTGTGCCTGATCCAGATATGCGCGGCGGGAAACCGGACCGGCGGGATGCCGAAGACATCGTCGCTGAGCGCCACGAACGGGCCCCCGCCGGTCTTGATCCAGAGCTTGGGATCCGGGGATGGCTGTGCCGAGGCGACACCTGTCTCTACTTCCAAGCAATATCCCGTGGTTGACGTCGAATACAAATTGAAGGAGTAATACCTGGCGCCTATCGAGGATGCATCGGGGTTGAGAATCTGACTAAATGTATTCATGCCTCCATGCACCGAGGTGGCGGCATAATCGATATAGGTTTCCATATCCGGAGCGGGGTCGGTGCCCTCATAGGTAAAGGCCATGAAGGGCGCGGCCTGGGAGATCGAAGCCGCCGCCAGGCAGAAGCCGACGGACGACCATATTTTATGGCTAATATATTTTTTCATAGGTTCCTCTGTGAAGTTGAATTGCCGAACACCATGTACACATGGCCTTCTCCGACATTCCGGAAATGCCATGCGGGCGCCCGCCGGTTCTCCAAGTCGTTGACTTTGATCGAGGCGCTCCATGGTTGATCGAATGGAGCATTCCCATGAGAAAGATCCAAGTAATACGGTATCCATTTATTACTTAGCCTACGCCGTCCGCAAAGCACGTATACTCGAGAGTAAAGTCCTTGGCAAGGGCCGGGATTGTCAGCGGCTTCGCAATCGCGGGCTGCATGGCGGCCGATCCCAAGCTCAAGGCGGTTATGCATCCGGCCCCGGTCCGACCGGGTTCGCCGGACGCATGATCGCCAATACAATTTCGCGGCGCAATGCATCCAATCCCGCAGGCGAGAGCGGGAAGGGCATGGAAAGCGAAATTCGATCGATCTCAATCGGACGTACGGGATTCTTGGCGAAAACCGCCGCGGGGACGGCGCATGCGGAGCGGCCGCGTCCCGCGCTGCGGGAGACGCGACGGCGTTTCACCGTGGCTTATAAGCTGCATGTGCTGCAGCAGGCCGACAAGGCCGTTTCGGAAGGCAAGGGCGCGCTTGGGAAACTGCTCGCATGCGAGGGGTTGTGCTCGTCGCATCTGGCCCAATGGCGCAAGCAGCGGCGGGACGGATCGCTCCAACAGGCCCGGCGGGGCCGGCCGCCCTTGAGTCGCAATACCCTGCTGGCCGAAAACGGGAGGCTGCGCCGCAAGCTTGCCCTCTTGGAAGAGCGTTTGCGCGCGGCCGCCTTGAGGGTAGGGCCTCCGCAGCATGCGGGCGCTACGGCCGACCTGGCGCATGCGAACTGGCTCCTGCGGCAGCGGGTGCTGGGCTTGGCCGACCTGGCGCGGGAAGCTCTGGGCGCGCCCATCGCGGGCCCGCCCTGATCGGATGGCGGAAAGGCGGGCTCGCGCCCCCCGGTTTCCCGGAAGTGAGTGGCCCAGAAATACCCCCGGTCGAAAAACTTCTCCGCCGGACCTTGGTAGAAGGAGCACCAGAATTCCCGGAAGGCTTCCTTCATGGAAAAAGCGCGACCGACCTTCAGGCAGAAACGGTCATGGACGACGTCCGCCTTCGGGAATTGTTTTCCACCGCGGTCTTGAAGGGCTCCCACATATCCATGGTCGCGGCCAACTGCTCCATGTCCACGTCCGCCGAACGGACTTCCCGGGGAGAGGGTAGATTGAGAAGCTTCCGGTGGTACTCCAAAATTCCGGGGGAAGAAAACACGTCACGCCGTCCTATCGTTTTTGCTAGGAAAATCTAGCCTTCACACACAAAAGGTCGAAGCGCCGAAATTCATTGCTGTTTCCCCGGTGTTACCGGCTCCGGAAAGTCTTATAGGGTCCATGCGCACTCGCATATATTGTCCGCGGGCCGATCAGTTCGGGGAAACCCGGGCCCGTTCGTTCCCGGCAAGTCAACTCTCACTTTAAGAGGAATCCATGAGAAGCAATTTTCGTTCACGCATTTTTCCGTCCATCCCCAATCGGGCCTGCTGGGCAGGTGGCTTGGCCACGGCCGCCGCCCTGGCGACCCTTTCCGGCTGCCAAACGACGGAAGCACCGGAAGCCGATAGCCGGCAAAAGGCGCCCGTATATTCGGCCCTGACGGCCACCAGCGCGCGCTTCGCCGCCATCGGCGACTTCGGCGACAACAGCACGGAGGAAAAGGACGTCGCCGCTCTGGTCAAGAGCTGGAACCCGGATTTCATCGTGGCCCTGGGAGACAACAATTACGGCGGTAGCGGCGACTTCGACGTCAATATCGGCAAGTACTACCACGATTACATCGGGCCGTACCACGGCAGCTACGGTTCCGGGGCCTCTACGAACAAGTTCTGGGCCTGCTTGGGCAACCATGACTGGGATGCCGGGGTTTCCTCTTACACGAATTACTTCGCCTATCCCGGCAATGAGCGCTATTACGACGTGGTCGTGGGGCCGGTGCATTTGTTCAGCATCAGCAGCGACAAAAGGGAGTCTGGCGGCACTTCCAGCTCCTCGACCCAGGCCGCCTGGCTCAAAGGGAAGCTGGCCGCCAGCACCTCTCCCTGGAAGATCGTCTTCTTCCACCATTCTCCCTATTCTTCGGGAACCCAGCATGGCAGCAGCAGTTGGATGCAATGGCCCTTCAAGGACTGGGGCGCCAACATAGTGCTCAGCGGCCATGAGCATAACTATGAACGTTTCCTCGTCAACGACTTCCCCTACATCGTGAACGGGCTGGGCGGCAAAAGCACGTACAGCTTCGGGTCCTCGATTTCCGGCAGCAAGTACCGTTACAACGGCGACTATGGCGCCCAGTTGATCGATGCGACCGATCGAAGCATCACCTTCAAGTTCTACACCCGCAGCGGCGCCCTCAAGGATACCTATACCATGACCAAGCCCGTGACCGACCCCGATGCCCCGATTCAGCAGGCCGAAGACGCGGTCCTGTCGGGCGTGGTGAAAGCCTCCAACCAGCCGAACTATACGGGTTCGGGCTTCGCCGATTACATCCATCCCACCGATGACTACGTGGAATGGACCGTGAACGCCGCCGCCGCGGGCACCAGGACGCTCGCCTTCCGCTATGCGTTGGGCGCCGCGGCCACGCGTTCCCTGCGCATCACCGTGAACGGCGCGGTGGCGAATGCCGGCCTGGTCTTTCCGGTAACCTCCAATTGGGGCACCTGGAAGGAGATTTCCCTGACCGCAATGCTCAACGCCGGTCCGAACAAGGTGCGGGCCACCGCCATCGGCACCAGCGGGCCCAATATCGACTATCTGACGGTCCGTTAAGCTTCCCTCTCCGGCCGGTATCGTACCTCGCAGGTTACGCCCGGCCGGAACTCCCGCACCACCGCCGTTTCAATACTTCGAATACTTCGCCGGCGGCGCCGCGCTCGCCGTGGTGCCCGCGGTGTCGCCCAGGGCATGGATGAAGGCGATGAGGGCCTTTTTGTCCGCTTCGCCGAGCTTGAGCGAATCGGCCGGCAAGGTCTGGTTGGGCACGTTAAGGCCCCGTCCTTGCCCTCCGCCCAGGTCGTAGAATTCCACCACGTCTTCCAAGGTCGCGAACGCCCCGTTGTGCATATAGGGGGCCGTGAAGGCTGCATTGCGCACCGTGGGGGTGCGGAAGGCCCCGCGGCTTTGCGGGACCTTGTCCACCGCCATCCGCCCCGGGTCCGGATCCAAAACGGGATGCGCCCTGTCCGCCCCCGCCGGCACGCCCAGGACTTCCAAATCGGTCTGGAGGAAAAGGGGCGGCCGGGTGCCGTTGAAGAGCGGCAGGAAATGGCAGGTGGCGCATTTGGCCTTGCCCGCGAAGACGTTGAAGCCGCGCCGGGCCTCGGCATCGAGGGCCTTATCGTCGCCGCGCATGTAGCGGTCCCAGGGAGAATCGAGGGGGGACAGGGAGCGGATATAGACGGCGAGCGCCCGCCGGACGCGCAATGGAGTAACCGGCATGTCACGGTCGGCGCCGGGATCGGGATCGGAGGCGAAGGCCCGCCGGAACGCGGCGGCATAGGCGGAGTCGCGGGCCAAGGCGTCGGCGATGGCGTCCATGGAGCCGCCCATCTCGGCGGGATTGTGGACTACGGCGTCGATCTGGTCTTCCAGGGATTCGGCCCGCAGATCCCAGAAGACCCCTTCCTGGAAGGCGGCCAGCAAAAGGGTGGGGGCATTGCGGACGATGGGAGGATGGCCCGGCAAGGCGGGACTATGCGGCAAACCGTCGGTGAAGGCCTGGTCGGGATGGTGGCAGGTGGCGCAGGAACGGGTGCCGTCGCCGGACAGGCCCGGGTCGGAGAAGAGCCGGCGTCCCAGCGCAACCTGGGCCGCCGCCTTCGCATCCGGGAGGTCCTGCGAAAAGGGAGGCCCGAAATGGGCCGGGTCCCAGGCGGCCGCGAACATGCTTCCGGCCGCGGGAGAGAAGGCCCTGTCCCCGGGCAGCGGGACGCCGGCCGCCTCCTGGAATTCCCTCAAGCGGGCATAGGCCGGATCCAAAAAGTCCCGCAAGAAACGAAGGCGATCGAAGTCGTCGAAATCGGCCCCGGCCGCGGTGGCCGAAAGGGCGGCATGCGCCTCGGGAGCGACCGCGTCGCCGGCCGTCTTCAAAGCGGTGCGCAGGGCTTTCAGGGAAACCGCCCGGGATCCTTTCGGCTCCGGGAAAGCCTGGGCCAGATAGGCGTCCAGGGCGGCCAGGGAGGCTCGCGTCTCGGGTAGGGAGGCTTTGGCGATAGGCGAGTCGAAACCGGTGATGCCCAGGGATCCCAAGCGATATAGCTCCAGCCGGATCGCGTCCAGCACGCAGGAGTCGGTCCAGGCCAAAGGACGGCGGTACAAGCTCGTCCCCACCGGCTCGAAGTGGGGCGCCATGCGCACGTCGGCCACCACCTTGCGCATGGCCGTGACCAGGAGCGCCTGTTCATCCGCGTTCTGCCGGCGAAGGGGGAAGAGGGATTCCTCCAACACCTGGAAGCCCGCCGCGGGGATGAGGGTAAACTCGTCATCCCGCTCCACTTCATCGACGGGGGGGCCGTTCAGCCGGTTCGCCGAGCGCGGAAAGGCGTACTCGAAGAGAAATTCAATGTTTTTGTAGGCGCGCCGCGCCGCGTGGAAGGCTGCCTGCGCCTGCGAGTCCGGCCCGCCGCCCCGGCAGGCGGTTTCCAGGCGGGCGAGACGGGCATCCAAGCTGTCGATTCCCAGCATCCATAGCCCCGCCCGGAGCGGCAAGGGATCGACCTTGATCTCGCGGGCGCAGTTTTGCAGGGCGTAGGCGGTTGCCAGGACGGCATAGATCCGGATCAGGTTTTTCATAGGGGAAGCAAGTCTCCTTTGCAAGCCCAAAGATACCAGAATCGGGTTTCATGCCCATGGAAGGGTTGTTGCGGAATGGTTAGGGTATCATCACGGATCGGAATCCCAATGGGTGCCGGGAAGCCTCCGCGAGGGCCGGGGCGCAGCGCCCGTCCTCATTGCATATCATGGATTTCAGTGCAAGTGGGAGATTGGGCCTTCGAAAACCCCGCTCTCCGTCCGCACGCGAACGAGATAGGTGCCCGGGCCGGCTCCCAGGTCCTTGAGCAGTCGTCCCCAAGCGTACTCCGTTCCGGCACTGCCCGCCATCACGAGGATGGCGCGCCCGGAGAGATCATGCAAGCTGAAGGCGTGCCGCCCCGGAGCCAGCACCCGCAGGCGTTCCGGGAAGAGGAGGACGCCCGCCCGTTCCGGATCGGGTCCGTGCGGAACGTTCGCCACCGGAGCGCACGATCCCTTGTAGGCGATGCGGCTGATTCCGGAATTCTGGCCCCGGTAGTAACTGCTGCCATAGTTGAGGACATAGAGCGCTCCGTCCGGGCCGTACTTGGCCTGCAGCGGGCCGAAGAGCCGCAGGTCCGGGAACAGGGATCGATCGATACGCGTGTTCTGCTTCACTTTGACCGCGACGGTATCCAGGGTATGGAGCCACATCTGGTTTCTCGCGAAGTCCAGACTCAAAAGGGATTGATCCAGATGCGGAGGGAATTTCGATTTCGACGCCGAACGCCAGTCGTATTCGTAAATGGGACCGGCTATGGCGACCTGCTCGAGGCCGTTTACGGATGCGGGCACGGCGGGAGGGAGCTCCGTAACGCCGGTATTGTAGGGCGACATGTTCTTCGGCGCATTGGGGTCCATATTCATGGTATTGCAGGTTTTCCTGTTGTCGGCATGGAAGTAAGGGTATCCCGAGAACATGGGCTTGGCCGTGATATCCACTTCATCATACGCGCTGGCGTAGTTGACCTCGCCCCATGCGACCCAGCGCTTGGTGGGATGGACGGATATCGAGAAATTGCTCCGGCTGCCTTTGACATAGACCTGCGGCGCCACCTTGGCCGTATCCCGGTACTGGGCCGCCAAGGTGGTCCTTCCCTGGCTTTCGAATTGGGCGGCCCAATACTCGCCGAAGTTGCCCGCGGGGATGCGGTACCCCTTGGCCGAACTGTCCGGACGGATGCGGAAGATGCCGCCTCGCAGGCTCGCCGTGTTCGAAGGCCCCCACTCTCCGCTCTGGTGCCTGTCCGTGGCGGACATGACGTTGCAGGCCGCGGGATCCAGATCGGTGCCATTGTTCCCCACCGTGACCCAGAGGTCGCCGTGCGTATCGAAGGCCATGGGGCCGCCATCGTGTACGGGATGGCGATCGGTGGTTATCTCCGGCAGATGGGTGGCCAGGCCCGGGATATCGATCAGGATCTTTTCCGACGCCATGTCCAATGTGCCCTGCGGAGACAGGGTAAAGCGGGACAGGCGCATCCTCATTTCGTCGATCTTGTCGGCTGAAATCGGCGGACAATACCACGCGAAGATCCAGCGGTTCCGCGCGAAATCCGGATGCAGGGCTATGCCCATCAAACCGGCATCGTCCCCGCCAGCGTCCGGTTTGGCAGCCACCGGGATGGTACCCAAGTCCGTGACCGTGCCGGAAGCGCCGTTGAAGCGGCGCACCTTTCCCAATCTCTGGACGAAATAGATATCGACTTGGGAACTGCCGTCGGGATTCACGGTTCCCTGGAAATCCATCCCGATCGGTTCGTTGAGCTGGGCATCTCGGAATTTGGCGCCGCCGTCCCGATTCAGCAATTCCGTGACCTGGAAATCCGTTGCGCTGAGGGGGCCGCAACCTTGGAACGAAGGTTGCGCGCTTATCGCCATGGCGGATAAGAGCGGAATCAAGCTCGCGCGGCGCAAGATCATGTTTTCCCCCGGGTAAAGCGTTCCATTTCCAAGGTATCCTTCGCAGGACGGCCGGTCAATACGGGCCCGCGCGAATCCGTACTCCATTGGGAAACAGCGCTACCGGTAACGCAACGCCATTTATCCGGCCGGGGAAAAAGGGCGGGCGGAACGGGCTTGGCGCTCAACGGCCATGCCGGGCATGTCCACCCACACCGCGCCGAGCGTCGAACTTTCCACGGCCTTGTGCACGAACTGGAGGCCGCGCAACCCATCGGCGACGGTGGGATAGCCTCCCTGCGGCGCGAGCCCCGTGCCTGCCCGACGGATGTCGGCGCAGATTTCCTTGTAGAGGTTTGCGAACGCTTCCAGGTAGCCCTCCGGATGGCCCTGGGGCAAGCGCGTGGCTTTTCGCATCGTCATCCAACCGGCGTCCGGGCACGAAGGAGCTGAGGTCGGCGCACAAGGATTCGATCTTGAGCCCGGTGATATATTCCAGCAAGTTCTCGCCGTGGGTCCCGATATCGGCAACGCAGCAGGATATGCCCGCCTGGGCGGGATTGGTGCGCCAGCCGGCCTGCTTCTGCCCGGCTTGCTCCAACGGCTCGCTGAGCCAATCCTGCAGATATTCGACAATGACCTTGCGGATGACGCCGAGCGAACCGTTTCTTGCCATCTCGCGGGCTTGGCGTACGGCGGGATATCCGGTGTAGTTATGCGTCAACGCGAACACCGATTTGCCCCTTTCCACCAGGCTGGAAAGTTCCCGCGCCTGTTCCAGATTGAAGGTCATGGGTTTGTCGGAGACCACGTGGATGCCGGCTTCCAGGAAAATACAGGACCCCGGCCGCGAAGGCATCGCCCGCGCCGACCGTACCCTGTATTTTCTCCGGGGGGAGCCGTACGGCCCCCCGGCTCAGCACCCTTCCCGACGCGCTCATCGCGCATGCCCCTTCCGGGAAGTGCAGGATAACCCACTCCCGGACACCCATCTTGATGAGGGTTCGCAAGGCTCTGCAATAGGCTGAGCCGTCCGCGGCATGGTTGCGAAGCGGGACGCCGGTCACCTTTTCCGCCTCGTATTCATTGAGGAAGAGGAGATCCACCACGGGCAAGGCGGACTGCACCACGTAGGAGAATTCGGGATCTTCGCTTCCCACCATATCGACCGCGGTCCGGAAGCCCAGCGCCCGGGCGTCCGCAAGCAGGTGGTGCGCCCGGGTTTTCCCATTCACCATGAACTGGTCCATACGATCCAGCAACATGAGATAGCCCAGGTGGAAGATGCGGGCCTGGGAACTTTCCAAATCGAAATGCAGGGTGTCCAGGAGCGCATTGGCCCCCCGGCTGTGGAAAAAAGTCCGCCGCCCGGTATCCTTCTCCGTCATGACATCGGTAAATGAAGTCGGCGCGCCCTTGATGCGG
Source organism: Fibrobacteria bacterium (assembly GCA_035275285.1). Taxonomy (GTDB): domain Bacteria; phylum Fibrobacterota; class Fibrobacteria; order UBA11236; family UBA11236; genus Chersky-265. The sequence goes on along the minus strand of DATENA010000221.1, from coordinate 5,887 downwards.
CGGAGCTGCCTGCAATCGATGGAATGTTCCCGGCAATGCTGGAGAATGCGGTCCCCGTCCGGGTCTTCCCCCAAAAGCCCGATGCCGGCCAAAGGAAACGGGGCCCGCAAGAGAGCGAGATCGGTGAGCAGATTGCAGGGCGCTCCGCCGAAATGCAGGGATTCGGAATGGATATTGGCCAGCCGCTCGGGCTCCGGATATCGATCCAGGATCTTCACCCGATCGACTATCCAGTTCCCGCCCGCGAGCAATCCCTCGCGCTCCGAGAATGGAAGCGGCATGGATTATCCTTTCCCCGCCCTGCCATTGAGCATGGTTTGCGGCTCCTGGGGCGTCGCGCAGGGAAATGGGCAATCGGGAATCCCGATTCGAAAATGGAACCCGTAATGGTGGGGAAGCAGGAGCGGAAACCCAAATCCCGGCGCTCCCAGGACTGGTCCTCGCCGCCCGCGAAAGTCCAAAGCGTCTTCGGCTGCTTGGTGCTGAAGCGAACCCCGCCCTTTGTGCCCACGGCATGGAAGTACCAGGTATTGGTTTCGCCCGGCGCGATGCGTTTCATCTCCAACGTCATGGGAAAGGACTGTCCCCGGGCTTCCACGTTGGTATGCAAAAGCGCGTTGTCCCATGTGTCGCATTCCGCCATGCCCCCGCGGCCATCGGGCCTTTGGGTATAGACCTTTTGCAACTGGGCGTAGACGGACGCGGGCTTCCAACCCAGACGGAGAGGCAGATGAGTCACGTGCAACCCCAAGTCTCCCAGCACGCCGAGTTCGCCGCAGGTCCTGGCCTGCCTTTTCCAGTTGATCGGCTTGCGGGGATTCAGATCGCTCGAGTGCAGGAACCCCGCGCGCACCTCCAGTAAAGTGCCGATAGCGCCGGAATGCGCCAGGCGGTATGCGTGCTATGTAAAAATCCCCAGGGCGCGGCGCAAAGGCATGCCCTTCTAAAAGCAAGCGGGAATTTGAGTTATTTGGCCAGGACGACCTTGGTCGAAATAGCGTCGAGTTTGGAAAGGGAACGCTTCGCCGAGGGCGAATCGGTAATCCAGACCTCGAAGGAGTTCCAAGCCGAGAACAAGAAGGAGCTGGGGGAACCCCACTTTGAGCCGTCCGCCAGCAGGATGCGCTGCCTGGCCCTGTCCATGGCTTGCCGCTTGACCTCGGCTTCGCTCAATTCAGTGGTCGAAATGCCTTCCGGGGCCAACCCGGAAGCCCCCATGACAACTCGTGGATGGTGAGGGTAGGCTTACGCTTGAGGGCGCTCAGGATGGTTTGCTGTCGTTCATGCGCGAGCACCGGATCAAGAACACGGTCGGCTACGGCCTCAATGCCCTCCTCGATTTCCAGGATCCATTCCCGAATCCATCATCTACGGACATGCCCTCGCCAGCGACCTGCACTTCGTGTTCTGGCAGGACTTCGGCCGGCCGGAGGAGGTAAGGCGCTATGCGGCCTTTTTGGATCGGCTCGCGGACCTGGTACTCGGAAAATACCGGGGATCCTTGAAAGCCGAGCATGGCACCGGCCGGAATATGGCGCCGTTCGTGGAACGGGAATGGGGCGCGCGCGCGTATGCGATGATGCGCGAAATCAAGGCCCTCTTCGATCCGCTGGGCATCCTCAATCCGGACGTCCTTCTCAGCGGCGACCCCGGCATCCACGTGAAGAACCTGAAACCCCTGCCATTGGCCGATCCCCTCGTCGATAAATGCATCGAGTGCGGATTCTGCGAAAGCGTCCGCCCTTCGCGAAACGTCACCTTGACGCCACGACAGCGCATCGCGACCTATCGCGAAATCGTGCGCCTCAGGGGAGGGAATAAGCGGGAGGGATCGCGTGGATTCCCGGGGCCGCGGCTGCGCGCCTTGGAGCGAGGATATGCCTACCAAGGCGAACAGACCTGCGCCACCGACGGTCTCTGTGCCGTGAATTGCCCGGTCGGCATCGATACCGGCGCGCTGATCAAATCGCTTCGAACCGCGTCGAGGAGTTCTTGGCAGAATCGGCTGGCGGACGGACTGGCCGGACATTCCGGTTTCCTGCGCCGGCATCAGCTGGACGGGGTGTTCAAGCTGAACCTGGAATGCAACCATGCCACCTTGGCGGGCCATTCCTTCCACCACGAGGTCGAACTGGCGTCGCGCGAAGGCATGCTCGGCTCGGTGGACGCCAACAGCGGCGATACCTTGCTGGGCTGGGACACGGATCAATTCCCCATGGATCCGCGCGAGGCGGCCATGACCATGCGCGTGCTCTTGAACCAGGGCGGCATCGGGAGCGGCGGGTTCAATTTCGACGCCAAGCTGCGGCGCGAATCCACCGATCCGGAGGATCTCTTCATCGCCCATATCGGAGGCATGGATACCCTGGCGCGCGGCCTGCTGATGGCGGCCCGCATGCAGGAAGACGGAGTATTGGATGGATGGATCCGGGAGCGCTATCAAAGCTGGGATTCGGACCTGGGGGCCGGCATCGAAGCGGGCAAAGCGAATTTCCGGGAACTGGAAAACCGGGTCTTGGAAACCGCCGAGCCCTCGGCCGTGTCCGGAAAGCAGGAAAGGTACGAGTCCCTTTTGAATACCTATCTGTGAAGCCGAAATGATGCGCAAATGCGCAATCTTGACGGCGCTGTTCGCCGGTTCCGCCGCGGTTACGGAAGCGCGAAAACGCGTTGGGGGCGGCGGCGGCTTACGGCCATGGCCGCGGGGAGGCGCCCGGGTTCCAGGCGTTCCCCGGTGAGCGAGAAATAGGCGTCCCGGCCCCCCGGCAGGGGGCCGTCCGCCATGGGCCCGGTTCCCCGTGCCAGCCCGTTGGGCGGAGAGGTGCTGAGGGAAAAGTCGGTGAAGGTGAACCTCGCATCGGCGCCGTCCGTGGAGACGATCTCGACCCCATAGCAGATTTGCGCTATCGTCGAGCCGGAGGGAATCCAACCCTTGGAGAGGATCCATTTGAGGATCTCGAGCAGATCCAGGCTGCCGGAGGTCATTGCGGTCGTAGGCACGAGCGCGATATAAGTCCAATCCCAATTCGCCTTCCAGACCTCGTAAGTCCGGCCCGCGAAGGTCACGCTCGCCGCCTTGCTGCCCGCGGGCACTTGGCGGTAATTCTCGGTCCAAATCATGACCTCGGCGCCGCCCATGCTGGCGATTCCATTGAGCCATATATCATAGGAGACGTTGTAGATGCCGACATGGGGGCTGGTGGCGGCGAAGCTGCTCGTCAGGTAGGTCAGGGAGCCGATGGCGAGCTTGCCGTAATCCTTGTGGACGTTGGGATAGGTCTTGACCGCCCCGGCTTCATCGGCCTGGTTCGAAACCACGTACCAATTCTTGTAGGAGCAGGCGTACAGGGTTTCCGGTCCCAGATTGGCTTCGCGGTTCCACATATTGTTGTGGATATAATACCCGCCATTGCTCCAACCGCCGTTCGGATCCGAGGTGGTGAAGGAGGGTGAAGCGCATTGCGCCGCGGTTATCCCGGGAACGAAGAGGATTTGCCCTACCGCGAGCAGAATCAGCTTTTGGGAAACCTTGGGCGGTCCGTATTTCCGATGGGTTGGGAAGCACATGGTAATTCCCCCTATTTGAGTGAAGCCGCTCTTCCGTTCCAGTCCAAAGGTAATGGAAAAGGGATAGTTGGTCTCGCAATATCCGTACATGCAGACAGGGTGGGCCGCAACGCGCAGCCCGGCCCGGCCTGAGCGATCAGGCCGCTTCCCGGGAAGGGAGGAGAACCCGATTTTACATCGACCCGTGAAACCCGTATTTTCAGATAATAGACCCGAAGGCCCGAGGGAGGTCGACCATGATACGGACGGTAGCGCCCCGCAAGAAAGCGATTTACGAAAAACCGACTTACGAGTACCAGCCCATCGAGAATTACGGCGTAATCGGGGATCTGCATACGGTTGCCTTGGTGGGTTTGAACGGATCCATCGATTGGTGTTGCCTGCCGCACTTCGACTCTCCGAGCGTCTTCGGGGCCATCCTGGACAAGAACAAAGGCGGGCGCTGGCAAATCACCGCGAAGCAACCCGCCATCCATAAGCAGCTGTATTTCCCCGACACCAATGTGCTCGTCACCCGGTTCCTGAGCGAAGAGGGAGTGGGCGAGGTCATCGATTTCATGCCGGTGGCCGAAGACTTGGCCCATTCGTCGGTGGTCAAATCGCACAGCATCATCCGCCGCGTGACCGTGGTGCGGGGGAAGATGGCCTTCTCCATGTTTTGCCAACCGGCGTTCAATTACGGCAGGGACCCGCATACCCTCCACCTGGTCGACGGCGGGGCGTTGCTCTCCTCCCGCGCCCTGACCTTGGGGCTGGTCTCGTCCGTGCCCTTGTCCCGATCGGACGGGAACCTCACCGCGGAATTCACCCTGGAGGCCGGAACCGGGACCACCTTCATCCTGCGGCAGGAAGATGGCGTCGACGATGCGAAACTGATCCGGCAGCCCTCCGAGAACGAGGAATCGGTGGACACGACCATCATGCGCTGGAAGCGCTGGATCTCCCAATGCCAATACCGGGGCCGTTGGCGCGAGGCCGTGAACCGCTCCGCCCTGGCCTTGAAGCTCATGACCTTCGCGCCCACCGGGGCCATCGTCGCCGCGCCCACGTGCAGTCTGCCGGAAACCGTGGGCGGGCCCCTGAACTGGGACTACCGGTACACGTGGATCCGCGATGCGAGCTTCACCATCTATGCCCTGCTGCGCATCGGCTTCCGGAGGGAAGCCCATAGCTTCATGGAATGGGTGGAGGCGCGGCTCCGCGAGGCCGGCAAAGTGGGGAAGCTGCAGATCATGTACGGACTGCATGGGGAACACAAGCTCACGGAGACCCTGCTCTCCCACTGGGAGGGATACCGGGGGTCGGGGCCCGTGCGCATCGGGAACGCCGCTTACGACCAGCTCCAGCTCGACATCTACGGCGAGATGATGGATGCCGTGGACGTCTTCGATCGGGACGCAACGCCCATTTCCGCGGACCTCTGGCAGAACATCCGGAACATCATGGACTGGATGATCAAGCATTGGCGCGATCCGGACGAAGGCATCTGGGAAGCGCGCTCGGGACGGCTCCAGAACACCCACTCCAAGGTCATGTGCTGGGTGGCGTTGGACCGGGCCTTGCGCATCGCCGCCCGGCGCAGCCTGCCCGTGGACAGGCCCCTATGGGAAAAGCAGCGGGACGCCATCTACGAAAGCATCCGGCAAAAGGCATGGAATCCCAAGCGGGGCGCCTTCACCCAATCCTACGGCTCGCCCTCCCTGGACGCCAGCAGCCTGCTCATGCCCCTGGTGAATTTCATGTCCCCTACCGACCCGCTCATCGTCTCCACCCTGAAAGCCATCAACCAGGATCTGATTTCCGACAGCCTGGTCTACCGCTATCAAATCGGGGGCACGGAGGTCGGGGAAGGCACCTTCAGCATCTGCACCTTCTGGCTGGTGGAAGCCCTGGCCAGGGCCGGCCGACCGGAAACGGCCCGGCTGATCTTCGAGAAGATGCTGGGCTATGCCAATCATCTGGGCCTGTATGCGGAAGAGATCGGGCGAAGCGGCGAGGCGCTGGGAAACTTCCCGCAGGCCTTCACCCACCTGGGTCTCATCAACTCGGCCTGGATCCTGGATCGGGCCCTGGACGGGCACAAGAACGACTGAGTCCGCATCCAACGGTACCTGCGGCCATGACGGCAAATCATTCGTCTGCATGGAGCAGGGAGGAAACGTACCGCTCCATCGCCGCCTTTCCGATTTCCTATCCTTAGGGGATGACCGCCAAAGCCAACTCCACCGCGCATATCCTCTTCGCCAGCCTCATCGGCACGGCCATCGAGTTCTTCGACTTCTACATCTACGCCACCGCCGCCGTGCTGGTCTTCCCGCAT
>DATENA010000220.1:0-6391 GCA_035275285.1 Fibrobacteria bacterium | reverse complement strand
AGGGCCGAGACCGCTTCCTCCGCGGCTTGCGGGCCGTTTTCCGCCGCGCCCGTCTCCGCGGCCACGGCCAGGCGGCAGACGTCCATCACGTCCCCGATCTGCGCTTCGTGGAAATAATCCGATCCCAGCACCGGATGCCGGAACGCGTCCATGCCTTCCTGGTACCAGCGGTACAGCACCTCGTGGGCCGTGCCCTTCACGAAGGGGACGTGGATGTGGATGTCGTGCCTTTGCCCGATGCGGTCCAGCCGGCCGATGCGCTGTTCCAGCACGCTGGGATCCAGGGGCAGATCGAAGAGCACCAGGTGATGGGCGAATTGGAAGTTGCGGCCTTCGCTCCCGATTTCGGAGCAGATGAGCATGCGCGCGCCCTCCTGGGTTCCGCCGTCCGAGGTCTGGGCGAAATAGGCCGCGTTCTTGTCGCGCGTGGCCATGGTCAGGTTTTCGTGGAAGAGGGCGAAGGAAGCGGCCGTCAGGGTGGGGAGGATTTCCGCCAGGGCGAAAACCACGCCTTTGTGGGAGCAGATGAGCAGGATTTTCTCCCCCTCCAGCTCCTTGAGCAGGCCGACCAGCCAATCCAGGCGCGGATCCTTGCGCCAGGCGCGCTTCAGGAATTCGCCGGCGTCGCCTTCGAAGCCCTTGAGATCCCCGGAAGCATAAGCCGCGGGACCATTGAGGAAGCGCGAGAACTCGGTTTCGCCGCCGAACGGTCCGGCGCCGGCCCGGAGATCGGATCCGGCCACGGCCTTGGCCCATTCGCGGTGCTCGGGCGTGTTCTCCAAGGGAACGGGATGCACGACGCGCTCCGGGAACCCGCCCAGCGCCGGGCGGCGGTTGCGGAACATCAGGCGTCCGGTGCCGTGGCGGTCCACCAGATCCTCGATCAGCGCGCGCTTGGCGCCGAGCCGGCCTTCGGCATAGGCGTCCAGCTTGGACCGCAGGGCATGGTCCCCGGGGAAGGCCGCCGTCAAGGCGTCCAGGGCATCGGGCACGGGCGCCTCGCTCGACAGGATGCGGTCTACGGTGCCGGCCAGGTCCTGGTATTGCGCGGCTTCCTCGAGATAGCCGGACAGGTCGGCGAAGCGCTGGGGATCCAGCAGGCGCAACCTGCCGAAATGGCCGGTCTGCCCCAATTGGATGGGGGTGGCGGTCAGCAGCAGCACGCTGCGGCTCACGGAAGCCAGGGTTTCCACGGCGGCGTATTGCGGGGACTTGGCTTCCTGCGACCAGGCAAGATGGTGGGCCTCGTCCACGATGAGCAGATCGATGCCGGCCTCCCTGGCCTGCTTGACGCGCCGGGCCGACCCGGAAAGGAACTCCACCGCGCAGATCATGATCTGGCGGTTGAGGAACGGGTTCACGTTCGGATCGCCCTTCTCCTCGGACCGGAACAGGTCCTCGTCCACCACCGTGAACATGTGGTTGAAGCGGCGGTAGAGCTCCACCAGCCATTGATGCACGAGCTGGGACGGCGCCACCACGAGCACGCGGCCGATCTGGCCGGTGACGTAAAGGCGGTGGAAGATCATGCCCGCTTCGATGGTCTTCCCCAGGCCCACCTCGTCCGCCAACAGGACCTTGGCGTGATGGCGGGAGGCCACTTCGTGGGCGATGGAGATCTGATGGTCGAGCAATTCCATGCGCGCGCCCACCAGGCCCCGCACCCGGGACCCCAGCATGTCCCGGCGGAAGGCGTGGGTGCGGAAGCGGAGGGCGAACTCCCTGGGCTTGCCCACCTGGCCCGCCAGCAGGCGCTTGTCGGGGTCGGAAAAGGTCATCCGGTCCAGCAGTTCCTGTTCGGCCAGGGATTCCCCGTCGCCGCCCAGGTACGTCAGCAGCCCCCCGGCTTCCTTCAGGGCCTTGACCACGAACAGCTTGCCGGAATTGGACCTGGCCCGGTCCCCGGGCTTGAGCCGCACGCGCCGCAGGGGGGCGTTGCGATGCATGTAGACGCGGACCACGTTGGAGGCGCGGAAGGATATTTTCACCTCCCGGAACCCGATCTCCAGGATGATGCCCAGCCCCAGCTCCGGCTCGGAATCGCTGATCCACCGTTGCCCGGGAACGAACCTGCCTTTGGCTTCCGATTTGCCGTCCATGCGCCCCCCGCTCCCGCCCGTTCCGTGCCGCCCGGTCCCGCGCCGCCGCGGAGGCCGCGCCCCGGGCGGGCGGAACCCGTTTTTTCCGCCACGGGAAGCAAAAGATAAAAGTATTCCGCCCCGGCGGTGAACGTAATTCAGGTTTTCGGGGCGGTTTGGAAGTTGCGGGAAAGGGGGCGGGCTATTCCCTTGCCTATAAGTGAACATTCATTTATTATTGTAACCGATGCGCGCCCGGGATCCCAAGAAGGAAAAGGCCATCCGCGAAAAGGCCCTGGCGATGATCGTCAAGGACGGTTTCGACGGCCTGAGCATGCAGAAACTGGCCAAATCGGCCGGCGTCTCGCCCGCCACCATCTATATCTACTACAAGGACCGGGACGATCTCATCCTGAAGCTGTACGCGGATTGCTCCCGCCGCATGTCCGCCCACACCCTGGAGGGTTTCGACCCGGAATCGTCCTTCAAGGAGGGGCTCAAGGTGCAATGGATCAACCGCGCCCGGTACTGCCTCAAGCACGCGGACGAGGCCCATTTCATGGAGCAGATCCGCTTCTCGCCCATGTGGGAGAGCGCGGCCAAGCTCGTCGACGCCGCTTTCATCGACACCATGCGCACCTTCGTCAAGGGCGCCATCAAGCGCAACGAGATCATCCGCGTCCCCGTGGAGGTGTATTGGTCCGTGGCCTTCGCGCCCCTTTACCAGCTCCTGAAATTCCACAAGCACGGCAAGGGCATGCCCGGCACCGACTCCTTTTCCCTGGATGAAAAGACCATGATGCTCACCCTCGAGCTCGTCACCAAAGCCTTGAAACCCTGAGGTACAGAATGAACGCACCCGTCTTCACCCCTTACCAGAAATTCGTGATCGCCATGCTGGCGTTCCTGCAATTCTCCATCGTGCTGGATTTCATGATCATGAGCCCGCTGGGCGCCCTGCTCATGCCCGACCTGCGCATCTCCCCCCGCCAGTTCGGGCTGGTGGTCTCGGCCTATGCCTTCAGCGCGGGCATCTCCGGGATCCTGGCCGCGGGCTTCGCGGACAAGTTCGACCGCAAGCGGCTCCTGCTCTTCTTCTATTCCGGGTTCGTGCTCGGGACCTTCCTGTGCGGCATCGCCGGGACCTATTGGTTCCTGCTGGTCGCCCGGGTCGTCACCGGCATCTTCGGCGGGGTCATCGGATCCATCAGCATGGCCATCATCGCCGACCTCTTCCCCCTGCAGGTGCGCGGCCGCGTGATGGGGTTCGTGCAGACCGCCTTCGCCGCCAGCCAGGTGCTGGGGCTGCCGCTGGGGCTGTTCCTGTCCAACCATTGGGGCTGGCACGCGCCTTTCCTGATGATCGTCGGGATCAGCGCGGCCGTAGGCATCTTCATCGCCCTGAAGCTGCAGCCCATCACCGCGCACATCAAGGGGCAGACCACGCGCAATCCCATCGTGCACCTGTTCAAGACCGTGAGCCAGGGACGCTACATCCAGGCCTTTTCGGCCACCATCCTGCTCGCCACGGGCGGCTTCATGCTCATGCCTTTCGGCAGCGCGTTCAGCGTCAGCAACCTGGGCATCAGCATGCACCAGCTTCCCTGGGTCTACCTGGGCACGGGCATCGCCAGCTTCATCGCCGGCCCCTTCATCGGCAAGCTCAGCGACAGGATCGGAAAGTACCCGATGTTCTGCATCGCCTCGGGCGTGGGCATCGCCACCGTGCTGGTCTATTGCAGCCTGGGCGTCACGCCCCTGGCCTGGGTCATCGTCATCAACATCGTCCTGTTCATCGCCGTCACCGGCCGCATGATCGCCAGCCAGGCCCTGTCTTCGGCGGTCCCGGACCTGCAGGACCGCGGCGCCTTCATGGCCGTCAGCAACTCCGTCGCCCAGCTTTCCGGCGGCGTGGCCGCGGCCATCGCGGGCATGATCGTGGTGCAGCCTCCCGGCCGGCCCCTGGAGCGCTACGACGTCCTCGGGTTCGTGGTGGCCGGGGCGATGCTGGCCACCATCGGATTGATGTACCCCATCAACAAGATGGTGATGAAAAAGGCGGCGGCCCAGGCGGGCGGGCCGGGAGGCATGGGAGCGGGCATGGGCGGGAACCCGGGCGCCGCCGGGGAGAGCGCGGTCCCCGGAACCACCCCCGCCGCGACGCGCTGAGCCCCGGTCCCCGGCCCTCCCGCGCCCGGACGTGCCCCAGCCTCCCACCCCTCAGCGCAGCAGTTGATTCACCGCGTTGAAGAGCGCCCGCACGTTCGCCTTGATCGTGTCCATGTCCTTCCCCCGGCCGAGCGCGATGGCCCCCTTGGGTTGGGCCGAGGCCGTGTCCTTGCGCTGGAGCTTGATCTCGGACAGCGCATAGGCCGCGAAATCCATGTGCTCCACGTCCAAGGCCATCTGGGAATATTCGATGAGGTGGAAGTACAGCCCGATCGTCTCCAGGGCGTTCATGCATGCGTCGATCGGCCCCGTTCCCCGCCCCACCAAGGTCTGATCCTCGCCCTGGTAGGCCACGTCGAAATAGAACTCCTTCTCATTGGGCTCCACGCGCAGGCCCTTGAAGGCCAGGGGGCCGCTGACGTTCAGGATCTCCCGGTCGTACACCTTGAGGATCTCGGCATCGTTCAACTCCCCGCGCCCGTCCTGTTCGGAGAGTTTCTTCAGGATGGGCTGGATCACCGCGGCCTCTTCGATGGAGATGGGCAACCCCAATCCCCGCACCAATTCGAACACGGCGGTCTTGCCGCTCTGGCTGGTGAAGCCCAGCCGGTCGCCTTCCTTGCGGCCGATGAGCGAGCTGTCGATGGCCCGGTAGGCGCCTTTCTTCATGCCCTTGGTCTTGGAGGCGCCGTCCTGGTGGATGCCGCTGCGATGCGCCACCACGTCCGCGCCCACCAGGGGGGCCTTCTCGTAGATGGGCACGCGCGCCCATTCCGAGACGCGCAAGGCGGTCTCGTAGATCTCGCCCAGGTTCAGGGGCACGTCCACGTCGCAATTGGCCAGGGCCAAGGCCACCTCGTACATGTTGGTGTTGCCCGCCCGCTCGCCCAATCCGTTCAAGGCGCATTCCAGCTGGGTGGCCCCGGCGAAATAGCTCTCCACGGTGGTGGCGGTGGCCATGCCCAGATCGTTGTGGGTATGCACGGCGATGGTGACGTGCGGCGGCAAGGCGGCCACCACCTTCTCCACCATCTCCACGAACAGCTTGGGGCGGTAGCGCTCCACGGTGTTGGGGAGGTTGATGACGTGGGCGCCCTCGGCGATCACGGCATGGAACAGATCGATGACGAAATCGAGGTTCTCGCGGGAATCCCCGAAATGCTCGGCGGAGAATTGGATGGTGCCGCGCCCGCCCATCACCTGGCGGCAGGTGGCCACGGCTTTGACGGCGCGTTCCTTCACCTGTTGGGGCGTCATGCGGAGCACGTTCTCCATGGTGAACGGGCTGGTGGCCAGGAAGGTGTGGATGCGCGGCTGCCTGGCATGCCGGATGGCGTCCCAGACCATGGTGATGTCGCGTTCCACGCAGCGGGCCAGGCCCGAGATCACCACGTTGTCCGGGGCGAGCTTGGCCAGGTGCTCGCACGCGGCGAAATCCATTTCGCTCGCGCCGGAGAACCCGACCTCGATGCCTTGCACGCCCAGCTTCAGGAGTTGGCGGAACACCTGCTCCTTTTCCTGCAGATCCCAGGGGTGCCGGAGCGCCTGGTTCCCGTCGCGCAAGGTAACGTCGTAAAAAAACGGTTTCTTCCGATTCATCGTGTTCATCTTCTCTTCCTCTTTCCAGTCCAGGCCAGGAATTGAGAGGCTCCCATGGAGCCCCCTCGGTTTCCACTTCCGAGGGGCCTGACCTCCTTGGCAACCCCGGCCCGGCTCGCGCCGGACCTTGGATCGCTTTCGGGACCAAACAAAAAGCCCACTCGGAGGAGTGGGCTTTTTGAAAAACGCATACACTCCCGCTTTAGCCGGATAGGCCTAGAAGCAGGGTGTTGAACGCGTTTTGAACCGAACCAATGGACATAATGAAACGATACTTATAAACCCATCGCTCTGCAAGCCTAATCATCGAAAATCCCATTTCCCCCCATGCTTATCCATTTGACATCGGGACCATCCCGGCCTCACCCGCGGGGCCCGGGCGGGGGAGGCCGCATTTGCGAACAGATCTTATTTCAAACGGCTGATTTTCTGCGAGGCGACGCCGCGGGCGGTTTGGATCTCGGCGATTAGAAGCCCGTTGGCTCGGGTCCGGAAAGCATGGTGGATATTCCCCGCCTTTCCGGAAAAGGATTCCAGGCTGCGGC
>DATENA010000219.1:0-28372 GCA_035275285.1 Fibrobacteria bacterium | reverse complement strand
CCTTGGCCTTTGAAAGCGGATTCCACGCCGTCCAGGTTGGCGCGCAGGATGTCCAGCGAGTAGTCCGCATACGGCGATTCGACCGCGTCGGGCTGGGGCCGGCCGGCGGTTTTCGCGCCCGCGGGAACGAGCACTTTGCCGTTCTTCATGTCTTCCAGGGTGGCGACCAGCCCCTTGATCAATTCCTCGATGGCCATCTGGCTGGTGGGATAACGGGTCCCCGAAGCGGGGGCGGCGAAAGCCGCGCCGGTCGCGCCTTTCCAGTCCGCCAGGATGCCCGCCGCCGCCCTGCGGACGTCCGTGGCCGCGGCCGCGATGTACCGGCCGCGGCGGGGGCCTTGCAGGGAATCGCCCAGGATCGCCAGCAGCGAGTCGGAAGGCGCGGCGAACAGCAGCCATTCCAGGGCGGGCAGGCCTTTCGCGGCCGAAGGGGTGAGGCTGGCCAACCGGTTCGAATCCAGCGCAAAGGAGGAGGCCAGGGCCTGTTCGATCAGGTTGGAACGGGTGGGCCAGAAATCCAGGCGCGGGGTCTGATCCAGGATGGGCCCCACGCGCGTGGCCTGCAGGGCCGCCCAGGCCAGCGAGGCTTCTTTCCAGGCGGCCTTGGCGCTGTCGAGACGTTCCGGCGACGGGTCCGCCTCCAGTCCGGCCGCCGCTTCCTCCAGGACCGAAGCCTTGGCGGCGAACCGCTCGGAGCGGGGGATGATCACCGTGTCCCGCAGGGACGTGAGCAGGGGGCGACGGTCCACGGTGGCGATCAGGTCCGAAGCCGCGATGGAGCAGGCTTGCAGGCCCAGGGAAGAAACGCCCAACCAGGCGGCTCCCAGCAAGGAGATCGAAAAAAAGGCGAGCCTCAGGATGGGGCGGGAGGGCTCAGGCATGGGCATCATAAGGATTTCAAGAAGCTGATAAGGGCCAGGCGATCCTGCGAGGACATCTCCCGGTAGCGTTTGCGGGAGGAGGCCGCTTCGCCGCCGTGCCAGAGCACGGCCTCTTCCAGGGAGCGCGCGCGCCCGTCGTGCAGGAAGCGGGTATGGCCGTTGACCGCGTGGACCAGGCCCGCGCCCCAGAGTGGCGGCGTGCGCCATTCCCCGCCCTGGGCCAGGAAGTCCGGCCGGCCGTCGGACAGGCTGTCGCCCATATCGTGCAGGAGCAGATCGGTATAGGGATGGATGGTCTGGCCGGCCAGCGCCGCGGGCAGGGCGGTGGCGGAGGTGCGCTGTTCGCGCACGTGGCAGGCGGCGCAGCCCGCCTGATCGAACAGGACGCTTCCTTTGCGGACTTCCGGATCGCGCCAGTTGCGGCGGGCCGGGACCGCCAGCTCGCGCGAATAGGCGACCACGTCGTCCAATTGCGTGTCCGCGAGTTCCGGAGCGCCTCCGCTGGGAAGGGAATCCAGCGGTTGCGCGTCCGTGAAGGTCTTGCCCGGGAACAGGGAGGAGGTGATGCCGATATCGCCGGCGAAGGCTCCCGCCACTTGCTGTTCCACCGTGGGTTGGTTGGCCTTCCAGCCGAAGCGGCCCAGGCGCCGGCCCCCGGCGCGCACGTCATACACGTAATTGGCGCGGCCCGACACGCCGTCGCCGTCCGCGTCCCCTTCGTCGACCCGCGCCAGGATGTCGGCCTCGGGGATCGCTTCCAGCAGGCCCAGGCCCACCATGCCGGGGGCCACGCGCGGCGAGATCAACAGGGAGGGGGAAGGCGTTCCGTAAGCCCAGGCCTCGACACGGTAGCTCGGCACCAGCAGCGAATAGGGGGCTCCGTCCGGATAGGCGCCCGCGGCCTCGAAGTATTCGATCACGGCGCGGCCTTCCGCGGCCGCGCCCAGCACGGCGTTCCCGCTGAGCTGGCCGCCGTAGACGGGATCGGGGTTGGGGCCGCCGTCGGGCCCGGCGCCGGGAACGCTCAGGCGGAACAGCATCGAGACCAATTCCCCTCCGGCTTCGGGAGGGCGGCCCCGGCCGTCCTTGAAATGGCAGGAAGAACAGGAGCGCGCGTTGAAGAGGGGTCCCAGGCCGTCGCGCGCGGTGGTGGAGGAGGGCGGGGTCACCCAGTTCTGGTTGAAAAGGGAATTGCCGACGGGAAAGCGGACCTTGCCGTCGGCGTCCAGGTTGCGGGCGGAAAGGGAGAAGGCGTTGACGCCTTCGTCGAACACCGTGGTTTCGCCCCCCTGCATGACGTCCGGGGGCGCGGCCTCCTCCGCATCCTCCGACGAGGTTGGAGAGCAACCGGCCAGGCCCAAGGCGGCCGGGACCCAAAGCAAGATCCGGGGAAATCGACCGCGCATGCGTTATTCCAGGGCGAGAGTGAGGCGCAAGGCCTTGGCGGCGCCCTCGATGGTGGTGGTCTGGGCACGCAAGGCGTCGACGGTGGCCTGGACCTCGGCGCGGCCGGCGGTGTTTCCCAGGCTGATGGCCAGGTCGAAAGGCGGTTCGATGGCCTTGGCCTTGGCCAGGCTGGCGTCGAGTTCCCCCTTGAGCTTGTCGGCCGTGGCCGGATCCGCGGCCTTCACCACCTCGTACAAGCTGGTGCCCTTGACCCAGGAGCCGTCGGTCTTCTCGTAATTGCCGTTGTAGACGTTGTTGATGCCCTGATCGTTGAGGATCACGTCGTTGTGCGTGTTGTCGCTGAAGCAGGAATGCTCGTCTTCCTGGTTGCCATTGGCCAGGGCCACGGTCATGCGCTCCCCGGCCAGCTCGGCGCCGCTCAGGCTGCCCATGCCGACGAGGATCTTGGCCAGCGAGACATCGGGATTGGCGGCCAGGAAGTCCGCGCGGTAGTTGGCGGCGTCCGGCTTCCAGGCGTCCACCACGTGGTTGAGGTTCTCCACCAGAAGTTCGGCGGCCAGCTTGAGGTAGGCGCCGCGGCGGTCCTGGTGGGCGGCGGTGCCGGCCTCGCCCGTGACATAGTCGGTAAAGGGGCGCTTGCCGGCGGTCTTGGCGGACGGGTCATCCCGGTCCTGGCCCCAGAGCAGGAACTCGATGGCATGGTAGCCCGTGGCGATGTCGGTTTCGCCGGGATTGCCGTTGGCCTTGATGAGCGTGGCCTTGGTGATGGTGGGGAAGTCCTTGGTCATGTTGATGATGCCGGCGCCTTCCTTTCCGTCCACGTAGTCGATGTGGGCTTCGTCCAGCGGCCAGGAGTTCATCAGGCCTTCCGGGCCGTCCTCCTTATCGTCGATGGGACCGTTGTAGAAACGGTACGCTTCGGTCTGCCCGTAGGGGGTGCGGGCGGCCTTCCAGGCGGCCTTGGCGGCGTCCTGGGTCGCCTGGCTGGGGGCGGCCACGAAGGCGTCGATGGCCGTCTGCAGCTTGACGCCCGCGTCGCGCGCGTCCACGTAGGAGGCGTAGACGATGTCCGCGTAGGTCGTGAGCGCTTTCTTCTTCAGATCGGCGCTGGGCCCTTTGTCGTCGCTGTCGTTGGTGCAGGAAATCATGAGTGAAGATGCCGCTATGCAGGCCAAAAAGGCGCGAGAGTTCATGGATGCCGCTCCGGATTAGATTAAGACTGAATCTCAATTTAATACCGAAAATGAAAACCGGCAACCCGGAAGCCCATGCAATCCCGTCCCATTCGGTAAGCCATTGGTGAAAAACGCCGGAAACGAATCATTTCCGATTCGTTTCCGGTAATATTTCCAACATATCCGCAACATCCGATTGATATACCGCGCCGGTATTTTTGCCCCGAAAACCGATCGCGCATGGCCCGGTCTCGGAATCCGATCGCGGGCAGGGAGGCGCAGGGCAGGCAGGGGACTGGGGACGTTTTTCATGCTCTCCTCGAAGAATTCGTTGCCCCGCCGCCTTCGCGGCCGCGGGGCGGCCGGATGCGGAGAGATCATGGATGTCGTGAAAATGGCGGAATTGGAAGCGCTCGCCGGCTCGCTCGGGAACGTGTTGGAGGCTTGCCGCCGCATGGGCGTGAGCCGGAGCCTGTTCTATAAGTGGCTCAAGTCGAAAGCGGCCGGAGGCGGAGTCCCGGAGGCGGAACCGGCGGAACCGGAAACGGGGAAGGGGAAACGCAGGCGCCACCCCCACGCCGTGTCCGAACCGTTGCGGAAGCGGGCGCTGGCGTTGGCGGTGGAAAACCCGGAATGGGGATGCGATCGCATTTCCCGTTACCTGAGCCTGCACAAGCAGCGGATCAGCCCCACCACCGTCCAGAAAATCCTGATCCGGAACGGCCTGCGTACCTGGGCCGACCGCCGGCGGGCTTCCTGAGCCGTAGGGTCCTCTTCCCGGGCGCCCCGCCGCGGCTCAGGTGCCTTCCCGCCGATCGGCCGGGGATTCCTGGAGCACCTCGCGCATGCCTTCCCTCAGGTTGGAATTGTCCCAGGCGGCATCCACTTCCGAGTTCACCTGGCCGCCGTTGCGGAGCAGGGAATCCGCTTCCTCGATCTTGCCGCGCAGCAGGGCGAGGAAGTTCTTGCGATCGCTCCAATGCTTGGCCAGGTCCCTGAAGGCCCCGTCGTTGTGGGAGCGGAAGGCGTGCACGGCGCGGTTGGCGTGGAACGCCCGCATGCCCGTCAGCCGCAGGGCGTCCATCCCCATGTCCATGGAGGTCCCCATGGTCTCCCGGTACACGTACTTGACGCCCATGTTGATCAGGCCGTATCCGTCGTTGCGGCCCTTGGCGCGGCAGAGCAGCGCCAGATGGGGGAAGTGCTGCCGGACCGCGGCTGCTATCTCCAGCGTCTTGTCCGGATCGTCGATGGCCAGGATGAACACCTTCGCCTTCCCGGCCCCGGCCGCATACAACAGGTCCAGCCTGGACGCGTCCCCGTAATAGGCCTTGAGCCCCAGCTTCCGGACCACTTCCACCACTTCGTGATTGTGGTCCATCACCGTGGTGCGGATGCCGTTGACCTGCAGCAGGCGGCCGATCACGTTGCCCATGCGCCCGAACCCGGCGATGAGCACGGGAGCGTCCTCGGATTCGATCTTGTCCATTTCCCGCGCCGGTTCGGCGGCCCTGGCGAACCGGATCAGGACGATCCTTTCCAGCAGGATGAGCAGGGGAGGGGTGGCCACCATGGACAGGGCCACGGCCGCCACCAGCAGGCGCATCGTATCGCCTTCCAGCACGCGCAATTGCCCGATCAGGCCCAGCAGGACGAACGCGAACTCGCCGACCTGGCACAGGGACATGGCCAGCAGCACCCCCTGGGAGCGCTCCAGCTTGAACGCCTTGGCCAGGCCCAGCAGCACCGCCGCCTTGACGAGCATGATGGCGAGGACGAGACCGGCCACCGGCAGCGGCTCGCCGAGGACGTAGGGCACGTCGACCCCGGCCCCCACGGATATGAAGAAAAGCCCCAGCAGCAGTCCCTTGAAGGGCTCGATGTCGCCTTCGAGTTCATGGCGGTATTCGCTGTCGGCGAGGACCACGCCGGCCAGGAACGCCCCCAGGGCCGGGCTCATCCCCACTTGCTCCATCAGCAAGGTGATGCCGACCACCAGCAGCAAGGCGAAGGCGGTGAAGATCTCGCGCAGGCGGGACCCGGCGATATAGCGGAAAAGCGGCCTGGCCAGAAAGCGTCCCCCGGCGATCACGGCGACCACGGCGCCCAGCACGGAAAGGGCCTGCAGGCCCGGCGACAGCGCGGCCACGCCGCCGTGCCCCGCAGGCTTGGCCGCCGCCGAGGCGGAAGCGAGGAACGGCAGCAAGGCCAGGATGGGGATGACCGCGATGTCCTGGAACAGCAGCACGGAGAAGGCGCTCTGCCCCCCGGCGGTCTTGTCCAGGCGCTTCTCCGCCAGGCTTTGCAGGACGATGGCGGTGGAGGACATGGACAGGGTGAGGCCGATGGCGACGGCGGCTTTCCAGGGAGCGCCCAAGGCGAGGGCCCCCAGGGCCAGGACCGCGGCCGAGACCGCCACCTGCAAGGTACCCAGTCCGAGGATGGGGACCCGCAGCTTCCAGAGCAGCTTGGGCTGCAATTCCAGGCCGATGAGGAACAGCATCATGATCACGCCGAACTCGGCGAATTGCCGGACGTCCTCCCCCTGGCCGGCCCAGCCCAGGAGATGCGGCCCGATGAGCACGCCGGCCAGCAGGTATCCCAGCACGGAACCGAAGCCGGCCCGCTTGGAGATGGGGACGGCCACCACCGCCACGGCCAGGTAGATGAAGGCTTGGAGCAGGGGCGTATGCGTCATATCGGCGCCCCCGGTTTCCCGGCATAGCCCGGCAGCAGGTCGTTGATGCGCTCGGCTTTGCGCGCCGCCTCGATGTCCAGGCCGCCGTCCCGCAGGGCTTCCACGAGCTTGCGATAGGTGGAGGCGAAGGGGCGGCAGGCTTCCGTGGTGGTGATGAACAGGCTGCGATGGATGACGAAAGGGGCCAGGTAGATCATGTTGCAGAGATGGGCCGTCTGATCGAAGGGGGCCAGGAACTGGCGGACGGTGAACCGGTTAGGGCCCTCCGGCCGGTAGGCTTCCCGGGGCCCGCCGGTGGTGATGGCGTTCAGCATCAGCTTGCCGGCGAAGGCGTTCCCGCCTTTCCCGTAGGCGTACCCGTATTCGAGCACCAGGTCCTGCCATTCCTTGAGGATGGCGGGGGAACCGTACCAATAGAACGGGTGCTGCAGGATGAGGATGTCGTGGGCCTCCACGAGCTTCTGCTCCCGCTTCACGTCGATCTGGAAATCCGGATAGGTCTCGTAGAGATCGTGGAAGGTGACTCCGGGCAGGCCCCGGACCTCCTGGATCAACTGCAGGTTGACCTTGGATTTCTCCAGGGCGGGATGGGCGAAAAGGATCAGGATTCTGTTCATGGTGCTCGCGTCCGGCGGCGCCCGCGTCGGGGTCCGCGCTGCGCTTACAATATAGGATCTGTCCGGAAGGCGGGGTCCGCCGGGCGGCGGATATCCTCCCGGTTACCGGTTGCGCGGGTGGAAGCTGCCGTGCACCTCCTTCAGGTATTCCTGGTCCAGGTGGGTATATATCTGGGTGGTGCTGATGTCGGCATGGCCCAGCATTTCCTGGACCGATCGCAGGTCCGCGCCGGCCTCGATGAGGTGGGTGGCGAAGGAATGCCGGAAGGTATGGGGCGAGACCGGGATGCGGATATCCGCTTCGGCGCAGATCCGCTGCACGATTTTCCAGGCGCCCATGCGGGACAGCGGCCGGCCGAAACGGTTGAGGAGCACGGTATCCGTGCGCCCCTTGGCCTCCCAGTCCTTTTCCAGGTAGCCGCGGATGGAATCGGCCACTTTGCGGCCCAGGGGCACCAGGCGCTGCTTGTTGCCCTTGCCCTGCACCAGCACCACGCCTTCCGGCAGGTTGACCTGGTCCAGCTTGAGGCCCGTGGCCTCGGAGATCCGCAGCCCAAGCCCGTACAGCAGCTCCACCAGGCACAGGTTGCGGAGGGCTCCGGGGTTCCCGCGCCGCACGGCGGCCTCCAGGGAATCGTACAGGGAATCGACGTCCGCGCGGGAAAGGCTCTGGGGCTTGTAGCGTTGCTGGCGCGGCCCCTGAAGGCCCCGGATGGGGTCGCCCTCCAAGGCGCCCTCGTCGGCCAGGAAGGCGGAATAGCTTTTGAGGCTGGACAGGTACCGGGAAATGCTGGCGGGGGCGAACCCCAGGTCCACCAGGCTGCGGATGAAGGCCCGGAGCTTGGGAAGGGTCAGGGCTTCCAAGCCGTCCGGCGGCGGATTCCGCCGGACGGGCCCGGCGGCCTGGCGGAAGAAAAGGCGCAGGTCCGAGAGATAGGCGGAAACGGTTTCCGGGCTAAGCCGCTTCTCCAGGCGGAGATGCGCCAAATACCCCTCTTCTTCGGGGATGCACGGGACGGGAATGGGGGACGCCTGGGTCATGGAAAACTTGGGTGGAAATGTTTTGAAAAAATACAACAATGGTTTATATTTATGCGCCTCGGGTGCCTAGCTCAGTTGGTAGAGCAGCTGACTCTTAATCAGCGGGTCGAAGGTTCAATCCCTTCGGTACCCACCATCTCCCCCCTCCAAGCCATCGAAATTCGAAAGAAAAGCGGCACGGTTTGGAGGGGGATTTTCATCCCGCCTGATTTTCCCGCCCGGGATGAAAAAATCCTGATGCATTAATGGCTTTTCGCGCATCCAATATCTCGCGGACGGATCCATCGTTCCATGGAGGAACGAGATCCCGGGGAGCCGTATTCCCGGGGGACTGCCGTTTTTTTTCGGTGATTATGTGCGTTCCATATCCTTTTTGGATATCTGCCATATTCCAGAGGGTCGACGATTTCATTTGATACTTCATTCGCATCGCGGAATAAACTCCATGGAGTGTTTCCAAGGCGATTCCTGCCTCGGATTGGCTGGGATGAAAACGGGGTCTTGAGCATCCAAATGATATGGAATGGTCTTGCTTACGGCCTTTGCCGCTGGTTCCCGGGGATACCGCGGGCCGTTCAACGCGTCCGGGGAGGGGGGCCGCAGCCTGCGGGCGCCCTTCCGTTCCGGGCGTCCGATCCGGTTCCGGGACTTCGGCTGAACCTGAGCGAAGCCCTGGGCGCCGGTCCCGGGGGTATTCCGGAGGTTACCGAGGGCGAAGGGACCGCGGGAGTTGCGGCCGGCCCGCGGAAGCGGCAGCCGGTGGAGGAGCTGTACCGGCGGTACAGCCCGTCCCTCTACTGGGTGTGCATGCGTTATACGCGCAATCGCAAAGACGCGGAAGACATGGTGCACCAGGTGTTCATGATCGTCCACCAGAGATTGGATCGGTTCCGGGGCCGGAGCAGCGTGTACACCTGGTTGTACCGCATCGCCGTCAACGAATGCCTGCAAATGCTCCGCAAGCGGAAATTCGACGCCCCAGGGGATCCCGAAGACATCCGCCCCGTCGCGCAAATCGTTCCGGGCGAGGAATGGGACGCGAAGCTCACCCTGGACAGGATCCTGGGCGGGGCGGATGCGGAGACCCGCGAGATTTTCTTCCTGATCTACCTGGAAGGGCTCAAAGTGGAGGAAGTGGTGGGCGCGATGGGGATTTCCAGGGCCACCATCCACCGCAAGATGGCGGCATTCAAAATCAAAGTGGAAAAAATGGGCAAATGAACGTACCTGCATCAGGCCCCGGCATGCATCTCTCAGGCCTGGAAATCGGCAGGTTCCTGGCCGGCGAGCTCACCCCGGACGAGCGTTCCGCGTTCGCGGCCCACCTCCGGTCCTGCGTCGAATGCGCCGCGCTCTTCTCCCAGGCCGAACAGGCCGCCGCCGGGTTCGCGGGCGGCTATCCCAGCTTCGCCTCCCTGGACGCTTCGCGCCAGGCGCCCCGCCGCCGGCGGGAGCCGAAGCCCACCTGGGGGGAACGGCTGGTGGGACTCTTCGGAGGTCCGGGCCTGCTGCGTCCGGCGCTGGCGTCGGCGGTGGTCCTGCTCGCCGCGGCGGCCATGTTCTGGAGGCTTCCCTCCCGCCCAGCCGGGGATTTTTCCGCCAAGGGCGGCGCCTCCTTTTCGCTGTTCCTGAACGGCCGCCATGTCGGCGTGGAGAACCTCATCTGCGGCCCGGCGGACACGCTGCAATTGCAGGTGACGGCTCCGTCGCCGGTGTATTACGCGATCCTCTACCGGGACGACGAAGGACCGCTGCAAGTCTACCTGGGCGGGGACGGCGAAGCGCAAAGGCCCCTGGGCCTGCCCAAAGGGGAGAACCTGCCCCATAGCTTTATCCTCACCGGCGGGTGGAAGCGGGAAACCCTCTATTGCATCTGGTCGCGGCATCCCCTCACCCTGCCGCAGGCGGAAGCAATCGCCGAGCGCGCGGTGGAGGGCGCGGAGCCGACCGCTCACGGGGAGGATCCAGGCCTGCAACTCTATCACCTCGAGAACCGCCGGTGAAAACGGCGCTCCCGGGCTTGATTCTGGGCGTGCTGGCGGTGCTGGGCACCGCCCTCCAGGCCGATGCCCTGGTCCGCATGGCCATCGTGGTGGGCAACAACTCGGGGCTCGCCAACGAGAACCCCCTGAGCTATGCCGTCCATGACGCCGAAAAGGTGTATGCGACCCTGCTGCAACTGGGCGGGCTCGATCAGGGGAAGGGCTATCTCCTGCTCGATCCGGACGTGGCCCGGGTCAAGGACGCGTTCCGGGAGGTCCGGGCCCGCAGCCAATCCTTCCGGGGCCAGGGGCGGAAAGTCCAGATCCTGGTCTATTTCTCGGGACACGGCAGCGTCGACGCATTGCACCTGAACGGGGCCAAGCTGCCGATGGGGGACATCCGCGCGTTCTTCCAGGACGTGGACGCGGACCTCAAGCTCCTGATCGCCGATGCCTGCTATAGCGGCTCCCTGATCCAGGCCAAGGGGGCCGCCCTGGCGGAACCGGTGCAGGTGGGCTATCGCGACGATCTGAAGGTGAACGGGTCGGCCATCCTCACCTCCAGTTCCGCGGGAGAACTTTCCCAGGAAAGCCGGGAATTGCAAGGCTCCGTGTTCACGCATTATTTCCTTTCCGCCTTGCGCGGCGGGGCCGATTTCGATCGGGACGGGAAGATCACCCTCTGGGAAGCCTACAATTTCACCCGCTACAGCCTGCGGCGCAAGCTGGCCTCGGTGGAAAAGCTGGAGCAGAATCCGGGATTCGACGTGGACATCCAGGGCTCGGACAACGTGGTGCTGACGCGCCTGGAGCTGGGACAGGCTTTGCTGACGCTGAAAGGGTTGCCGGAAGGGCAATACCGGATCCTGGAGGCGAACAGCGCCTTGGAAATCGCCCAGGTGGACGTCTCCGGACCGGACGGCCTGGTGGTGGCCCTGCCCAAAGCGGCCTACCTGGTGTACCGGAACAATGACGGGCAGGAAACGGCCGGCATCGCCGATCTGCGGCGCAAGCACGGCCTGTCCCTGGGTCCGGAGGATTTCCATCCGGTGACCGCGGGCAGGCTGACGGCCAAGGGCGGCATGTCCGGGAATTCCCCGGCCTTCGCCGGACGCGCCCCGTTCCAGCTTTCCCTGCAGTCCCGCTTCTATCCGGAGTTCCCGGGCAGGACGCGGGCGGCCATGGCCATGGAGGCCTCGCTGATGGGCGCGTGGCGGAATTGGGCCTTGCAGGGGTCCTTCGACTACCTGCGCGGCGAAAGGGTGGTTTCTTCCGGCGCCGCCCTGGACCAGGACGGATACGGGGGAGCAGGTGAGTTACGGTACTATTGGAGTTACTCGGGCCGGGCGAACTATTTCGCCGGGCCGCGCCTGGAAGCCTGGTCGCTGGGCCAGATCGTCAACGGCCGGGAATACGGCCGGGCCGGCCTGGCGGGGACCTTCGCCTTCCTGGGCATGGAATGGAGCATGCCGTTCTCCCTTTCCCTGTCCTTCTCCATGGAAGCGGGCGCGTTCTGGAGCTATGACGCGGAAGGCGCATTGCGGCGTTCCCCCGCCTTTCCCCTGTCCCTGGCCTTGAGATACCATCCGTGAGACGCCCTTCCCCGGGGCGCGCCGCTTCGCTCCGCTCCGCGTTCCGTTCCCGGCGTTCCTTTCCTGCCTGCCTCTTCCTTCTGGCCCTCACCGCCTGCCTGCGGGATTACCCCCTGGTGACCGCCGAAAACGCCTATGACCCGAAGGTGGTCCTGCAAAGGGATTCCCTGGCCCGCTTCGACTCCGTGGAGATCCTCCTGGTCGATGCCGGGGACACCTCCCGCGCCGTGCACAGCTGGAAGGGGCGCATCCAATCCACGGATACCCTGGGGACGCAGTTCGCCGGGGACGGCCGCACCCTGGTGTTCATCGTGAAAGGCTACCGCGCCGATCGCGGCCTGTGCTTCACGGAAATGCTTTCCCAGGCGGGGGAGAGGACGGTGCATCTCGATTTCTGCGACTCCATCCTCGCGCCGCCGCCGGATACGTCCCATAAGGAACCGCCCAAGGAAGATCCTCCCGAAGAGGATCCCCCCAAGGAACCGGAGGCGGTGCTGCCCAGGTTCGCCCCGGCCGACGCGGACTTCGGCGGGTCGGATACGCTCCTGTACCTGGCGCTCACGGGCGGAAGCCGCCCCTACGACGTGACCTTGCATTCCGCCTCGGAGTGGATCCGCATCGAACCGCCTTCCTTGCGCCTGGCGGGCGATTCGGCGGTGCGGGTTTTCCTGGACCGCAAGCGGATGCAGCCGGGAACCTGGGTGGACGCCATCGAGCTGAAAGCCGGGGGCGAGCCGGTGGACACCGTGCTGATCCACTCCACCGTGCCGCCGCCGAGGGCGCGGGTAACGGCCAAGGCGGTGGAGTGGCGCGACTCCCTGCCCCAGGCCGGCTTGCTCGTGATCCTGGACGGGGCGGGAACGGGCGCCGTGACCGATGCCCGGGGAGAAGCCGCGTTCAACGGGGTGGCCCCCGGCGCGCATGCCTTGTCCTTTTCCGCCGGCGGCCGCATCGGCGCGGCGGACACCTTTACCGTGGGGGAAGACGGGCGCGACCTGCGCCGCGTGGTCGCGGTGGCGCCGGCCTCGGAGTTCATGCCGGTCGATCCGGGCTGGTCCCGCTATGTGGCCCGGGTGGCCGTGGCCGGCGGATACGCCTTGGCGCCGAGCGTGGCCTTGGATGAGGCCGGAGAGGTGGCGGTTTTTCCCCTGGACCATCCCGGTTCCTCCCAGGCCCGGATTTTCGGGCAGGGGAATTCGGACGGGGATCCGGCCTTCCCCAGCCGCTTCGAAGCGGGTGAAATCGCGGCGGACGGCGACGCCCTGTGGCTGGCTTATCCGGACGATTCCCGCCTGGGACGGATCGGCGCCTGGAAAACCGATCCCAAGCCCGTCAACGTGGAGATCCCCTTCCAGCCCTCCGGCCTGTGGCGGGACGGGTCGGAGCTGCTGGCGCTGGGACGCGGGGCGGACGGCGTTTTGATCCTGGGGAGCTTCGATGCCGGGACCCTGGCCGTGAACGCGTTGGACACCTTGACGGGTTTCGCCTGGGACGGCGTGGTGCCCGCGCAGCGGGGACCGAAACTGGCGGGCATGGGTGATTATCTCTATGCCGTGGACGGGAACAGCCCGGCCCGGAGGGGCAAGCTGTTGAAGATCAAGAAGTCCACCCGCCGGGTCGAAAGCTGGGTGGAGCTTTCCGACGGCGGCCTGAACGATCTGGCCGTCCATGGCGGCAGGATCTACGTGACCTCCCAGGCTTCCTCCCGCATCCGGGTTTTCGACGCGGGCCCGGCCCAGGTCGATTCCATCGCCACCGGCATGAACACGGATCGCATCGCCTTCGCGACGGAAGGCAGGCTGCGCGGCTGCGCCTTCGTCACCACCGATGAGAACGCGGTGCTGGTCATCCGGGCGGGGGAGGGGAAGCCCGTCGCGCGCCTGCCCCTCTCGGGAAACCTGCGCGGCCTGGCGGTGGACGGCAGGTCGGGCACGGTCCTGGTCGCCGACGGCGGGAAAATCCACATCGCGCAATTCTGAATTCCGCCATGGCACCCATTCTGAATCCGATAGGCGCCCTGAACTGAAATCACAAGAGGTTCCCATGAGTCTTCGCACCGTATCCTCTTTCCTGGCCGCTCTCCTAATGATCGCCGGCGCGTCTTTCCCCCAGGAATTCCGGGAATACGAAACCGATCTGCCCGGGGTCAAGGTCCATCCGCAACTGGAAGCCGCCAATATCTCTTTCGGGGATTTCGACAAGGACGGCGACCTGGACATCCTCATGGCGGGCCGGAAAGACAACGGCTACATGGCTTCCTTCCAAGTGCTCCGGAACGAGAAAGGGAAATACGTACGCGCCAACGCTGTTCTGGGACTGAAGGATTCGCTCACGGAGTCGGTGGACTGGGCGGATATCGACAGAGATGGTTACTACGACCTGGTCCTCTGGGTGAAACAGACGGTCCCGGAGTCCTCCGGAAGCAGCCATGATTCGGGCAGCATCAGGATTTACGGCTATGATCCCGGGCAGGGAAAATTCCTGGACAAAGGGATCGATCTTGAACCCGGGCTGAACATCGCCAGTGCGAAGTTCCGTTTCGGGGACGCGGACAAGGACGGGTATCCGGAATTGTTCATGATGGGTATCCGGGAATCCGGTATCCCGGGCATGTATGCCCGCATCTGGAAGAACACGGGCGGAACCTTGGCGGGAGACATCGCGGGGGACGTGATCCCCGCGTACTCGACGGTGGTGAAATGGCGGGACATCGACGGGGACGGCGACTCCGATCTCCTGGTGGCCGGAGTGACCCTGTTGCCGGAAGGGGCCGCCCGGGCGGTGCGCACCTACAGGTACAATGGCATCCGGTTCGAATTCTTCGCCTCGGTTCCCGCGGAAACAGGCCGGGATGGAACGCCGTTCGAAGTAAGCGATGCGGACGTGGCCGATTACAACGACGATCATATCCCCGATGTGGTCCTGTGCGGATACCCGGCTGCCACGCGGTTTTTCCCGGGTAAAGGCGGCGAGTTCGAGGAGGATGACTTCGCCCTCGATACCGCCTACAGGGTGGAAAATGGCTCGGTCTCTTTCGGCGATGTCAACCAGGACGGCCTTCCCGACCTGCTGGTGTCCGGCCAGGCTTCTTCCGCCCCGAACGATCACGCCACTCATGTGCTCACCAACAAGGGCGGCTATTTCGACGACTCCTTCCTGCTGTTCCCCGCCTTCTGGAACAGCACCTCCTTCTTCGTGGATTTCGACCAGGATACGAACCTGGATGTGTTCCTGTCGGGAAGCTACAGCAATGAGCTGGGCCAGGATTTCGTCCTTTCCAAGATCTTCCGCAACGTCCTGGGGAAGTTCGATCCGTTGAGCGCCGAGGTCGATTCCCTGGCGGGGGAAAGGGCCCGATGGGGGGATTTCGACAATGACGGGGATCTCGATCTGCTCGCCTGCGGCAGCTCCCGGACCGCGAAACAATGTCGCATGTACAGGAACGAAGACGATCCGGGAGGCCGGAAGCTGGTCCCGCAAGCGAGCCTGTTGGACGGCTTGTACGGCGATCCGGAATTGGGAGACTTCGACGGGGACGGCCGCTTGGACGTGCTGTTGGCCAAAGGCTTCTACGGCGCCGTGGGAGCCTCCATGCGCTTGGTGCGCAATACCGGGAACTGGGGGTTCGCGGAAGTCCCTTTGCATGTGACGGGCGTCGATCCCAAAATCATCCAAAGCGCCCGTTCCGCGGATATCGACCGGGACGGCGATCAGGACCTCGCGGTTTGGGGCGAGTACACGGATGACTTCTCCCGTTGTTATTCGGGAATCCTCCGCAACGATGGCAACGGCGAGTTCACCCGGATCGACAAGGGGAACCTTCCCAGTCTCTGCAACGGCGAACTGGAATGGGGCGATTACGATAAGGACGGAAGCGTGGACCTGCTGCTGGCCGGGGACACCCTTTCCGGCAGCGGCGGCGCCTTCACGGCGGTGTACCGCAACGTGAACGGGACCCTGTTGAAAACCGGGGACGATTTCCTGGGACTTTCCTACGCAAAGGCGGCCTGGGGAGACTTCGACGGGGACGGCGATCTGGATTTCGCGGTGAGCGGCAGCGATATCCGGACCGGCCAAAGGAACGTACCTACCACCCTGGTCTACCGTTTGGTCAACGGCCGCTTCGAGAAGTTCTATACGGCCGACTTCGGGATGATCGGGGACTTGATCTGGCTGGATTACGACAATGACGGGGACCTGGACTTCGTCAATTCCGGGCGTTTCTTCCTGGGCTTGCCGCCCAATGTCAACTTGACACTCGCGTACCGGAACGACGGTCCCACCTTCACGTATCTGATTCCGGGCGATGCGTACATCAGCGGCGCCTTGGATGCGGGGGATTTCGATGGGGACGGAGACGTGGACTTGGTGATTTGCGGCATGTACATGCTGCCCCACTCCGTGGGCGATGGCGTGCCCGTTCTGCGCGTTTACAAGAATTCCCTGCTCGCGCCCAACTTGCCGCCCTCCGCCCCATCCGGCGCGTCCAGCGTGGTGGGCTTGGCCTCGGCGGCCCTGTCCTGGGGAGCTTCCGCGGACCCGGAAACCCGCGATGAGGGCATGCAGTACAACCTCCGGGTGGGCACCACCTCGGGAGCCGGCGACGTGCTGGCCCCCCTTTCCCAGTCCCCGGGCGGTCGCCGCTTGGCGCCCAATCCGGGGAATGCGGGGTTCATCCGCAATGCCATCCTGAGGAATCTACCGCACGGCACGTATTATTGGAGCGTCCAGGGCATCGACATGCAAACGGCCGGATCCTCCTTTTCCTCGGAGGGGAGTTTCGTCGTGGGCGTTCCCGCACCGGTGTTGCTGAGCGCGGCGCCGGGCCCGGGCGCGGGCAGCATATCGCTGAAGTGGAACAAGCTGATCCAATCCAACTTCAAGAAATACTACCTGCATTACGGGACTGCCGCCGCCCCCGAGGCCCGCCTGGATTCGGTGGCCAGGGCCGGCGACACCGCTTTTACGGTTTCCGGACTGGCCAACGGCCAGGAATACCATTTCCGCCTTTCCGCCGTGGACGTGGGGGACAATGCCTCCCCGTATTCCGGCGAACTCACCGCCACTCCGGACGGGACCGCTCCGGCCGTCCCCGATCCCGTCACCGTTGTCGCCGGGGATCGCAAGGTCGTCCTCACCTGGCAGGCGGCCGCGGAAAGCGATTTCCAGTGTTACCTCGTCTACCAGCGGAACGTCGCCGGTCCCGTGGACAAGATCGATTCCATCACCGACATCCACGTCACCTCCAAGACCATCACCGGCCTCAAGAACGGCACGCCCTACAGTTTCCTGGTGGCGGCCAAGGACAGGGTGGGGAACCAGAGCGGATTCTCCCGGGAGGCCGTGGCCGTCCCCGCCTATCTGCTCACTCCGGCCGCGCCTTCCCTGGCCTTCGGAAAAACCGGCCTCACCGGGGTCCGGGACCTGGTCCTGATCCTCAACAATGCCGGCGACCTGCCGGTGGCGGTCGATTCGGTCCGCTTCACGGATCCCGCGTTCAGGCTGGCGGGAACGCTCACGAGCCTGCCCGCCAAGGCGGATACGGGATTGACCGTGACCTTCGCCCCCGGCAAACCCGCGGGAGGGGATTTCACCGGTGCGCTGCGGATCTATTACGGCGGCGTCGCCAACCCCCTGGAAATCGCGCTTTCCGGGGCCGCCACGGCCCTGCCTTTCTGCCGCATCGAAAAGATCGCCCCGGCGGAAATCCTCTGGGACACCGCTTCGCCCATTTCCTTCCTGGCCTCGGCGAACGATTCCGACAATGCCGGCCAAGGCGATCGCATCACCCGATATCTCTGGTCCGCCTCCGGGGCGCCCATCGGATCGGATGCCTTGGGCTTCACCCTCACCCCCGCGCAGCTGGGGATGGGCCCGCATCTCGTGAGCCTGCGCGTGGTGGACAATGAAGGGGACACTTCCCAGCCGGCCATGGCGGCGGTGACCATCAAGAGCCGCAAGCCCCTGGCCCGCCTCGATTCCATATCCCCCGCGGGCCTGATCCTCCGCGGCGCGGACCATCCGCGTTTCCGCTGCACGGCCTACGACCTGGATGAAAACGCCGACCCGGCCCATGACGGCCTCCGGACCTTCGGCCTCTATTCCACCCTGCAGGGAAGGATCAGCGGCGAAAAGGACGCCGCCTTCGATCCCAACGCCCTGCAACTGGGGTTGCACGGCTTCTACGCCCTGGCCGTGGACGATGAAGGCGACACCGCCTATTCCGATACCTCCTGGGTCCCGGTGCAGACCGGCGTGGGCATGGCCCTGATCGTAGCGGGCACCGATTTCGACGACAACCGGTATTTCTTCGAGAACATCGCCCCCAATTGCAATTGGGCCTATTCCAAGCTCCGCCAGCGGGGCTTCACGGATTCGCTCATCGCCTATTTCAACCCCGTCGGCTGGCAGACTATCGGCGGCGATTACCACCAGAACAGCGGCATCGTGGACGAGACCCGGATGACCGCGGCCAACCTGAAGGAACGCATCCTCTCCTATAAACCGCGGTTGCGCAACGGGGTCCCGTTGATCCTGTCCTTCATCGGCCACGGGGGAAGGGCGGACAAGCAGAACGGGAAGTTCTACCTGAGCCCCACGGAGTTCGTGACGCCGGACTCCCTGGACGCGTGGTTGTCCACATACAACCGGGACGCCGGCGGCAAGGTCACCGACACCCTGGCCGCGCCCATCGTCATCGTCCTGGATTTCTGCTACTCCGGCTCCTTCCTGCCCAAGCTGAGATCATCGAGCCAGAACCGCATCGTCATCACGGCCTCTTCCCCGGACCGGCAGACCTATTTCCAGAACGGCCAAAGCTTCAGCTATGCCTTCTTCAAGCAAATCGCCAAAGGCGGGAACCTGGCCCAGGCCTGGTCCGCCGGCAAAGCCTGGTCGGATGCCAATACGCTGATGGGCCAGGACAAGGCCAATCCCTTGGCCAATGCGGACAATGACAATTCGCCCACGGAGAACGAGGACCTGGCCGCCATGTCCCGGATCTACATCGGCGGATCGCAGCAGGATCAATCGCCCATGGCCGAATGGAAGGACGTGCAGATCTTTTTCGACGGGAGCGGTTTCCGGGTGAGCGCCGTCCCCGCGGGGCCGATCCACGTGGATACGGCCTGGTTCACCATGCTGGCCCCGGACTTCCGCAAGCCGGGTCCGGACGACGAGGATCCATTCCATTCCTACGCCCTGGTCCGGCAGCCGGACGGGTCCTTTTCGCGGGACGTGGTTTTGCAACCCGTGCTGTCCGGAGAGTACCTCTTCATCGTCCATGGTCTGGCCGGCGGCGAGGAACTGATGCCTTTGGCCAAACGCAGCCTGACGGGGGCATTGGGCCTCTCCCATCTGGCCGGAACGCCGCTGCGCTTCGACCTGGGCCAGAACTTCCCCAACCCGGTCTCGGCCGTCACCTCCATCCCGTTCGCGCTGACCCGCAAGGGCCCGGCGCGCCTGACCATTTGGGGCATGGACGGGCGGGTGGTCAAGACCCTGGCGATGGGCGTGATGCCCGCCGGCTATTACGTGATGCAATGGGACGGCACCGACGCGGCGGGGCGGCATGCGCCGCCGGGGATTTATTCCTATGCTTTGATCTCGGACGAAGGCATGAAACGCAAGATGCTGGTCCGGGGGCGCTGAAGGAACGCGGAACGGGAGCGGGGTTGGCGAAAAAGAATTTCTACGCGGCGGTTTTCAAGGACGGGGCCCATCGGATCTACTCCAATTGGCCGGACTGCCAACGGGCCACCTCCGGAGTCCCGGACATCAAGTTCAAAGGCTTCGCCACCCGGGCCGAAGCCCAGGCCTGGATCGCCTTGAGCGTGCCGGGCGAAGCCTCCCAGGCGGCGGAGGACGGCTCCGCTTCCCCCGGAGCGGACGACGGCGCCCCGGGCTATCCGGCCGGCTCTATCCTGATCTACGTGGACGGTTCTTATATCCATCAACTCTGCAAGCGGGCGGGCTGGGCCTGGCTGGCGGTCCGGGACGGCGAAGTCATCGCCCGGGAATCCGGGGTCACGGACAAGGACGCCCTGTCGCGCAATATCGACGGGGAACTGGAAGCGGCCATCCGCGCGATGGAATGGGCGCATCGCTACGGCCACCGGGCGGTCATCCACCACGATTATTCCGGCATCGCCATGTGGGCCTCCGGAGCCTGGAAGGTCAAGGCCGAAGTGTCCAAGGATTACGTGGAGCGGATCCGGGAGATCAAGGCGGGGATGCGGTTCCGGAAGGTGGCGGGGCATTCCGGGGACGCGTTCAACGACATGGTGGACAAGCTGGCGGGGGAGGCCATCGCCGCATTCGTGGAACGGGCCGGGTCCTCCGGGGCTTGACGGGATCCGGGACCTGGGCGGGCCCGGGCTACTTCATCCCGCGCTTCATCGCCATGCCCAGGTAGAAGATGGGCAGGTAGATCACGATCACCAGCGCGCCCACCACCACGCCCATCAGCACGATCAACATGGGTTCCAGCACCGACGTGAGCCGCCCGATCAAGGCGTCCACCTTCTTTTCGTAGTACTCCGCCGCCTTCAAAAGCAGTTTCTCCACCTCGCCGGTCTCCTCTCCGGTCGCCACCAATTGCACCATCAGGGAGGGGAAAACCAGGGCGCGCCGCATGGCCCCGTGGATGCTGCTGCCGTCCTTGATCAGGTCCCGCACGGAATGCACGCCTTGCGCCACCAGGGTGTTGCCCACGGTCTGGGCCACCAGGGTGAGGGAGTCCACCACCGGCACGCCGCTTTGCAACAGCAGGCCGAAGGTGCGCGCATAGGTGGCCATCAGGGAATCGCGGATCAAGGCGCCCAGCACGGGAAGCTTGAGCTTGCCGGCGTCGAACAGGGCGCGGCCCCGGTCGCTCAGGGAGAACAAGAACACGCCCGCCCCCGCGGCCGGGAACAGGAAGGCCCCCAGGGCCAGATTGTCGAGCAGGAACCGGCTGCCGGCCATGAGGGCCTTGGTGGGCGCGGGCAGGTCCGCCCCGAAGCTCCGGTACACCTTGTCGAACATGGGGGCGATCTTGAGCACCAGCACGCAGGTGGAGACGAAGAGGAAGATCATCACGAAGGCCGGATAGTACAGGGCGGAGATGACCTTGCGGCGCACCTCCTCGCTGCGTTCCTGGTAATCGGCCAGGCGGTCCAGGGCGGTCCCAAGGGCGCCGCCCGCCTCGCCCGCCTTGATCAGGGAGATGTAGAGGCGATCGAAGGCGCCGGGATGCTTGGCCACGGATTCCGAAAGGCTGCGTCCCTTCTGGAGATCCGCTCCCACTGCCGTCAGGATCTTGCGCAGGCGCAGGTTCGCCTCGTTGGCCGCGAGCCCGTTGACGGCCCGTTCCACCGTCATGCCCGCGGAGAACATGGTGGCCAATTGGCGCGTGAAGAAGACCATGTCCTTGAGGGGCACGCGCGTACGGAGGGCGTGGACCGACGCGGCCAACCGTTGCGAGAGGCCGACCTCGGAGGCCGCTTCCTTGGGCGCCAGGGAGATGATGACGTGGCCCGTGCCTTGGAGCTCGCGGATGGCGCCTTCCAGCGCCTCGGCCTTGAGCTCGCCGGAGATCCGTTCGCCCTTGGGGGACATGGCCAGGTAACGGAACGCGGGCATCAATCCTCTTCCACGGTGTTCTTGAGGACCTCATGGATGGTCGTGACGCCGGCGTGAAGCTTGGCCAGGGCGCTTTGCCGCAGGGTGCGCATCCCCATTTCCAGGGCCTTGGTGCGGATGGCTTCCTGGTGGGCGCTGGCGAATACCAGGCTGCGGAGGTCCCGGTTCACGTGCATGATCTCGAAAATGCCCGTGCGGCCGTAATAGCCCGAGTTGCGGCACTTGCTGCACCCCTTGCCGTGGTAGAATGTTTTGCCCGCGATCGCCTGCGCGCCCAGCAGCTCGATTTCCCCGGCGGTGGGCGTATAAGGCTCCTTGCACTCGTCGCAAATCTTGCGGACCAGGCGCTGGGCCATGACCAGGACCAGGGAGGACCCGGCCAGGTAGGGCGGCACGCCGATGTCGAT
This sequence comes from Fibrobacteria bacterium, assembly GCA_035275285.1. Taxonomy (GTDB): domain Bacteria; phylum Fibrobacterota; class Fibrobacteria; order UBA11236; family UBA11236; genus Chersky-265. Next base: position 6,951 of record DATENA010000219.1, on the reverse strand, counting down.
CAGGCGGGTGATGGTGGACGTGGCGTCGTTGGCGTGCAGGGTGGTGAACACCAGGTGGCCCGTCAAGGCCAGCTTGAGGGCGATGTCCGCGGTCTCGCGATCGCGGATTTCCCCGATCAGGACCTTGTCCGGATCCTGGCGCAGGATGGACCGCAGGGAACCGGCGAAGGTAAGGCCGATGGCCTCGCTCACGGCCACCTGGGTGAGCCCGTCCATGCGGTATTCCACCGGGTCTTCCACCGTGACGATGTTGTCCTCCACCGATTTGATCTCCTTGACCGCCGAATACAACGTAGTGGACTTGCCGCTGCCGGTGGGGCCGGAGATGACCACGATGCCGTACGGATGGCGGATGGCCCGCCGGAACAGGGCCAGGTCCTCCTTGCCCAGGCCGATATTGGCCAGGCTCAGGTCGAAAGATCCCTTGTCCAGCAGGCGGAGCACGATTTTCTCCCCCGCCACCGAAGGCAGGATGGACACGCGCACGTCCACGCCCCGGTCCGGCAGCTTGAGGGTGAAGCGCCCGTCCTGGGGCAGGCGGGACTCGGCGATGTTGAGCTTGGACATGATCTTGAGGCGCGAGACCACGCCCGGATGCGATTTCATGGGCGCGGTCATGGCCTGCTGCAGGGCCCCGTCCACGCGGTAGCGCACGTCGATGCGGTCCTCCGAGGGCTCGATATGGATGTCCGTGGCGCGGTCCCGCAAAGCCTGGGTCAGGATGAGGTTGACCAGCTTGACGATGGGCGCATCCTCCACCTCTTTCTGGATGGACAGATCGACGGCCTTGCCGTCGTCCGCGTCCATGATCTCGAACTCGATGCCGGACATGACCGTGTCCACCTCGCCGGACTTGCGCTGGGATTCATAGGCCCGGTCCATGGCGGCTTCGATGGCGGCCTTTCCGGCGAGAAGGGGGACGACCTCGCTCTTGAGCAGGCGGCGCAGGTTGTCCAGCATCCCCAGGTTCTCCGGATCGGCCATGGCGATCTGGACGGCGTCGCCCTCCCTGCGCAGCGGCAGCAGGCAATTCTCCCGCGCGAAAGGCTCCGGGACCAGCCGCACCAGATCCGCGGCCGGGGATTGCAGCAGCTTCCGATCGGCCACGGGGATCTGGATCTGGTCCGCCAGGGAGGCCATCAGGGCGTCCTCGCCCACGGCCTCCATGATCACCAGGATCTCGCCCAGTTTCTTGCGCAAGGTCTTCTGCTTTTCCAGGGCCTGCTCTACTTGCTGGGGCGTGACCTGGCGGAGCTTGATGAGGATCTGGCCGATGGGTTCCGATAGGGGGTACATGGTTCCCTTTTCCGATGGCTGGGGTTAAACTCTCGATGCGGTCATTCGAAAATGACCGTGAAGGACGTGGTTCCCAGCGCCCCCGATCTGCTTTCGGTCAAGGTGACAGTGATGGGTTTGACACCGTTCAACTCGGTATTGTCAACTCTATCCACGATCACCTTGAAGTACGCCTTTCCGTTAATGTCGGTGACCTGGCAGGGCGCCGGCGCTTCACCGCTGGTGGCCGAGATGCACAAGGTGGCCCCTGGAACCAGGTATCCGAACCCATCCGTAAGCGTCCCCACCAACTGCGTGGAATCCGAATATTCGGAATTGCTTATCTTGAGGGCGCCGCCGACATATTCGACCTTGACCCCCGGCTTTTGCAATGGCGCTTGGAAGGAGATTGTCGTCCGGATAGGACGGTTTCCGGTGCTCGTCTCGGCATTGAGCGTGAGCGTGTCGTAGACTACGTCACTGCGGTAGGAAACATAGGAGAAGGCCGAACCGAAAACCGCCTTGCAGGCCGCTTGGGTGGTGTCTTTGCAACGGAGATTGCCCGTGAACCCGCTGCCCTGCACGGATACCGCGGAGGGGTCCACAATGCCCGCGCCCAGGCTGAACAGTACGCCGATGGAATCCTTCACGGGGTTCAGATAGGCATCGGTCAGGGCCGCCTGGACTTCCACGCGCCAGCGGTTGCCCGCCGTCGCCAGGCTGTCCGGCCGCACGGTGATGTCTATATGCTCCGGCGGTCCGGAGGTCACCGTGAACAGGGATTGCTTGATGGACTGCCCGCCGCTGGAGGCCTGGATCTCCACCACGCCGATGGAGGTGCCCCCGTGGAAGGTCACCGAAGCGGTGCCGTCCTTGGTCGAGGCCGTATCCGTGGCGCCGTTCCCCAGAGTCTCGCCGCCTCCCGGTCCGCTCAGGATCCTGAAGGTCACCTTGGTCCCGTCCTTGACGCGCGCCCGGTTGATGTCGAAGACCCGGGCCGAGATGACGGCCTGGTCGGTGGTGCCGGAGCCCTTCACTTGCACGGCCGTGCGGCTGGTGGAGAGTTCGATGGAGCCCACCACGTCGGCCTGGGCGGGGGCCCCCGGGATGAGGCGCAACACCAGGGTGTCCGTCACCCGGTTCCCGCCGTCGGGGCCGTCGTAGGTGAAGCTCGCGGTCAGGGTGTCGTGGGCGGTGGCGGCCAGGTTGCGGTTGCGGGTGTAATAGAGCACCGAGGCGATGCCGCTGTCGTTGGTGGTGGCCTTGGAGACGATGAACCCGATGCGGGCGGTGAACTCGATGTCCCGCTGGCCCAGGGTCCCGTGGAAGGCGTTCACCAGCAGGGCGCGCACGGCCAGGGAGGTGTCGTTGTCCACGCCGATGGCTTCCTTGTCCGCCATCAACTCCAGGATGGGCGGGCGGATCAGGGAATCGTCCGTATCGATGGGCTTGCGCGTGTCGCAGGCGGACAGGAGCAAGCCGATGGATGGTAGAAGGCCGGCGGATAGCGGAAGGGCGGCCGGGAAGGGAACGCGCATCAGAACACCCCCGAATAGGCCAGGTCGAAATAGACCATGGGCGAGAAGGGTTTGAGGTTGTCACGCAAGGGCAGGTCCGGGTTGGCGGGGCCGGCCGGGTTGGACAGCCATTGGCGCGAACGCATGACCGCGCCCCCGTCCAGGGAAAGCCCGCGCAGCCAGGGCCAGTTGACGCGCAGGGCGGCCGAGGCGGCGGGGTCCCAGTAGCGCCGGTGTTCCGGGGTAACGGGAGTGTAGCTTTCGCCGGCCTCGGCAAGCAGGGCGACGCCGGTCCACAACTTGAGCTTGAAACCCGTGCCGCCGCCGAAGCTGTTGTAGGAACCGAGCTGCATGTCCAGGGTGCCGAACCAGTCCAGGATCCAGCTGTCCAGGAACCCCTTGGACAGGTAGACGCCCAGGCGGTCGCCCAGATCGTATTTGCCCTCGTCCGGATAGCTGCCGCGGTTCCAGCCGACGCCCAGGGCCACGGAAGGGGCGGGCGAATACTTGACGCCCAGCAGCAGGCGGCCCACCGCCATCCACGGGGAATAGGTCACCTGCAGGTTGTTGTGCTGGCCCAGGGAGATCTCCTGCACGCCGATCACGTACTGGTAGGGCTTGAGGACGCCCGGAGAAGGCATGGAGACGAGATGGGTGGGCCCGCGGTGGTCACGGTCCTTGGCGATGGCGCTGTCCCGCGACACCTCCGCCGAATCCAGGCGGCGGGTCTTGAACAGCGAGTCGGCCATCAGCGCGTCCACGTCGTCCGCGTTGTTCAGGATGAAGGGGGTGATCTCGATGACCAGGTCCGTCTTCTTGACGGTCTCCTCCTTGTGCCGGAACCAGCCGCCCACGAACAGCAGGTCCCCGAAGAACGGGAGCTTGTGGGTGCGGGTGGAGATGTCGTCGCTCATGAGCCCGGCGATGTAGATCTTCTGCCGGTTGCGGACCAGCACGGTGGTGGAGGCGGTGCGGATCTTCTTGCGCGGGATGCGGCCGTCGATGAGTTCGAAGACCGTGCTGACCTCGGGCCGCACGTTCGCGGTGATGTACCCGTCGTTGTTGATCTGGGGCGTGATCTGCACCTTGATGCCGATCTCCTCCCGTTCCACCTGGGCGGTCTGCTGGCTCTGGACCAGGAAAGGGATCACGTCGCCCACGAAGATCTCCGCGGGCCGGTTGTTGAGGGTGGTGAGCTTGGTGTCGTTGAGGACCTTGGCCAGGTTGTGCCGCAGGAGCCAATCGACGGTGATGTTGAAGGCGCTGAGCTGGCGGCTGAAATGGCCCACGTTCTTAAGGCCGTCGATTTTCTGGAACACCTGCTTCTCGGGCAATTGGCCCAGCGGGGTGTTCCCGAGGATGGCTTCCGTGGGCGTCACCCCGCCCAGGGCCGGGTCGAACGCGTTCTCGGCCACGATGGTGGTGATCTGGGACAGCTTCTCCCAGTCCACGCCCAGCTTCTCCACCTCCTCGATGGACACTTCGATGACGCGGGTCTGGAGCATGAGCTGCTTGGAGGGCTTGTCCACGGTCTTGACGATGTTGCGGATCTCGGCGATGGTCTTGGGGCTGGTGGAGATGAGCAGGGCGTTGCGGGCCGTGTCCACCTGCACCTGGGAGCTGAGGTCCTTGAACAGCAGCTTGACCTCGGACGCGCGCGCGTATTCCAGCTCGATGAGGTAAGGGGTCAGGCCCACTTCCTTCTTGAGGTTCTCATGGCCCGAGACCAGGAAGGAATTGCCGACGATCTCGTAGGAAAGGCCGGCGGCCCGCACCACCAGGTTGATGGCCTCCTCGATGGGCGTTTCCCGGAGATGGATGGAAATGCGCTGCTGGTTGTTCACCTCCGGCCCGGCCACGACGTTGTAGCCGCTGCGTTCGGCCAGCGCCGCCAGCACCTTGGGCAAATACGCATCGTCCGCGTCCAGGGTGACGGGGGTCTGCAGGCCCTTGGACTCGCCCGTCGTCTGCACCTGCAATTGGCCGGGCTTGGCCGGGTCCTCCTTGCGCGGGAGGGCGGCGGGAGGTTTGTCCGCGCCGGAAGGCTTGTCCGCGGGCGTTTGCGGCAGGGCGGACGACAGCGCCGCGCAGGCCAGGAAGGCGGACCAGGCGAGGGCGCGCGCCGGGGCGGAGCCCGGGCGGTTCGGAGATGCATGCGTATTTATCGTCACAGTTCCAGATCCTCCAATCGTCCCAGCCGCGCTTTCGCGCTTCCCTCGGTCTGGACCTCGGCACGGGGCGCGGGTTCGTTCACCAGCACCAGGGACTTGCCCTGGTATTCCAGGACGACGGTGCGCTTGTCGATGGACCTGACCACCCGGTGGTCCAGGCTGTCTCCGACGGCCAGGGTATGGCTCTGGCCCTTGTATTTGATGATGGCCAGGAAGTTCCCCGGGGACAGCATGGTCGCGGACAGCCGCATCCGGCCGCCTTCGGCCATCTCGTTGCCGGAGGGCTTGCGCACCGGCATGCGGACCACCCGGCCCAGGGCCAGTGGATCCTTCGTCTCCGGCGGCTCGAAGGCGGCGCGTTCCGCCAGGTCCGCCTCCAGGCGCACCACCATGGCCTTCACCGAATCGGCCATGCCGATGCTCTCGGGGATCCGCCGCGCCAGCAGCTTTTTCGACTCCGACCGCACCATGGCGACCTTGATCGCCAAGGCGGCCGATATCAACGCGAGCAGGAACGCCAGACGCCGTTTGTTCCGCTCCATCAGGACTTCCTCACCCAGGTGAGGGTGGTGATGCGCATGCGCACGCGGCATTGCCCCAGATCCGCGGAAGCCTCCTCGCCGCGCGATACGAAATCCTCCATGGAATTGTCCACCTCGAAACGGGTGATGGAGATGAGGCGGGGGGATTTCTCCATCTTGGCGGCCAGCTCGCACAGGCGGCGGTAATCGCAGAGGATCTCCAGATCGTAAGGCGTTTCCACGAAGCGGCCGGCGCTCTGCACCGGCTTGGGCTCCAGGCTGACCACGGTGATGCGCAGGTTGTCCAGCACCCGGTGCAGGTCCATCAGGAAGTTCAGGGACGCGCCCTGGGCGAGATCGTCCTGATCGGAAATGGCCAGGTTGCGGTGGATGAGCTTCTGGACCTGGTCCAGGTTGCGGGACGTGATCTGGGCGCTGATCAGCCTTTCCTCCAGCCCCTTGATCTCCTTGTGCAGGGACTTGATGCGCTGGGGCTTGGGGCGGGCGATGGCGAACACCTGCACGGCCAGGATCAGCGCCAGCAGGGCCGAGGCGCCCAGGCCCGACCAGAACAGGATCCGGTTCCGGTTGCCCAGGCGGGTCATTTCGGCAGACATATCACCTCGAAGCTCAAGAGCGTCTGGTCCTGGAAGTCCACCCGCTTGGAAGACAGGAATTCCACCTTGCGGAAATCCCGGGCGAAATCCGCCGAGGCTTGCAGGCGATCGATGAAAGCCGAGACCAGCTCGAACTTGTTGCCGCCTTCCCCGCGCCCGACGGTGCCGGCCTGGGCCACCCCTTCCAAGCTGAGCTTGCCCTGGTCATAGCGGATGCCGGTGAACACGATCTTGTCGCCGGTGAGCCCGGCCAGGGAGACCAGCTTGCGGGTCCAGAAAATGCGCTCCCGGTCCAGATCGTGCAGGGCGCGCACGTCCTCTTCGCTGACGAAATCCGAATCCCGTTCCAAGGCCTCGATCTGGGAGTTCAGGTCGGACCGCAGGCCTCGCAGTTCCCGGATCTTGCTTTCCATGGCCCCGTTGTACCGGCCCGCCGTCACCGTCAGCGCCGCGAACAGCCCCGCCAGAGCCAGGAAGGCGTAGCTTTCCCGCCGCTCCTTGCGGAGGGCCGCGGTGGGGTCCGCCAGCCTATTTAAATTGATGCGGAAAAAACTCATACACTCCTCTGATGGCCATGCCAATCGCCTGCGCGAATCCCGGATCTGCTTTGGGGTCAGCCGGACCGGCTCTGCGGTCCGCCGCATCGGTTCCCCGTCCCACCGCCGGGTCGAACGCCTCCAACGGCACTCCCAACTCGCGTTGCAAATAGTCCCGCAGCCCCGGATCCGCCGCGCCTCCGCCGGCCAATGCCAGGCTTGCCAGGCGGGGCTGGCCGCTTTCCTTGAGATAGAAGCGGATGGAACGCTGGATCTCCCGCGCCAGGCTTTGCAGGGAGGGATGCCCGCGGCCG
>DATENA010000218.1:0-10978 GCA_035275285.1 Fibrobacteria bacterium | reverse complement strand
CGGACGGTCAATCCCCCCAGCACTCCCTGGACGACGACCAGCACCAGGGCGAAGGTTCCCACCCACCCCAACCACCTGCGCTTTTGCAGGAACCAAAGCGCCAGGCAGTTACCAATGGTAAGGAATCCTACCAGGGAAGCGAACAGACGGTGCCCATGCTCGTAGAAGATGCCCCCCTTCATCATGGAAGGCGGGAACAGGAACATATTCCGGCCGAAGGTGGTGGGCCAATCCGGAACCGACAAACCGGAGTTGGTGCTGGTGACCATGCCGCCGGCGAACAGCAGCAGGAAGGTGGCCAAGGAGAGGAGGATTCCGTAGGCGTGGAGGATGGCCCGGAACCGGTCCCGCGAATCGGAAGTCATGCTGTTTTCAGGTTCATGATCGGACCGGAAACGTATGAAATTCCCCTGGGGATGGCTATGGACTCGGGCTCCTCCGACCCGGCGCGTTTTCCGGCCGCTGCGGAGGCGAAATCAGGTGTACGCTTTCAAAACGACGAAAATCACCACTCCGGTAATGGAAACGTAAAGCCAGATCGGGAAGGTGACGCGGGCCAATTTCCGATGCGCGGCGAACCGGCCGGACAGGGCGAAGAAGAAAGTGGCGAGGATCATCGGCAAGGCCGCGATGGAGAGGAGGATATGCGAAATGAGGATGAAGAAATACGCGGGCCGGATGATCCCCTGGCCCGGGAACCGGGTGTCTCCGTGCACGGCATGATAGACGATATAGCAGACCAGGAACACCGCCGAGACGATGAACGCCGTCTTCTGGCAGAAGGCATGCAAGGCGCGGTTCCCGGCCTTGATGGCGAACCAGCCCCGCAACAGGAACACCGTCGTGGTCGCGTTCAAGGCCGCATTGACCGCGGGCAGGAAGGCCAAGGACGACGGCTCTCCCCCGCCCTTGCGCAGGTAGATGAGCCAGAACAGGAAGGCGACCGCCAGGCTGCTGACGAGGATGTTGAGGGTCATGAAGAGCCGGTTGGTCATGGGACCTCGGAGGGGGAAGAAGAAAAGGAGGGGAGGGAATCGGAGGAAGAATCAGAGGCGACGAAACATTTTATTGACGTTTCGTCGGGAGTCGGGAGTCGGGAGTCGGGGGTTAAGAGAGGAAAATGCGAAAACCGCGCTCTGAACAGGGTTCGAGCGATCCCCGGTTTTCGCCCCCGACTCCCGACTCCCGACCCCCGACGCGATCCACCTACGAGCGGCGAAGCTTCAACTCCAATCCACCCTTTTTCGAAAATCTCTTTTCTTACCACGGCCGAACCCCCTGCGGCAGCAAAGCCTTCACCCGGCCCAAGTATTCTCCCGTGGTCTTTTCGATCCTCACGCCCCCGGTCTGAAGGCCGGCCAGGCCGCCGGCGGCGGTGCCGAATTCGATGGCCCTGCGCAGGCGCAGCGGGCTGACTTCCAGCAGTTCCCGGTCCACGTGGGTTTCTCCCTTGGGATAGAAGTCGTCCGCCAGCAATTGCAGGATCAGGTCGGCCAGCAGGCCTCCCAGGAAATTGTCCCCCGCCCCCGCAGTATCACCGGGGTTACCTTGGCGGTCCCGCGCCAGTGCGGCCAGGTCCTGCCGGACGGGCGCGTGGCCCCTGCACTCGCCGAAAACGCCGCCGATGGAACGGTAATAGACCGGGTCCGCGCCCCGCGTCGCCACCACGGAGGTGAGGCCCCGGGCGATGAGGGCGTCCACGCCCGCTTCCAGCCCCGGCATCCCGGAGAGGCCCCGGATCTCCTCCGCGTCCGCCACCAGCAAATCCACGAAAGGAAAGGCGTCGCCCTCCCCCATCGGCCAGGGTTTTCCGGGCGAAGCCTTCTCGGCCGCGAAATCGAAAACCGTCCCGACCACGTTCAAGGCGCCCCGGCGGCGCCCCTTCCGCAGCATGGCGGGCAAGGACCGGTGCAGGGAGGGCACTTCCGCCGTGCCCGCGTAGAGATTGATCGCCGCCTGGAAGAAGCTTTCCCCCTGGAAGGCGTCCTCGCAGGGGAAATCGTCGCCTTCGCGATAGATGAAAAACCGATCGCCGCGGCCGCCGTCCGCCCGCGGATCGCTGAAGACGTGGGCGCAAGGGGTGCGGCCCGGCCGCCGCCGGAAGCAGGTCATGTCCAGCGGGGTTTGCGCCAGCAGGCTGCGGATGCGCGCGGCCTGGCCGTCGTCCCCGGAAATGCCGTAGAAAACGACGGGCGTGCGCGATGGGCGGAGGAGTTGCGCCGCCGCGGTCAGGCTGGCCGCGGCGGGACCGCCCACGTTGAAAGCCGGAGCCGGGGCGCCGGGACCGGTCAGATCGGCGAGAATGCCTTCCCAGGTCTCCGCGGTGGCCCGGCCTTCGGCGCGGCGCAGCCGGGAAAAGCGCAGCAAGTCCTCCAGGAAGATCACCTTGCCCATTTCCAGGCCCCCGTCCCCGGGGACCCGGGCATGGTAAGGCAGGATGCGAGGGGATGCGAAATCGACGTCGCCGTGGATGAAATCGGCCAGGCCGCACCCGGCCCCGTGGATGCGGAAGGCGTGGCTAGGCATTCCGCGGCACGGAGCCTTCGGTATAGCGGAACATCTCCTCGATGCAGGCCAGGGCGCGCTTGCGCACCGGTTCCTCGATGACTACGCGGTCCTCCGGGCGGGGCTTGATCAGGACGCGCAGGATGTCCTCCAGGGAATTGGACTTCATGTACCGGCACATGGTGCAGGCGCCGACGAAGTTCTTCTCCGGGTGCTCGGTCTGCAAGCGCGAGACCAGGCCGCATTCGGTCAGCACCAGGAAGTCCTTCTCCTTGGACCGGGAGACGTGCTTGAGCATCTGGGAAGTGCTGCCCACGTAGTCCGAGGCCCGCACCACCTCCGGCGCGCATTCCGGATGCGTCACCACTTCCAGCTTGGGGAACTTCACGCGCATGAAGCGGATCATCTCCGGATCGTACTCCTCGTGCACGTAGCACGTGCCCTCGTACAGCTTGATGTCCTTGGCCACGCCCCGGCGGGCCATTTCGTCCCGGAGGTTGCGGCCCATCAGCTTGTCCGGCAGGAAATAGATCTTGTCGTTGGGGATGGCCTGGACGATGTCGTACACGTTGGAGGAGGTCACGCAGACGTCGCATTCGGCCTTCACTTCGGCCGTGGTGTTGATGTAGCACACGTAGGCATGGTCCGGGAACTTCGCGCGCAGGGCCCGCACGTCCGCGCCGGTCACGGCGTCCGCCAGGGTGCATCCGGCGTCCTTGCCGGGGATGAGCACTTCCTTTTCCGGGTTGAGGATCTTGGCGGTCTCGCCCATGAAGCGCACCGCCGCGAACACGATGGTGGAGGCGGTGGTGCCCATGGCGTCCTTGCTGAGCCCGTAGGAATCGCCCGTGAAATCGGCCACGCCGTACACGATCTCCGGAGCCACGTAGGAGTGGGCCAGGATCACGGCGTTGCGGAGCTTCTTGATCTCGTTGATGGAGTTGATCAAGGGGACCAGGCGCTCGCATTTCTCCAGGGTGTAGGAGCAGGCGGCGCCGTTGATCTTGACGTTCTTAAGCTTGTCTTGGAGTTCTTCCGCGGTCATCATGGCTCATGCTCCGGGCGTCCGGGACGTCCGCCCGGAAAGCCAGCCTCTCCCCAAGAAAGTAAAAATTACCGGGAAAGGGAAGGCAGGGGCAGGGTGAGCAGGGCGCCCATGCTCATGGCGCCGTCCGGAGAGACGCCGCCGGTCAGCCGGGCGCCCCAGGGGCGGGATGCCGCGCTTTTGTCCGGGCTTCCATCCGCTCCGACCGCGCCCGCCTCGGCGTCCCGGTCCGCGGAATCGTCCGGGCGTTTGTGGGCGTAGTAGTAATAGGAACCCGCGGCCAGCAAGGCGGTCAGGCCCGCCAAGCCCGCCGCGGAGGCGAGTTGCGAACGATCTCCCGCCGTATAGCCTACGTTCGACCGGTGCATGGAGGCGTTGATGCCGTAGAAGATGCCGCCCACCGCCAGGGATCCCACGGAGAACAGGGCCAGGGGGGCATGTTCTCCGTACGCGCCGGAAGAGGCATGGAGCGATTTGGCATGGAGCGATTTCGCCGGCGGCGCGGAGGGCGAAGCGGGCGCGCCGCGGAGCGCGGCGGCTTCCAGGGAGGCGGGCGGTTGCTCCGCGGCGGCCGGAGTCTCGGGGCCGGCCCCTTCCAAAGGCGCTCCGAGTTCAGCCGCGATCCGATCGGAAATCCCGCCCCACGCGGCTCCCGGGAGCAACAGGCAGGCGGCCGCCAGGGCCAATGCGCACGGCAGGGCCCGTAAGGCCGATGGGGATTCGCGGAAGGGGGAGCTCATGCCAACGAAAAGTACCTTAACCCGCCACCCAGTCAAGCCCTGTCCGGATTTCGTTTCCCCAAAATTCCCACAAGGCCCCAAAGAGCCTCCGGGGTTTTCCGGATCTTCGCGGTTCCGTTTCCCCGAGCCGCCCCCACGCAGGGCTATTCCGGCCGGACGGGCAACCGGATCCGCTCGGCGGGCCCGGAGCGGCGGGCGATGGAAAGGATGCGGATGGGCGCGGCGGGCAATTCGCTCCAGGCGATAAGGACGGTCCCGGCACCCAGAACGCCCCCGGCCAGGCGCCGTCCCCGGAGATCGTTCAACTCCCAGCGGGAGCCCGGGGCTTCCCCCGCGATGCGCACGCCCCCGGGGAGCAGTAACATGCGGGATACGTCGCGGGCGAAGCGCTTCACCCCCACCTGCCAGCGGTTCCTGAGGAAATCCGAGGAGCCCAGCACCAGGGCCCGGCCCGTGCTGTCGAACCGCCCGGCATTGGGGCAGTTGGTGTCCTCGTATGTCAGCGCCAGGACGTCCTCCTTCCGGGTCTTCCACCAGAACCCTTCCGGGTACTTGGTCTCGGTGGAGTCGCCCCAGCTCCGCACGAAGTCCCAGTTCTTGATGCCTCCCGGGAAATGGGACTGCACCCCGCCGATGAAGGCCCTCTCCAGGTTCTCATAATAGGGGGACGTGCCCGCCGCGAAATGGAAGAAGAAGAAACGGGTGCAATTGTATTGATCGGAATGGAGGTTCAGGGCCACTTCGACGGGGACGGGAGAGGCCTGGAAAGCCTCGAATTGTTTCTTCAAGGCGGTCACTTCCGGCTCCAGCACCCCCTTGTTCCAATTGACTTCCAGATCCATCAGGTGCGCGTTGAGGCGGGCGTGCCCCAGCTCCACGCCGTCCGGATTGTACATGGGGACGATGTTGAAAATGAATCCGCGTTTCAACTCCTCCGCCTTGGCGCCGGAGTCCAGCAGCATGGCGATGGCCTCCTTGGCCACGTAATGGGCCTGCACCTCGGCGGGATGGGTGCGCGCGTGGATGAAGATCCGGCGCTTCTTGGAGGAGGAATCGTCCACGGGACCCAGGCTGTCGCCCGCGTCCGTGATGGAGACCATCCAGATGGCGCGTCCCTGCACGCTCGCGCCGATGGAGTCGATCCTGACCTCGGGATGCTTGCGCCATTCCGCCAGGTCCAGGAGCAGGGAGTCGTATCCGTATCCCCACCGGTTGGTGCTGTCCGCTTTGGCGGCCGTCCCGGAAGCCGACCCGGACGCCGGAATCGCGGCGGCGGAACAGCAAAGCGCGGCCAGCACCAAGGCCAACGCGGATTTGATCATGGTACCGCCCATCCTCGCCCGAATATAGCTTCCCGTCCCCGGCGCGGGAAATTTCATCCGCCGCCCGCGCCGGGGATGAAAGCATATTTACCTTTCCTTGCGTCCCGGCCCCGGAAAAAATCCCGGACGGAACGGAAACGGCCCCGCGAGCGTCGAATCGGAACATCAAGGAAAAGGGAATGGAGGCGGCATGGAAAAGTTGATTTTGCGCGCGCTGGCGGCGGGGGCGATAGGATGGGGCCTCTTCGCCTGCGCCACCGACTCCACGGATGCCCCCAAACTGGAGATCGAATCGCCGGGCGACCTCAGCCTGGCCGTCGGAGACACCAGCGTCCTTTGGGTGGTTTCGAAAACCTTCCAAGACCCCAACGGCCGCACCACCACCACCAAGCCCTATACCTTCTTCACCTTGGCGAGTTCGGATCCCGGCGTGGCCAAGGTGATCCGGAGCCAGCAAATCGTGGGGGTCAAAGCGGGCACGGCGAAGGTCGTCGCCAAGGACGACAAGAGCGGATTGGTGACGGACTCCGCCACCGTCACCGTCACCGTCACGGAGCCGTAAAAGCGGGGCGCACGCCTTCCCCATCGGCATGGCCGGACCCCTTCCCATCGCATGCCCTCCTTGGGCTTGCGCGTGAGCGGAAAAGCGTGCAGGTTGACCTGGATGACCCGATCGATTTCCTTGTCGAAGCGGGCGATTCCCACCCTCTCCCGGCGCAGGATCTTCAGTTTCTCCTTCAGGGATTGCTGAACCCGGGACCAGGTTGCAAAGGACCGAAAAGCCCGGCATAAGTGCTATTGGTTCCCGCGGCCAGCACGGTTTCCAGCACCCGGACGGCCGCATCGCCCACGAGATCTCCGGGATGGATGGCCACCTTCATCACCGGCAGCTTGATCAGGGTTTGCAGCCAGGCCCGGCCCCCGGACAACTCCGGAACACCGGTTCCCTTGGAAAGGCTCCAGGCCAAGGGAGGCGCGAACCGGGATCGGCCTCGCGCCAGGCTGTGCACGCGGAAGCGGGTTTCCCACAGATCCAATCCGCGCCCCAGCAGACTCCCGCGCGGGGGGGAACCGTGCCAGGTGGGGGCGACGAACCCGGCCAGGGGCAGGGCCGCGCGCCGCCAACTGGCCAGCCCCAGGTCCAGCAGCCTTTCCCGGTCTTCCGCGGGCAGGCCGCAGAACTCCGCTTCCTGCGCGACCAGGCGGCGATTGACCCAGCGGCCGTAAGCATTGCGCCGGCCGCGATAGGCGGTTCCCTCCACCTTTTCGATCGTCCGATGATGGTATCCGTGCAGGAGCAGCTCCGTTCCCGCCCGGCTTTCCTCCCGCAGCCAGGCGAGGAATTCGGCGTTCCCGTCCATGGGGGCGCGCCCATGGTAGGCGGGGACCACCAGCAAGGCGATGCGCGCGGCGCCCAAGGATCGCAAACGGGCCAGGTATCCCGCCACCAGGGGAAAGTTCCCCGGCCAGACGTCGTGGATGGAGAGAAGGAAGCGCATACCGTCCCTGGCCGGGTCCATCAAGGAAGTTTATCTTTCTAGGGTGTTAAAGCTATTAGTTTTCGACCTGGATGGCACGCTGGCGGACACCAGCCATGATCTCGCCGTATCCGTGAACCATGCGCTCACCCTGGCCGGCCACTCTCCCCTGCCCCTCGGCACGGTGGTCGGCTTCCTGGGCGACGGCGCGCGCACCTTGATCACCCGCAGCCTGATGGCCTCGGGAAACGGAGAAACCTCCGCCGGTGAAATCGACGGCGCCCTGGAGGCATTCCTGGAACATTACCGGGATCATTGCCTGGAGGCCACCCAAGCCTACCCGGGAGTGCCCGCCTCCCTGGAAAAGCTCTCCGCCTACCGCAAGGCGCTCCTGACCAACAAGCCGGACGCGCCGGCCGGGAAGATCCTCGCCGGCCTGGGCCTGGCCGGCCGCTTCGTCCGCGTGGTGGGCGGCGACAATCCTTTCGGAAAGAAACCGGATCCCGGCGCGCTCCGGCAGATCATGGAGCAGGAAGGCGTGGGGCCGGAAGAGACCCTGGTGATCGGGGACGGCCTGCAGGATTTGCAGGTGGCCAAGCGCGCGGGCACCCGTTTCCTGGGCTTCATCGGAGGCCTGGCGCCGCGGGAAGCCCTGCTCAAGGAGAACCCGGAGGCGGTTTTCGAAGCCATGGCCGACCTGCCCCGGGCCATCGCGGCCCTGGCGGCGCGGCCGGGAGAACGGGGAGGCCGTCCATGATCGGGAAAGGCGGAAAGTATTTCCTGGCCACCTTCGGATGCCAGATGAACGTGTACGATTCCAACCTCATCGGCGGCATGCTGGAGAAAAAAGGCATGGCCGCCACCGGAGACGCCGGGCAGGCGGACGTCCTGATCGTCAACACCTGTTCCATCCGCGGCGGCGCGGAGGACCGGGCCTATGCGCGCATCGCCGCCATGCGGCATTACAAGCGCCGCAACCCGGACGTGCGCATCGCCGTGATCGGCTGCATGGCCCAGAACCACGGGGAGAAGATCCCGGTGGAATTGGACCACGTGGACTACGTGGTGGGTCCGGACAATTACCGGGAGCTGGAGGCTCTGCTGTTCCGGGAGAAGGCCGAGGCCCCGGCCGTCCTGACCGAGCAGAACGCCTTCGAGAACTACGACGGCATCATGGCCAGGCTGGATTCCGCCGTGACCTGCCACATCACCATCATGCGAGGCTGCAACAAGCGCTGCGCCTACTGCATCGTGCCGACGGTCCGGGGCGTGGAGCGGAGCCGGGAAGCCGCGTCCATCGTCGCAGAGGTGGAGCGCGCCGTCTCCGAGGGCGTGCGGGAAGTGTGCCTGCTGGGCCAGACCGTGAATTCCTACCGCACGGACGGGGATGATTTCGCCTCCCTGCTGCGCAAGCTCAACCGCGTCGAGGGACTGAAACGCATCCGGTTCACGTCCCCGCATCCCCGCCATTTCGATGGCAACGCCATCCGCGCCATGGCCGAATCGGAAAAGGTCTGCAACCACGTGCACCTGCCGGTGCAATCCGGATCCAATGCCATGCTGAAGAAGATGCGCCGCCAATACACGCGCGAGCGCTTCCTGGAGATAGTGCGCGAGATCCGCGCGAACATCCCCAACGTGGGGCTGACCACGGACATCATCACCGGATTCGCGGGCGAGACGGAAGCGGATTACCTGGAAACCCTCTCGCTGGTGGAAGAAGTGGGGTTCGACAGCGCGTTCATGTTCCAATATTCCCCGCGCGAGGGCACGCCGGCCTTCGCGGAAGGCGAGACGCTCACGGCCGCCGAGAAGCAGGACCGGCACGAACGCCTGGTCCAATTGCAGATGGGCATCACGGAAAGGAACCTGGACGCGATGACGGGCCGGGTGGAGGAAATCCTCATCGAGGATCGCTCTTCCCGGGACAAGAACGAGTGGATCGGCAAGACCGGCTGCTGCAAGAAGGTCATCGTCCCGGACGCGCCCGGCCTGGACAGGGGATCCCTGGTCCCCGCGCGCATCCTTTCCCGCAGCGGCCTGGTCCTGCGGGGCGCGATCACGGCCTGCCAAGGGAAGCGCCTGTGAAGTATTTCAAACGGTTCCTCCTGCTGGCCTTCATCCTCCTGCTGGGCGTCTTCGCCTTCCGCAACCAGACCTATCTGGGACAGCGCGTGGACCTGGTGTTCCTCAGCCAACCGGTGTCCATGGTGCTGGGTTTCTGGCTGGTGCTGTGCTTCCTGGCGGGCCTGCTGGTCTACATGGTTATCGACATGCCCAGGGACATCGTCCTGAAGCGGGAACTGCGCCGCAAGACGCAGGAAGCCGCCCGGCTGCAAACCGAATTGAACCGCATCCACGCGGCCGCGGCGGGCGCTCCGCAGCCCCTTCCGCCCGGCCAGGATTTGGAGAAACGTCTCGGCCTGTGAACTCCCCCAGCATCCGCCCCTCCGCCGCGGTCTCGGCCGCCCTCCTGGTTTTCGCCTTCGTCGCCGCTCCGGTTCCCGCGCCCGCCTCCCTGGCGGACCATCCGGAACCGGCCAAGCTGGATCCCCCGGCCCCGCCTGCCGCGGCCATGCCGCCCGCCGCTCCGGCCATGCCTGCGCCGCCCGCGAAAACCCCGCCGGTCCACAAGCCGAACCCGGCCGCCGGGCGTTCCGCCGCCGACCGGGAGGAAATCCTTTCCCTGGCGCGCAAAGGCCTGCTGGACTCCGCCCTCTCGGTGTGCAAACCCGCCCTGGCCGGAGATCCCGAAAACCCTTTCCTGCTTCTGATGATGGGCAAGCTCAGTCCCGACGGCAAGGAATCCGCGGGCTATTTCAAGAAGGCCATCAAGTCCGGCGGCACCTCTCCGGAAGCGGAGGAAAGCCTTTTCCGCCTGGGACAGTTCCATTACGCGGCGGGCAAATACTACCTGGCCATCCCTTTTTTCCGGGACTACCTGAGGCTCTATCCCGCGGGCGATTGGAAGCAACCGGCCCAATATTGGATGGGGAACGCCTGCCTTTCCCTGGCCCAGGGCCGGCCGGACAGGCTGGCCTATCTCGATTCGGGAGCCGTCTGGTTCCAGAAGATGCTGGACGGCTCGAAGCCGGAAGACTATTACCATCCGCTCGCCCTGGAGGGCCTGGCCAAGGCCAAGGCCGCCATGGGGGATCGCGACGGCGCATGGCAGGCCGCGAGCACGGCCCTGGAGAAGGCGCCGGAGGAAGAGCAAAGCCCGCTCCTGCTGCTGGCCGCCCAGCTCCGCCAGGGCGTGGACCGCGGGGAGGAGAAAAGCCTGATGGCCCGCCTGGTGGGCCGCTATCCGCAATCGCCGGAAGCGCGCTATCTTCGGAAGCTGAACGCCGGGGTGGACACCTCGCGGTGGAAATCCGGATCCGGCCTGCCGCGGCCGGCCCTCCCTCCCGCTAAGGACTCCCTGGCCATGGCGCCCAAGGTCCCGGAACCGGGGCCCGCGGACAGTCTCCGGAAAGCTACGGAAACGCCCACGTTACCGAACCCCGGCGGCGCGGCCGGCTACACTTTGCAGCTGGGCGCTTTCTCCCAGGCCGCCAATGCCCGGGCCATGATGGCAAGCCTCGCCAAGCTGGGCCTGTCGCCCGAGCTCCTCGAGTCCAGCCGCGGCGGCAAACCCATCTACCAGGTCCGCCTGGGCCGTTTCGCGACCGCGGAAGAGGCCTCCGAATACGCCCGTCTCAATCTCAAGCCGAAGAAGTTCCTGTCGCAGCCGGTGCAGTTGACCCGTTAAGTGGTCTAAGAGCTGCGGGACATGGTTGGTTGCGGACTTGGGACCTCGGTCCTTGGACCGGCATCAAGTCGGGGTTCGGGAGTTGAAGAAAAAACCTAGGATCGGTTTGGAATTAGTTTTTGTGTTTTTTCTTCAAC
>DATENA010000217.1:0-4098 GCA_035275285.1 Fibrobacteria bacterium | reverse complement strand
GCAATAGGTTTTCCACCTGGACCCGTTCCGAGGGATTGAGGTGGATGATGCTCTGGGGATGTCCTTTTCTCTGGCTCATACCTATTAAACACCACTTCTATCCGCCTCTTCGTAACTTGATAGAGAGGCCCGAGGACTAGTGCCGTAAAACGCGGATGCCGGGGAACGCGAAGGTTATCGCGCGGCGGAGGGGTCAATCGTCGCGGGTGATGGTCACCTGGTAGAAGCTCATCTCCGAGCCGCGGAAGACGAAGATCTGGATGGGGTAGGCCAGGTTCTTTTCGATTTTGAAGACTTCCGATTTGGCTCCGGGAAAGATGGCCTTCTGGTTGATGGTCATGGTCATGGTGCTGGCATCGGCGGGCGTGAGGAAGAACGCGACGGTGTCGACATTGGACGGGAGATGGAGGGTGTAGATCTGGCTCTCCGGGGTGAAGTCGGGGAACAAGGATCCGAAGGTGGGCTTGATGCCGGACAGGTACAGTCCCGGCGGCGGGGTGGGGAAGAGGACCAGGGTATAGGTCCGGGTGGCGGCCGTGCCCGTGGAGAGATCCGTGACCATCACCTTGACCGTATCCGGCGAGGTACCTACGGCCCTTTTCGGGGCCGACGCCCCGGAGGCCACGGTCGCGCCGCCGAAGGAGATCACGGCCGCGGGGTTTTCCGCCTGCAGGGCGAAGGATACGGAGTCGGCGCCCGAGGGCAGGGTCACTTTGTATTCCAGGGAGTCCCTGTTGAAGGCCGGGGACATGGTGCCGGTGGAGGGGACCAGCTTCACCAGCCCGTTGACGGGCCTGAGCGGAGGCAGATCGGTATGCAGGACGGACTTCTTCCCGCTCTCGTAATAGATGAGGGTTTCCAGGGCCAATTGCCCCATCGCTTTGTAGCCCGTCACCTTCACGATGAACGGCTGGTTCGCCAGGGACTTGAGCGGGTACCCGGGAATGTCCTTGGCGGGATTGGGCAGCGGCTTGTTCCAGAGCATCCCCATCACTTCCTGGGTCTGGCGGTTGAGGATTTGCACGACCACCAGATCGTATCGGCTCAGGGAGTCGTTCAGCTTCAGCCAGAGGACGGTTTCCGCGGGAGGGGGATCCGTCGTCTGGCAGCCGCCCAGGAACAGCGACAGGGCCGCCGCCATGGAGGCGAAGAAAAGCTTTCCGGACGCGCGGACGCCGGCGGGCCCGGCCGTCATGGTCCGTCGTCCAGGTTCAGGGGTATCTCCGACGGAGCCGTGGCCGGATGGGCGTTGCTCATGAGCAGGTAGCCGATGGCGCCGGCGGACGCGCCCGCCACTCCGGCTATCCCCACCCAGGTCAGCCATTGGCGCGAGCCGTTTTTCCGCTGCGCCACGGAGGCGCCGGCTGCGGTCTGCTCGCCGGAATATTGCTTGGGGTTGGCCGGCGTGCCGATCTCGTAGAATTGCCCTTGCAGTTCCCGCCCGCGCGCCTCGAACACCTTGGGGTCGAAGGCGGCATTGCGCCTGGCGGTCAGGCCCAGGCGCTTGTTGAGCTGGCTTTTCCGGGGGGCGGACGCCTCGTCCGGCCGGTCGAAACGGGGTTCCTGGGCCGCCGAGTCCTCCCGCGCGGCGCGCGAGCCCGTTCCCAGACCCAGATTCTGGGCCTGGAGCGGAGCGAGGACGATGACCGTCAGGGCCCAAACAGCGCCCAAGGCTGAGCCGGGTTTCATTCCTATTTCGCTTTCCCCGTGGAACCGCGCTGGATTGGCCGCGCTCCCCTTGGATTATAAGATAATGCGGCCACGAAGTTTAAAACCTTGGGAATTTCACTGCGAACGGGCCAAAACGGCTTGAATTCAAGGATTTTAGAGACTCAAAAACCACAAATCACCTGTCCGATCGGATTCCTGCGCTCCCGGGATGGCACCTGAACCGACAAAACTGTCGAAACGGTAGAAATTGGGCCAAATCACCAAACGCCGGCGCAGGCGGAGCCCAGGCAGGCTTCCATGCGCGCCCGGTCCGTAGGGGGCAGGCGGGGGTTGCAAAGGGCGTTTTCTTCCGGCAAAGCGAAGGATTGGGTGCTCCCGTCGGCGCATTGCACCGAAAGCGCGCGCCGGAATCGCTCCGCGTATTCCGAACGTCCCATTAAGGTTACCGTACCCGGGGCGTATCCGCAATCGGCCGGGGCCTTGCCCCCCGCGGCCGATCCCAACCGGCAGCGGACGCTGTCCGGATCCAGGAAGTCGGCCGGGCAGACCAGGTCCGCGTCCCTCCCCGAATAGGCGCCGAAGTGCAGGGCGTAGCGTCCCTCCTCCGCGATGAGGCCCACGGTCCCGAGCTTCCGGCCCCGCGCCACCGAGCCGCCTTCCTTGAGCGACGGGTCCAGGCGCACGTGGCACAGGTTCACCTCCACGCAGGCCGAATCCAGCACGATGCAGGAACTGCCGGGGAAATCCGTTTCCGGGGTGATGGAGACGATCTCGGCGGAGAAGGAGGCCTTGACGGCGATTTCACCGCGGGTGTCGGCGCCGTCCAGGAGGAAATCGATGCCGGGATGCCCTTCCGGGTGGGTCCCCCCGTGCGCCCCGAAGGGCCGGAGGCTGCCGTGGACGGCGAAGTCCGCGAGATCCACGGGGAAATCGAGCCGCGCCGCGTCGGCGCATGCGCGTTCCCCCGCTTGCCAGGGGACCTGGCAGGACAGGAACGCGCATGCGGCGGCGGCGGCCGCCGCCTTGACAGGATGCCTCATGGCGCAATTCTACCGCCTGCCCCGGTTTGGTGCTACTTTTCGGGCATGCCCAACGCCTCCGCCGAAGACTTCATCAAGCTGCTGGAAACGGACGGGTTTTCCCTGCGCCGCCGGGGCCGTTTCCTGGCCGCCCATCTCAAAAAGCCCCACCTCACGCTTTCCACCTCCCACGTCAACGGGGGCCAGACGGAACTCGTGCGTTACCTGCTGAACCACCAGAGCTGCGAGGGCAAGGGCCATCTGGGCCGCCATGAGGCCCTGGAAGGCCAGGGTCAGGAGGCCTACCATCGCGCGGCCTGCGCGGAGGCGGGCCTTCCTTCCGAGGCCACCGCCATGATGGGCACCGCCGCCAACATGCAGTACGCCGCCGTGCGCGAGGAAGCCTTCGAGGACACGGTGGTCCGGGCCGTGGTCACCGCCGGGGTCCAGGGCAATGCGGGCCGGGCCGGGGATCCGGCCGCCTGGCACGAAACGTCCGGCGCCTGGAAACCCGTGCACGCCCTGCCCGGGACCATCAACACCATGCTGATCTTCAATTGGCCCATGCTGCCCAACGCCCTGGCGCGCGCGGTGGCGACCATGACCGAGGCCAAGACAGCGGCCCTCCTGGAGCTCGCCGTCTCCAGCCGCTATTCGCCTCATCTGGCCACCGGGACCGGCACCGATCAATACTGCGTGGCCGCCCCCCTGGACGGGTCGCGCAAGCCCAAGACCTGGGCCGGCAAACATTCCAAGCTGGGGGAGATCCTGGCCCGCTCGGTGATCGAAGCCACCAAGGAAGCCTTGCGCTGGCAGAACGGCCTGGACCCGGCCCGCACCCGGAACCTGATCCACGCCCTGGGCCGCTTCGGGATCGACGAGGCCCGCCTGCTGGAGGCGGCGGGCGCGCTGCTGGGGGAGAAGGATCGCGCCCTGCTGCAGGCCAACTTCCAGGCGGTGATCCACGAGCCGCTGGTGGCCGGGGCGGCCTATGCCCTGGCCGCGGTGCGGGACCGGATCGCCTTCGGAACGCTGCCGGAATCCTCCGGGCGGGAACTGCTGGCCAACCAGGCGGCGATGATGGCCGCGGGCCTGGCCGCGAAATCGGAAGCCTTTCCGGCCTTCCGGGCCGAGCTGGCGGCGGACGATCTGGACGTGCCCGCCCTGGCGGCCAAGGCCCTGGCCCTGGGCTGGCGGGAAAAATGGAAATAGCCGGCCACGGTTGGCAGGCGTGGTTCGGACCGGATGGCCTGCTGCGCCATCCCCCGGTGTTCCTGGGCCTCTGCCTTTTGCCGGACGTGGTCCTGGGCGATCCCCAGTACGGCTGGCATCCCGTCAGGGTAACCGGCAGGGTACTGGCGGCGGGCGAGGCGGCCCTCCGCAGGACGGGGCTGGACGGACGCTTCGG
>DATENA010000216.1:0-4234 GCA_035275285.1 Fibrobacteria bacterium | reverse complement strand
TGGCTCCTCCGCTGACGCTCCGGAGCGCATTGTTCATGGCACGCTGCGGGCACGCCTTCCGGGGGCGGAACGCCCCACTCCAGGCGTGTCCTCGCGTTTCAAGTTTGCCTTGGAAAGCCATTTCGCCATGGCGCGAACGTTGTGTTCAATGGGGGTGCGGAAATACGAACCGCCGCACGTCGTGTGCGGCGCGAATTACGTTAAGAAAAGACGCGCACAAAAAGAAAAGTAATTAGATTACTACAGTCTAAGTTCAAGCGCAAATTCTTTAGTCATACAGCAAATTCAGGAGTTCCCAATGTGGCATTCGATTTTCGCCTGCCTTACCGCATTTTCAACGCTTTCCGCCTTGTCCATGCCCGCCCTCGCTGGCGTAGTCATCGACGGAAACGAATCCGATTGGACAAGCCAAGGCTCCAACCGCTGGTTCGATCCCCATAACGATGCGGGTGGGGGATCGCGGGACTTCACCCATTTCAAGATCTCCTCGGATGCGAACAATCTGTACCTGTACGTTAAGTTCGCGCAGCAATTCGGATCCAACCCCTATCCCGAAATCACCTTCCAGATCGACAAGGATGCCCGCGCCTCCACCGGCAAGGACGGTTACGAAACCAAACTGATCATTGCCGGCGCCAGCAGCGACAGCCCCTGCCAGGGTGGTTGCGTGCGGAAGATCCAATATGACGCCGCAGGCAACGTTTCCAATGATACCTGGCTATCCTCCGGATGGGCGCCCTCCGCGCCGAACCACGGGAAGGACTTCCTGGAATTGTCCGTCCCCTTGAGCGCCATGGGCCTTACGGCCAACGGATCATTCCGCTATTTCATGACCTCCCGCCAGTTCTGGGCCGGGAGCGGGGGCGATTGGCTTGGCGAGAACACGGATCCCCTCAATAGCCGCTTGCGCTACTATCCCGCTTCCTTCCCCTTCGCGCAGTCACGCCCGATCCTGATCGACGGGGCGGACATGGATTGGCGCATGCAACACAACATCATCCTCGATCAACCCGATGATGCGGGCGGCGCCACGCGCGACTTGGTATCCGCGGGAATCGCCTCGGACGCGGTCAACCTGTATTTCAACGCCCGCTTCCAGAAGGCGTACGGTGCGGGCCCTTACCCGGAAATTACCCTGTTCATCGACAAAGATCTCAATTCCGCCACGGGAAAGTCCGGTTATGAATTGGAAATTCTTATGGCCGGCGCGGCTGCGGACAATTCCTGCCTGGGCGGGTGCGTCAAGCGCACCGAATACGCCGCGAACGGAACCGTAGCCAAGACCGGCTGGGTAGCCTACCCGATGCAGCCAAATTACCCGGGCCATTCCCTGGATTTCCTGGAAGCTTCCATGCCCCTCGCCGATCTTGGGCTCTCCGCCACCCAGCGCATCCGCTACATCCTTTCCACCCGACAATTCTGGGTCGGCAGCGGCGGCGATTGGCTGCGCAATTACGCGACCATAGCATCCTCCAGACTGTACCATACCCTCTCCGAAACCATGTCCATCGACGGGCTGGAGGACGACTGGAAGAACGTACGCACCCAATGGCTCGATCCAAAGGGGGACGTAGGTGGCGCCACACGCGATATCACCGGCTTCTCGCTTGCTTCCGATGCAGCCAAGCTATATGTCCGCATCAACATGGCCGCGCAGTTCGGGGCTTCAGAATATCCTGAAATCCAATTCTACCTGGATACCGATCGTGACTCGACTACCGGCTTGAACGGATACGAAGCCGCCCTTACCATCGCTGGAGCATCCACCAATTCACCCTGCACGGGTGGCTGTGTGCGCCGGGTCCTCTATAACGTGGGGGGGTCCGTAATCGGGGACACCTGGCTGAGCGGCGGATGGTTCCCCAATGCGCCCTCCCATGATCTAGATGTCATCGAGCTCGCCTTACCGCTCTCCACCCTTAATCTGACGGCCGCGTCTACTTTTCGCTTCTTCGTCTATTCGAGGCGATTCTATCCCGGTAACGGCGGTGACTACCTCCAGGGGCAGGCCAGCATCGCCACTTCTCGCCTGGAATACCCTAAGGAAGCGCTCCAGATCGGCGTCATCGCCAGCCTGGATCCGGCCACCCTCACTGAAGTCAAGGACACGCTTATGGCCGGTTCCGCCTTCATGAAGGGCAAGTATTTCGATACGCGGCTCGCGATCCACAACGATGCAGGGTTGGACCTGAATGCCACAGCGTCCTTCGACGCGCAGAACAAGTTCTCCTACGACTTCTCCCAGTTTACCGCCAACATGCAAGCGGTGAAGAACTCGGGCCTGGCGATCGCGCCCCTCATCAACTTCCACTACCTGCCCGGCTGGTTCGAAAGCAAGAGCGTGGAAATCTTTAAGAAGGATCCGCGCATGATCGACGCCGCCGGCAATCCCACGACCAGCAGCTTCCTCAAGTTCCTACCCTACTGCGATGGGTTCAAGGTTTGGGGCAAGGACATGTCGGTGAAGGCCGCCCAGGAGATCAAGAAGTACCTGGGCGACCAGATTTCCGAGGTCACCATCGGCAATGAGCCCGCCTACGACAACAAGGATGTCGGATACGACGCGGCCTACACCTTGCCGCTATGGCAGGTGGAGCACCCTGGCCAACCCGCGCCGAAACCCGCCGATGGGCCCTTCAAAACGTTCCGGAGCCGCCTGCTCATCAAGGCGCTGGGAAGCTGGATGGACGGGCCCGAAGCCGAATTCGCGGGGCGGGTACCAGTCTCCACCAAGATCGTTCCGGATATGATCTCGAGCGGGTATTTCCACAATGCTGGTTATTTCCCCCACGTCTTCGATATCTTCAACAACCCGAAACGCCCTGTCACCGGCATCGACACCTACCCAATGCGAAAGGAATACCTTCCCCTCGCCTACCGTTTTGATAAGGCCACCAGCCTGTTCGAATACGGCGGCGGCACCGGGAATTCAGAAACGGATCCGAATCGGTTCACGATCGTCGATTGGCTGAATGACGGCGTCGCGAACTTTAATTTCCGCTCCGCCTATTGCTTCCAATGGTCCGATGCCCGCGATGGGCACTTCATGAAGGCCGAGCAGAAGACCGGCATCAAACTCGCGATCGAAGCCCTGGCGACCGCGGATAAGCCCGTTCCCCGCGTCCATGCTGCCAAGATTATCCTGCCGACCCAGAATTTCGGTACGGGCCTCTCCCCCAACTACTGGAACCTCATCCAAGGCCTTCAGAAGGCGGCCTTGCTGACCCAAACCCAGTTCCCACAGGTAGCGGTGGAAATGGACTACGGCATGGGCGGATCGGCCGCCGACCTGGCGGTGCGCCCCGTTTTCCAGAACACCACTATTCCACAGGAAGAGGTCTTCAACCAGAAAAACATCTACCTGCTCTATGGCGCCGGCACCACCGTCAATTTCGGGGCCTATAACGTATCCGCCGCCGCGAATGCGCCTTTGTCCCTGAGCATCCTGGCCAGTGATCAGTTCTCTATCCCGGTCGGCGCCCGCATCATGGAATGGACGCAGGAGTGGCAGAACGGGAACAAGAACCTCGCCACGAACCTTCCGACTTCAGGGGCGCAAGGCTATACGAAGCTGGTGACTTCGGGTGGCCATCCCACCGTCATTAAGGTGGGAAAATCCATTTTCATCAGTTCAGATTTGGCGGTAGCAATGGTCAACGAGCCTAACGCGGCCCCCTTCCTGGCCGAGGCAATCAAGAAGTTGCTCTACGGCGAAATCTAAGGGGAAAACAATAGGCGGGGGAGCGCAGGTAAATCGAAGCCCGTTTCCAGCCTTTAACCCGGTCCCCGCCCCAATGTTGGGATGGCGAAATGAAGGCACTTCGCCATGCAATGAAGAGTTTGAAGAACCCTGAGGTATTAATCCAGGAAAGATGGTAAAACCAAGAATGCGCGCGAAAACAAGGAAAGATTCTTCGCAGTCCCGCGTTACCTCACACATCGTGTGCTCGGTAACCAACGCACCCCCACTGGAACACAACATGCGCCATTACACTTCGCTCGATCGTTGATTTTTTCCAATCGTTACTCGCTCGGGGCTTCGCCCAAATGGGTTTTGAGGAGTGCCCGGCAATTCAGACTGGGATTCGGCTGCACTAACTTTCCCTGAAATCTTCATCGGTAGTCTACATTAGTTTGCCTCAACCCGTCTTCATTGTGCCTAATCCGGCCAATTTGACCGCGCGATCCGGATCTATTTGACCGGTCGATCCGGTTTGAAAATGACCGCTCCGCG
>DATENA010000215.1:0-5519 GCA_035275285.1 Fibrobacteria bacterium | reverse complement strand
TCATCATGTAGTTGAGGAGACGGCGGCGATAGGCCACCATGGTGGTCAGCCCACGACGGGAATGCTTATCCTTCTTATGGATTTTCAGGTGCTCGGTGATCTCGGCGATGCGATGGGTGAGCAGGGCCACTTGGACTTTCGGGTTTCCGGAATCTTTCGGGGTCTTGCCGAAATCGCTGATCGTCTTCGCCGCAATTTCCTTGGTCATGGTTGCCATAATGCTTCGTCTTTCTGCTTCTTACTTTTTGCAAATCGAATTACAAAAACGGGCCTGCCCTTACTTGAGGGGAGCCCATTTAAGAGGTGTGGAATAATAGCTTTACGCAGCGGGTTTGGCCAATTTTTTCCGCAAGCGCGGAACGTTTCCCCAGGAAAGCCCGCAAATTCCGGGCTTTTGGCGAACACGTTCCGCCAAAAGGCGGACAAGTCCCGCCAAAAGGCGGGCACGCCCCGCCGGCCGGAGCGGGGCGTGTTGCGGGAATTTACCAGGACCAGGACGTTGTGGGCATAAACAGGCCGGCCACCAAGAGGACCACGACCACGGCAACGCCGATCACCATCAAGGGCACGATGAAATTCTTGTCTTCGTCGACTAAACCGTTATTCATTGGCTTCCTTTCCCGCGCGGGTTCCCGACCTTCCCCCCCAACCGGTCCGGGTTCAGGCCCCCTGGGCTTTTCGCGCGTTCCTACCCCAAATATATTTCATCCACCGGAAAACCCCCGCCCGGCACCCCCGAAATCGCCGGCGTTCTTGCCTCATTTTTAGCAAATTGATGGGTATTGGAGGAATTTGAGAAAAACGGCTAATGCGCCATTCGCAGCCGGGTTTCCGCGATGTCCTTTTCCACCTGCCGCCGCAATGCCTCCACCGAAGGGAATTTGCATTCGGGACGGACGTGGAAGAGAAGCCGGAATTCCAACCCTTTATCGTACAGGTCCTGATCGAAATCCAGCAGGTGGACTTCGATTTTCACGGCCTCTCCGCCGAAGGTGGGGCGCATGCCTATATTGGCGATGGCGGGAACTTCCCGGCCGTCCACCACGGCCATGCCCCCGTACACCCCCAAGGCCGCTATGGCCTTGAACGGATATCCCAGGTCCAGGTTGGCGGTGGGGAATCCCAGCCCCCGTCCCCGGCCGTCCCCGCGCGCCACCTTGCCGGCATAGCTGAAGGGCCGTCCCAGCAGGGTATTGGCCCGTTCGATGCGCGCGGCCTCCAGATGGGCGCGGATGGCCGAAGAGCTGACCACCTCCCCTTGCCATTGGTAGGGCTCCAGGATCAGGACGTCCGCCTGCGGATCGCGGACGTGGCGCTGCAACAGGGATGCGTCCCCGCGGGCCCCTTTCCCGAAGCGATGATCATGGCCGAGCAAAAAGCGCCGGCCCTGCAGGCGGTCCTTCAGGAAGGCTTCGATGAACGCCTCCGCGTCCAGGCCCGCCAGACCCATATCGAAGGCCAAGGGGATCACCTCCACGGGCCATTCCCCGAGCAAGGCCCGTTTCTCTCCGGGGGTGGAAAGCAAGGAGGGCTTTTCCAGCGGTTTGAAGAAGTAGCGGGGATGCGGTTCGAAGGTGACCAGGACCGGCGCCAGGCCGGAGGCGGCGCTTTCGCGCAGGAGCGATTCCAGGATCCGCCGATGCCCCAGGTGGACGCCGTCGAAATTGCCCAAGGCGACGATGCAGGGATCCTGCCGCCGCACCGCCGTCCAGGGCAATGCCCCCGTCAGCCCTTGACCAGCACTTTCCTGGGACATAACATGCCTTGGGGCGAAAGGGTGGCGATGGCGAGCAGGCGGCCGTTCCCGTCCACGGCCCGGTATTCGGGTTCCGCTTCCGCCGTTTCAGCCGCCTGGGTTCCGGCCACTTCGGTTCCGGCCGCTTCGGCTCCGGCCGCTTCGGCTCCGGCCGCTTCGGCCGCGGGCACGAAGGCCACGGCTTGCCCATTCAGAAAGCGGGAGATCCAATCGGCCGGGACCATGGCCGCGGGCAGATGGGCCACGGCCGCGTCCAGGGGAAGCAAGGGCAGCCCGGGAACCAGGGCTTCCGGCGCGACGGCGTCCTCCACGCGGAACGGGCCGATGGCGAGCCGGCGTATCTTGTCGGTTACGGCTCCGCAGCCTAGCGCCTGGCCCAGGTCGTGCACCAGGGAGCGCACATAGGTGCCTTTGGAGCAGGTCATTTCCAGGTCCGCGTACGCGCCGGTTTCCGGCTCCGCATCCTTGGCCTCCGGGGTGCCCCAATCGGGCATCGCGCTGTAGCGGCCGAAAGAGACCAGGCGGAGCGAGCGGACCTCGATTTCACGGGATTCCAAGGTGACGGTTTCGCCCGCGCGCACGCGATCGCAGGCCCGCTCGCCGTCGATCTTGATGGCGGAATAGACCGGCGGCGTCTGGCGGATGCGGCCGCGGAAGGGTTCGAGGGCCTTCCGGACGCGATCGAAATGCAGCGTTTCGGCCAGGGCGGCCACCGGATGCGGCTCCACCTTGCCTTCCATGTCGTAGGAATCGGACACGAGGCCGAAGTTGGCGCGGAAGGAATAGGTCTTGGGCATGCCTTCCAGGTATTCGAGCAAGCGCGTGCCGGAGCCGATCCCGATCAGCAGGAGGCCGGAAGCGGCCGGATCCAGGGTGCCGGCATGGCCGATCTTGGTTTTGGGGAAGAACCGCTTGACGGGCCGCAGGGCTTGGAAGGAAGAGATCCCCTGGGGCTTGTCCAGGAGCAGCACTCCCCCGGTCGGACCTTCATTCATCGTCGGATTCGGCGGCCTTCGGCTTGATCTTGATCTCGTTGAGGATTTCGTTGATGCGGAACCCATGCTCCAGGTTCTTGTCCTCGACGAATTGCAGGCGGGGCACGGTGCGCATCTTCATGACCTTGGCCAGGTGCGTGCGCAGATAGGAGGCGCTATGGGCCAGTCCGGCCATGGAGTCGCGCTTTTCCTTGTCGCTTCCCATGATGGAGACGTGCACCTTGGCGAACGCCATGTCCGTGGTGACCTCCACCCGGGAAATGGTGACGAAGCCGATGCGGACGTCGGTCAGTTCCTTGAGGATGACATCGCCGATCTCACGCTGGATGAGGTGGGCGACGCGTTCGGTTCTGCGGGACATGGTTGGTGGGTCTTTTGGTTAGAGTGCAAAAGTCAAAATGCAAAGTTCAAAGTGCAAAATTGAAGAGATACGCCTCGCATCGATGTTCGCAATGCCGATGTGCGGAAATCCCCGCCCGCGCAGGCAGGCAGGGGATCTTCTCTTCATTTTGACTTTTGCACTTTGAACTTTGCACTTTGACTTCTCTCTTCTAGAATCCGCTTCAGGCTTTGGCGGCCGACAGCTTCCGGGCGACTTCGACCTTGCGGAAGAACGCGATGATATCCCCTTCCTGCGGGTCTTTGATGCCGTCCAGGCCGATGCCGCATTCGAAACCCGCCTTGACCGTGCGGGCGTCGTCCTTCTCGCGCTTGAGGGAGACCACCTTGGCCTCGCCCACTTCGATGCCGTTGCGGTAGACGCGGGCCTTGAGGTCGCGTTCCACCACGCCGCTCTGAACCTTGCAACCGGCGATGATGCCGACCTTGGGGATGCGGAACAGCTTGAGGATCTCGGCCTCGCCGGCCACCTCTTCCTTGATTTCCGGCGTCAGCATGCCTTCCATGGCCTGCTTGATTTCGTCCACCACCTCATAGATGATGCGGTAGTTGTTGATGGTGACGCCTTCCTGCTCCGCCAACTGGCGCACCGCCTCGGAAGGCAGCACGTGGAAGGCGATGATGAGGGCCTCGGATGCGGCGGCCAGGTGGATGTCGGCGTCCTTGACGGCGCCCACGCCCTTGGAAATCACGTTGACGCGCACTTCCTTGGTCGAGAGCTTTTCCAGGGCCGCGGAAATGGCTTCCACGGAACCGTCCACGTCGGCCTTGATGATGACCTTGAGCTCGTGGAACTCGCCCGACTTGATTTGATCGTACAGCTGATCCAGGGTGATGTGGCGCTTCTGGCGCATCTCGCGTTCCTTGGCCGCGCGGCGGCGGCGGGTCGCGATTTCGCGCGCTTCGCGCTCGTCTTCGACCACCACGAAGGAATCGCCCGCCTGGGGCGCGCCTTCCAGGCCGAGCACCTGGACCGGGGTAGAGGGGCCCGCATTGTCGCGGTTCTTGCCGCGCTCATCGAGCAGGGCGCGGACCTTGCCGGCGAAGGTGCCGGTGACGAACACGTCGCCCACGTTGAGGGTCCCGTTCTCCACCAGGATGGTGGCCACGGCGCCCTTGCCCTTGTCCAGGCGGGATTCGATGACCACGCCCACGGCGGGACGGTTGGGATTGGCCTTGAGTTCGAGCACCTCGGCTTCCAGGGCCAGGGTCTCGAGCAGCTTGTCCATGCCCGCGCCGCTGCGCGCGGACACTTCCACGCAAGCGTATTTGCCGCCCCATTGTTCCACTTCCACGCCGGCTTCCGCCAGCTGGGACTTGATCTTGTCGGGATTGGCGGTGGGCAGATCGATCTTGTTGATGGCCACGACGATCTGGCAATTGGCGTTCTTGGCCAGCGAGATGGCTTCCTTGGTCTGGGGCATCACCATGCTGTCGGCGGCGACCACGAGCAAGACGACGTCGGTGATGTCGGCGCCGCGCGAACGCATGGCGGAGAAGGCCTCGTGGCCCGGCGTATCCAGGAAGCACACCGGCCCGTGGGCGGTATTCACCTGGTAGGCGCCGATATGCTGGGTGATGCCTCCGGATTCCCCCGCGAACACGTTGGTCTTGCGGATGTAGTCCAGGATGGAGGTCTTGCCGTGATCGACGTGGCCCATGACCGTGATGATGGGAGCGCGCGTCTGCAGGCTCTCGGCGGTGTCTTCCACTTGCTGATCCATCAGGGCGTCCTGGGCGTATTCGTCCATCAGATGCGCTTCATAGCCGAATTCGTCGGCGATGAGGGCGATGGTCTCGTGGTCCAGGCGCTGATTGATGGTCACCATCATGCCCATTTCCATGCACTTGGCGATCACCTGCGCGGGCATGGCGTTCATCAAACCGGCCAGTTCGCCGATGGTGACGAATTCGCCCACGTTGAGGACGCGCTTCTCGCCGGTCTGGACTTCTTCCTCGTCCCGGCGGTTCTTGAGCTTGTTCTTGCCGCCCTTGGAAAGGCTGGCCATCACCTTGGTGACGTTGTTGCGCGCTTCCAGCAGCTCGGCTTCGATCTGCTCCTTGGTCTTGCGCTTGTGCCCCCCGCGCGAACGGTTCTGTTGGGGGGTGAAGGTGCCGCGATCGCGTTCCTTCTCCTTTTCCTTCTCTTTTTCCTTGTCCAGGCCGCGGCGTCCATCCTTGCCGGTGAGCCCGGCCAGGGTGTTGATGATGCCGGCTTCCTGAGCGCGCTGGGCATAGACGTCCCGGGGCTGGTTGAAACCGCCGGGGCCTCCGGGCCCGCCCGGTCCGCGATTGTATCCGCCGGGACCTCCGGGACCTCCGGGTCCGCGGTTCTGGTATCCGCCTTGGCCGCCTTGATAGCCGCCGCC
>DATENA010000214.1:0-13283 GCA_035275285.1 Fibrobacteria bacterium | reverse complement strand
GAGGCGGACAGGGTGTCTTTCAGCAGCACGGATCCGCTGGCGTTCTTTTCGTCCAGCTTGCCGACCACCAGGCCTTTGATGCTTTCGCGCTGGATGGGTTCCGAGAAGGCGATGCTGATCCTGGCGTTGGCGGAAGGGATGGCCCCCACCAGGAAGACGCCGTCCGCGTCCGGCGAAGTGGCGTCGTAGACTCCCGTGACGGAGGGGCCGGTCACGTCTTCGATGGCCACGGCCGTGTCCAGCCGGACCAGGGTGTCCCGCTTGGGGCTGATGAACGGGATGGAGGCGGTCACCAGGCGGAAGGTCTGCAGGTCCAGGTGCACGGCGAAACCGTAATAGCGCCCCGACTTCAGCACCGCGGAGTAGTTGCCCTTCTTGTCCGTGGTGAGGGTGGTTTCGGCGGCGGTGGTGGGGCGCAACGCGTCGAAGATGAGGATGGTGGCGCCTTCCAGGGGCACCGGCGCGGTGGCCAGCAGGCGGCGTTCGCCGGCCGCGTTGGCGCCCGACTTGAGCAGGCCCTTGACCACGTCCTTGCCTTCGCCTTGCAGGGCGCCCGTGATGACGCCTTTGCCCGCGGCCTTGGCGGCCTTGACCAGGGAATCCTGGCCGTCCAGGCCTTTGATGGCGGTGTTGGGGGAGGACTTGTCCTTCTCGCACGCGCACGCGGTCTTCTTGGAAGACGTGGGGCTGGAGCATCCCGCCCAGAGCATAGCCGCCAAAGCGCAAGCCAAGGCCGTCAGCGGCCCGAGGGAGCCGTTCCGATCCGTGCCTGGGTGTTTCGTCGAGGTGCGCATAGTCATCCGGTCCTGCCCCTATTATCGGACGTGCCGGCTAGATTGTATATGCTGGCGGTCACGCGAGGGAAGAAAAGAGACGCGTGAAAATCAGGGGAGGTATCGGATCCAGAGCGCCCTTGAACGAGGGTTCGTCGGGCGTCGATCTTCGAAATTACTTCACAAGCAACTTCAAACTCTTCACGAACCCCGGGATTTCCAGGCGATAGACGTAGGCGCCCTTGGTGAGGGCCCCGCCGCCTTTGGCCTGCGGTTTCCAGATCAGGGTATGCGAACCCGGCCGGAAGCCGCCATCGGCGACCTGGGCGGCCAGGCGGCCCGAGAAATCGTACACGTTGAGGCGCAGACGGTAGGTTTTCGCCTCGCGCTTACCGCCCGCGTCCCAGGTTTGCGGCAGGAAGAACCGGAACGCGGTGTGCGTGGACACGGGATTGGGGAAGTTTTGGGAGATGGAGAAGTTCCCTTGCAACCGGTCCGGGAAATCGGCGTGGGGGGATACCACCAGGGCGTAATGGGTGGCGGCGCCTTCCATGTCCAAAACGGCCGCCGTCGACGCATGCACGGCCGTGGCTTCGCCCTTGCGGACCAGGAACGCGTGCAAGCCGGCGTTCTCCAGGGCCTGCAGGCCGGGAAGGGAAAGCTGCGCCTGCCGCAGGCCGGAACCGGAGTTCTCCACGGAGAAATCCCACCATTCCTCGTCCTCGCCCAGGCGGGCGCGGAAATCGGAGGCATAGCCGTGGGCCAGGCCGTCGGGGGCGCCTTCCCCGGGTTTCTCGAAATGCAGGGCGATGTAATCCCCGAACTTGGGGGCATCGGGCGTGAGCCCGCCGGACGGAACCCCGGAGGCGCGGTCCTGGGTAACATTGCGGATACCCAGGAAATTGGCCCGATCCTGGTACGGGCCCGCCTGCAGGGCCATCTGCAGGGTCCAATCGTCCGCACGGAGGAAGGCGGGCGCTTCGGCGGAGCCCGCCTTGGCCAGGGGCCCGGAAGCGGCGGGGAAGTAGGGTTCGTCCTTGACCGTCAGGAGGGTGTCCTTGGCCACCTGCACCCAGTAGGCGCCCCAGGGTTTCAGGATGCCGCGCGCGTTGACCAGATCGCGCCGGGCCGCGTCCCATTCCCAGAATTGCAGGCCGGCGGCGGAAAGGTCCACGAAATAGGGGAAGGGGTTGCCCACCTGGTTCCAGCCCTGTTTGCCGTGGGTGAGCTTGAGGGAGAAGGGGCGATCGAGCAATTGGGCGAGCGGAGCCTTGACGGTGACGGGTTTGGCCGCCCGCACCCAGTAGCCTTTGCCGCGCGCCAGCGAATCCGCCGAGCGTCCCGCCGCGTAGCGTCCCAGGGGCGCGCCATCCTCGCTGGATTCGTCCCAGGTGGTCAGGGCCGCTCCCGCGCCCAAGGCGCTCGCCGCCAGGGTCCGGCCGGGATACCCGATCATGTTCCAGCGCGCGCTGTCCAGGATCAAGGCGGTGGCGCCGCCGATGCTCAGGGTGGCGAGGGTGTATCCGGGCTGCTTCAGGCCGCCTTCGTCCTCGGCCGCCACCGCCAACCGGTACTCTCCGTCCGCCAGGGGGTGCAGGGCCAGCGTGGCGGAAGCGCAAATGCCGCTGCGCACGGTATCGCCCGAGCTTCCGATCAGCCGGTAATGGAAACGCGTCGTGGCCGCGCTGCCGTCCGGATCGGTCGCGTCCAGGGCGATGCGGGCCGCTCCCGCCCGGCTTTGCACGTCCTTGACCGCCGCGAAGGGCGTATCGTTCACGGATGAAACCTTCGCCGGCAAGGGCAGCTCGCTGTAAGCCCCGGAAGCGTCCTGGAACCGCAGCTTGAGGGGATAGGAACCGGTATCCGCCTGGCCGGGGCGGGCCGTGAACCGGAAGAAGCGGTTGTATCCCTTGCCGGCATCGACCGAAGCCTGGTAGGTGAGCCAAGCGGGCAGGGCCGCGTTCAGGACCACCGGGTCCCCGGCGTCCATGTCCACCACCACCACGGAGAAGGTATCCACGGCGTCTTCCTTCCAGCGGGCGGGCGCTTGCCAATTGGCGCCGGGGAAGGCCACGGGGGCATCGTTCACGTTGGCGACCTTGACCAGCAGGTCCAGCGTGTCCAGCGATTTGCCGTCGCTCACCGTGAGGCGCACCGCGGCGGGCCCCACGTCCCGGCTGCCGGGAGCCAGGACCAGGACGCTGTCCAGGATGCCCGCCCAGGCCGGGGCCTGCAGCAAGGCCAAGGTATGCTTGTCCCCGGGATCCGGATCCGCATAGCGGGGGACGAAGCGGGTCACGCTGTCTTCCTTGGCCGCCAGGGAATCCTGGCCGGCGGTGAAGACCGGAACATCGTTCACGTCCGTCACCTGGAAGGACTTGGCGTACGTAAAGGTCGAGCCGGACAGATCGCGCACCTGGAGGGCGATGGACGCGTTGCCTACGTCGGCTTGTTGCGGCTTGCCGGAGAACGTGTACATCCTGTGGGCCGCATAGCCGCCCCGGGCCGAATCGGGGCTTTCCGCCAGGGCCAGCCAGGAAGGTTTCGCCGCGCTCACCGTGATCACGGAATCGCCCGCGTCCGGATCTCCCAGGTCCACGGTCCAGGATACGATCCGGTTCTGCGGCACGCTGTCCGGGATCGCGGAGGCGGCCTTTTCCGGGGCGTGGTTCTGCTGGCATTGCACGCTCACGGTGGCCGGGGAGGCGGAGTAATTGCCGGAGGAATCCCTCGCGAAGGCCGCGAAGGAATAGGCCGCGCCGGCCTGCAGGCCGGTGGCCGTGTCCGCGGTGCGCGCGGCGGGAAGCGTCCGCAGCAAGGTGCCGTCGGCCGGGCCGGACGGGTATGCGCCGTCGCTGCGGTAGCGGATCATGGTGGAATCCGCGTCCGCGCTCGCCGAGGCGGTCCATGCCAAAGCGGCCTTGGTCGGGCCCAGGGCATTGCCCAGGAAGGCGGTGACGTTGGCGGGAGGCGTGACGTCGGGAGTCCGGGCCGTGTCCTTGTCCCCGTTCGACTGCACGGCGTAATTGCCGGAGGAATCCCGGACGAAGGCGGCGAAGTGGAACACGGCCTTTTCGGCGAGCCCGGTGACGGTATCGGAGACGCGGGTTTTCGGCACGTTGCGCCATAAGGTTCCGTCCGCCGGGCCGGTGGGGTAGGTTCCGTCCACGCGGTAGCGGAGGACCACCGAGTCCGCGTCCGGGGCCGCGGAGGCGGTCCAGATCAGCCGCACGGAATGGCCGTCCAGCGCCGTCGCCTGCAAGCCGGTCACGTTCTGCGGGATGATGTTGTCCGGGAAGAACCAATTGACGTTGCCGCCGCCGTCGACGCAATTGTAACAGGCGCCGCGCTTGTCGGCGGCATAGGCATGGCCCAGGGAGGCGAAATCGGCCGTCAAGGTCCCCGCCACGGACAGGGTCCAGGTGGAGGCGGGATTGATGACGAGCAGGGTCCCGGACGAGGTCCCATGCAAGGCCGCATCGCCGGAAACCGCGATCACCGCGCCGCCGGCGTTGAGGACGGAACCGGGAGCGCCGTTGGCCAGGGTGAAATCCCCGCCGGTAACGGACAGGTTACGTCCGTTCAGGTCCAGCGCTCCGGCGGACTGGGAAAAGGCGAGGCAGGAGAGATCGTTGGTGAGCAGTTTGAACGTTCCCTGCGCATTATGGAAAATGGGAGGATGGACCACGTTCCCGGGCATGGGGACCAGGGTCTGGGTCTGGCCCGCGGGGGCGTCGAAATGGAACGAACCGGTGCCCGGCGTGAGCGAAGCCAGGGTCCCGAAGTCCACGTAAGCGGTGGCGTGCACCTGGCTGCTCCCGAAATCCAGGCCGCCGTAGGGGGCGCCGCCGGGCGCGATGGACGTGAAGGTATGCGTCAATCCCGCGCCCATGTGGAAGACGCCGGCATTGGGAGCCAGGATCTTGCCGGTCAGCCCGTTGGTGACGACCGTGGTGCCGCCCGCGCCGGCTTGGATGATATTGGGGTGGACGGCCCCGGACAGGGGGACCAGGGTCTGGGGAGAGGCGCCCGTCAGTTTGAGATATCCGGTCCCGGCGGTGAGCGAAGCCAGCCCGGTCAGGTCCAGGGTGCTTCCGGAGAACTCGAGGACGGAACCGGTCCCGAAATCGAGCCCTCCTCCCGTTGCGGAGAACGCGGCCAGGGTGAGCGTACGGGAGGCGCCCAGACTGAAGGTGCCGGAGACGATGGACAGGGAGGGAAGGGTGAAGTCCGCCTGGGAAAGGGTGGTGCCGCCGGTCCCGTTCTGCTTGAAGGAGGGATGGACCGCGCCGCCCTTGGCGGTGAAGGTCTGCGGGGACGCGCCCGTGAACTCCAGGCTTCCCGTTCCCGCCGCCAGGCCGGCCAGGGGATTGAGGTTGACGGTGGCGGCGGCGATGGAAAGGGTGGAGCTTCCGAAGTCCAGGCTGCCCCCCGCCGCCGTGAAGGAGGTCGTCACCGTATGGGCCCTGCCCGAACCCAGATTGAACGTGCCGTTGTCGATTTCCAGGCTGGACACGGTGAAATTCCGGGAGGCCACCGTGGTGGCGCCTCCGGGCCCGTTCTGGACCAGGCCCAGGCCGGTGGCCGCGGGGTCGGGCACGAAGGTCTGCGCCGAGGACCCCGTGAAGATCAGGAGGTTTCCGGATGTGATCACCGTAACGCCGGTCAGATCCACATTGCCCGTGACCGCCAGGTTGGCGCTGCCGAAGTTCAGGGTCACGGGATTGACGGGCGCGGAGATCGAGGCCAGCGTATGGGTGACCGCGGGGCCCAGGTTCACGGTCCCGTCGTCGATGGCGAAGGCGCCCGCCGTGAACGCGGCCCCGGCGAAGGTCAGGGTCCCGGTTCCCGTCTTGTGGAGATCCGGAAGGGCGGAAGCCGGCTTGGGATACAGGGTCTGGGCCGAATTTCCCGATAGCTTCAAGGTCCCCGTGCCCTTCAGGATGGGCCCGCCGCTGCGGAAATCGGCGTTTCCGGAAACGTCCAGGACGTGGGAGGAGAAATCGAAGGTTCCCGTGTAGGCGGGATCGAACAGGATGGACTTGATGACGGCGGGAACGTCGAGGATGGCGTCGCCCGCGGTAGGGGAGTTGAAAATAGCGGCATCCCCGCTGGTGGGGACCACGTCGCTGCCCCAGTTGGCCGGGGTGGACCAATTGTGATCCGCGCCTCCGCCTCCGTCCCAGGAAATCCCGAATCCCCAATTCGCGTTGCCGCCGCCGTTGGCGCAATCCGCGCAGGTGCCCGGGTTGGGGGAGGCGGTGGAATTGGCCAGGCTGGCCATGGTGGCGTTCAAGGCGCCGGTCACGGCGATCGTCCAGCCGGAGCCGGGATCCAGGCCGAGCTTGTTCGCGTTCGAAAGGCCGGAAAAGGAGGCGTTCCCGGAAACCGTCAGGGTGCGGGTCCCCAGGTTGGCGAAGCTGGAGGAGGTGCCGTTGGTAACGTTGAGGTTTCCCCCGGAGGTGGTGGTCAGGTTGAACCCGTTGAAATCCCATTGGCCCGCCGATTGGGAGAACCCCAGGCAGAAGAGGTCGTTGGCGTATTGGCGGACGATGGCCGATCCGGTATGGGTGATGAGGGGATGGTTGGCCGAGGATCCCTTGGGGGTGAACAACTGGACGGATCCCGTCCCGTTGAAGTCCAGGGTTCCGGTGCCCGGAGTCAGGGTGGGCGTGTTCCCCAGGGCCACGTTCCCGGAAACGTGCAACTGGCTGCTGCCGAAGTTCAGGTTCCCGTAGGGCCCGCCGCCGCCGTCGGAAACGGAGGCGAAGGAATGGGACAGGGAAGACCCCAGGTTGAACGTGCCTTGGTTCAAGGTCAAGGCGCCGGCGGCGAGTCCGTAGGTGTAGACGGTGGTCCCGCCGGTCCCGTATTGGGTGATGTTGGGATGGGCGGCCGAGGCCTTGGGGATGAAGGTTTGCAGGGTGGAACCCGTGAATTTCAGGGTGCCGGTCCCGGGCGTGATCGAAGCGAGCCCGGAAAAATTCACCGTGGCCTGGTTGAGGGAAAGGACGGCCGAACCGAAATCGAGGCCGCCTCCGGTCGCGGTAAAGGAGGGGACGCTCAGGTCGAACGATCCCATGTGCAGCGTGCCCCCGGTGATGAGCAAGCTATTTGTCAGCAGGGGGTTGGTGACGATGGTGGTTCCGCCCGAACCGCTTTGCCTGATGGCGGGATGGACCGTGTTCAATTGCGGGGTGAAGGATTGCGGCGAGGTGCCGGTGAACTCCAAGGTACCCGTGCCGGGGAAAATCGAGGTCACGGTGTTCAGATTGAGGGCCGGGCCGCTGAATTGCAAGGTGGAGGCGTTGAATTTCAGGGAACCGCCGCTGGCGGAAAAACCGGTGGTCCTATGCATCCAGCCGTTGCCCAGATCGAAGGCACCCGATCCGGTCAGGGACAGGGTGCCC
The DNA here is from genome assembly GCA_035275285.1 of Fibrobacteria bacterium. Classification (GTDB taxonomy): domain Bacteria; phylum Fibrobacterota; class Fibrobacteria; order UBA11236; family UBA11236; genus Chersky-265. The sequence continues at coordinate 6,100 of DATENA010000214.1, read as the reverse complement.
ATTTCCAGGTTGCCCATCACCGTGGTGGTTCCCGCCCCGCTCTGCAGGAGGGTCGGATGCACGGTCGAGGCCTTGGGCGTGAAGGACTGGGCCGTGGCCCGGGTGAACTCCAGGGTTCCCGTGCCCGGGTTCAAGGCGGACAGGAGGTGCAGGTCCACGCTGGCCGCGGCGACGGACAGCGTCGCGGTGTTGAAGTTCAGCCCGCCGCCGGTGACGGCCACGGTATTCGCCACCGAATGGCTCCCCGATCCCAGGTCCAAGGTGCCCGCCGCGATGGCCAGGTAGTCCGTGTTCAGGGGGTAGGAACCGATGAGGGTCCCTCCCGATCCGTTCTGCTTGACGCCGGGGGAAGCGGATCCGCTCTTGGGCGTGAACGTCTGTGCCGAGGTCCCCGTGAACTCGATCTTGCCGGTGCCCGGGGTGAGCGTCCCCACGCCGTTCAGGTCGAGGGAGGCGCCCGAGAAGCGCAGGGTGCCGGCATCGAAGTCCAGGGCCGGGGCGCTGGCGAAGGTGACGGTCCCCGACACCGTGCTGGTCAGGGAGGTCCCCAGGCGCAAGGTGCCGTACGCGAGGGAGAGATCGGCGGCGGTGAAGCCGTTGCCCGTGACGGTCCAAACGCCCGATCCCGCGATGGCCAGCTTGTTGAGCGTCGAGGCGATGTTCAGGACCTTGCCGGTGGCGCTTCCGTCCAGGGTGATCGTGCCGGTGCCCGGCGTGAGGGTGCCGCCGGTTTTCACGCAGTTCCCCGAGATGGAGAAGGTCTTTCCGGTGCCGGGCGCGATCAAGGTTCCCGAGCTCATGGTGAAATCGCCGTTGACGTCCACGTTGCCGCCCGCGGCCTCCACGGTGCCACCGTTGAGGGTCAGGTACGGGGTGACGAGGGTCCGGGCGTTCACGGACAGGTCCAAGGTGCCGGCGGTGACGGTCACCCCGTATCCCGCGGTAAGGTTCTGGTTCGTCACCTCCCAGGAACCCCCGCCGCCGTTCACGACCAGGTTGTTGAGGGTGCTGTGGACGTCCAGGATTTTGGAGGGCGCGTTCCCGGCCAAGGTCAGGATGCCGCCGTTGAAATCCGCCGTGGCGCCCCCCGCTTCGGTGAAGCTTCCGGCCAGGCTGAAAGAAGAGGCGGATCCGGGGCAGGTGAAAATCCCCGTGGTGAGGGTGACGTCGCCGGAGACGATCATGGATCCGCCGTTGGCGTACAGGTTGCCTCCGTTGAGGAGGACGTTCCCGCCCACCGTCAGGGTGAGGCCCAGGTTGCTGAGGTCGAAGGTCCCGTTGACCACCGTCAAGGACGCGGCCGTGAGGTCCCCCAGGAGATAAGTGGTCCCGCTGCCGCTTTGCTTGACATGGGGATGGTTCGCCCCGGCCTTGGGGGTGAAGTTCTGATTGGACGGATGGGTGAACTCCAGCACGCCGCTTCCGCCGTTCAGGGTGCCCAGGCCGGAAAGATCGCAATCGGAGTTCACCTGGACGGTGTTGGTCCCGAACGTCATGGTGCCGCCCGAGGCATGGAGGGCGTCGACCGCATGGGTGGACGCGGATCCGCCCCAGTCCCAGGTGCCGGCGAAGACGTCCAGCTTGCCCGCGGTCAGGGGGTAGCTGGAAACGGTGACCGTGCCGCTGCCGGTCTTGTCGATGGACGGAAGCTGGCTCGAAGGCTTGGGCACCAGGGTCTGGGCCCCGGATCCGTTCAGGTCCAGCACGCCCGGTCCGGAGACGAGGGTCATGCCGGTGGAGAAGGTGACGTCCCCGGAGGCGTGGATCCTCCCCGCGAAAAGCGCTGAGGTGGGCACCGGAACCTTGGACACGGAAGCGCTGGACCAGGACAGGGTCAAGCTCGCGCTGCCGTTGGGCTTCTCGAACTCCATGCGGATGGGCACTTTTACGCCCGCGGTCAGGGCGATGGTGCCCGAATATTCCCCCGCGGCCGCGTTGTCGACCAGCAACTGGTCGTCGACCCAGAGTTTCCGGGTATGGCTGGCCTGCACGTAGAAGGTGTAGGTTTCGGTGAATTGCGGCTCGATCATGCCCTCCCACCGGGCGGACCAATCGTAATTCGAGGGCACCAGGGTGAGGCCCGGATCGGGCGAAGCCGATCCCCAGTTGAAATTGACGTCCGGATCCACCCGCGTCACGCCGTTGCCCTGGAAACCGGCATGATCGAAATAGGCCGCGGCCAGGCCGTTCCCCCGCCCGAAGTCGAAGGTGCCCGTATAGCCGGTGAAGTCCAGGTTTCCGGCGTTCACGTCGGCGGTGACCACCGCGCCGGCGTCCGCATAGGCCCCGGTGCCGTTGAAGGAGAAATCGGCGCTTCCGCCGGCGATCCGGCCGCCGCCCTGGAAATCGTCGAACACGGCCGTGGCGGTGGTGCCGGGGGCGTTGGACGAGGAGAATAGGCCTATCTGCGAGGGCACGGCGCCGGAAAACCCGAGCGGCGTGGCGCTGCCGCCGATCTGGCTCCAGGACCCGGCCAGGGCGGTCTTATAATACGCCGTCAGGTTCAGGCCTTTCTTGACCAGGCGCAGCCATACCGGGTAACCGCCCGATCCCACGTCTATCCCGCCGTCTATTTCCCCGATGTTGCCGGAAATGTCGTAATGGAAGCCGGGTCCGTTGCCCGGGGTCACGGCGACGTAGGCGAAGCCCCCGGCGGAGAGGTTGCCGAAATCGTTGGCCACCATGATGCCGGCCTTGGCGTAAGGGTCCGTGTTGGTGAGGGAGGCGACCTTGACGGTGACGTCGAAATCCCCGGCGAAATCGTTGCGGCGGACCGCGACGAATTCGTTGGTCGGCCCGTAAACGTCCATGCCCCGGCCCGTCAGGGTGAGCTGGTCCGCATTGGCGGTGAGGCTGTGGGCGCCGGTGCCTCCGTCGTTGTCCAGATCGAGGAAGGTCCACGGCCCGCCCAGGACGTCGGCGGTGAAATCGTCGTCGTTGACGGAGGCGGGCCGCGAGCCCGTGCCGTTCGCGTTGGAGGACCAGTTGAACGCCTTGTTGAAATCCTGCTGGTTGGAGAGGGCTGGATTGCGGTTCCAATAGAACGTCTGCGCGATGGAGGGTAACTGGAGCGCTACCATGGCCGCGGACAGGGCCGCGGCGGAGCGCGCGCCTGTCCGCGGCGCCCCGCGGAGCGCCGCCCTCAAGCCGTCCCATTTCCCAAAAAGTCGTTTCATCGCCTGCCGGTCGTGGATAGGACAAAGACCAGTCCATTGTATCGGTAGGCGGCCGGAACCCCAAAAGGTTTGCGTCGGGGAAAATCCGGAATCGGGGGGCGGGTGTGACGTGGAACACTTGAAAAAGCTGGACGGACCGGGCCGCCGGGCCTTAGGCTTTCCGGGAAGCCCCCGCGCCAGGGGGAGCCGCCGAAGCATTGCCTCCCGGCAATCCCGTTTTTGCGCCGGAAACGCTGCCGCCTCGCGTCCCGGCCGCGCGCGGCCCCCCGTCGGGAGCCGGACACTTCTTTAGGGGGCGGGGGCCTAAAATTATATCTTCCAGGGAACGAATGCCCTGCCAAGGGGCCGGGAGGTCGATGCTTTTCAAATGGTTGCCCTGGAAATACATGGTGCGCCGGGTGGCGCGCCGCCATGGTTTCCTCGATCCGCTCTTGATCATGTCCCGGCTGGCCAATTTCGCGCAGCCCTCCGAAGTGGGAGAACCCATCGAGCTCTTGCGCGCCGGGCTCGTCTTCCATGCCCGCGGACTCATGAACACCCGGGCCATCCAGAACAACCTGGACTGGATCTGGCCCTATTGGGTGGAACGCCAATTCAATCCGCGCGATTCCTCTTTCATTCCGCGCGCCTTCTCCATCAGCCACATCAACCTGTCCCACCGCAACTGGACCGCCGTGGGCATCCCGGATTCGCCCTTCCTGCCCATCGTCGATCCCAGCGGTCTGGTCACGCCCTATTACGACGGCTGGTCCCTGGATGCGTGGATCCTGCATCCGGACGGGGCCAACCTGCTGCCGTCCAAGTCCAAGTCCGTGGCGCAGTCCTGGGAACTGGAGTCCGACGGCATCGCGGTGGAGACCACCCTCGGAGAGGGCGGCATGTCCCTGCATTCCCGGGTGGAAGCGTTTCCCGTGGGGAGCGCCGGGGAATGCCGCATCAGCCTGCGCGCGCAATCGGATCGCCCCGGTTGGCTGGCCGTCTCCCTGCGGCCTTACAATCCCGAAGGCGTCAGCTTCGTCAACGATTTGCGCCTGGACGCCCATCGGACCCATTGGATCATAGACGGATTCCCGGCGGTGGGATTCTCCGAGCCCGCGGCCCGGCACTATTCCTCCGAATACCTCCTGGGCGACGTCTTCCACAAGCTGTCGGACCTGGATCAAGCCCAGGACACCGGTTCCCATTGCAAGGTGGGCATGGCCACCGGCGCCGCCCTGTTCCCGCTGGAGGCCGGGGCCGCCAAGGAATTGATCGTCAAGATCGACTTGTCGGGCGACAGGGAAACCCCCAAGCAATTCCCCGTCCGGCATCCCATGCGTCCGTGGGCCGCGGTCCTGGAAGGGCCGGCGCGCCTGGAGGTCCCGGACGCGCATTTCGGGTTCCTGTACGATGCCGCCTTGCGCACGCTCCTGTTGCACTCGCCCGGGGAGGTGTTTCCCGGCCCCTATACCTACAAGCGCTTCTGGTTCCGGGACGCGGCGTTCATCCTGAACGCCATGCTGGCGGCGGGGATGGTGGAGCGCGCGGAACGCACCCTGGACGTCTTCCCGTCCCGCCAGACCCTGGGCGGATACTTCCTCTCCCAGGAAGGGGAGTGGGATTCCAACGGCGAGGCCCTTTGGATCCTGCGCCGGTATTGCGAAATGTCGGGACGCCGGCCCAAGCCGGAGTGGATCGCCTCCATAACCAAGGCGGTGGATTGGATCGCGCGCAAGCGCATCAAGCAGCATAAGGAGCCGCGGGTGGTGGGCCTGTTCCCGGCCGGCTTCAGCGCGGAACACCTGGGGCCGAACGACTATTATTATTGGGACGATTTCTGGGGCGCGGCGGGATTGCAAGCGGCGGCATGGCTGCTGGAAGGTTCCGGGCACGACAAGGTCGCGCAGGTGGCCAGGGAACAGGCGGCGGATTTCATGGCGGCCATCGAGAAGAGCCTGGAAGCGGCCCACCGCCGGCAGAAGCTGGACGGCGCCTTGCCGGCCTCGCCCTTGCGGCGCATGGATTCGGGGGCCATCGGGTCCATCGTGGCCAGCTATCCGCTTTCCCTGTGGCCCGGCGACGATACGCGCATCAAGGCCACCCTGGAGTTCCTGCTGGCCAAATGCATGTACCGGGGCGCTTTCTTCCAGGACATGATCCACTCCGGCATGAACGCGTATCTCACCCTGCACATGGCGCAATGCCTGCTGCGCGCCGACGATCCCCGGTACTTCCAGCTCATCCGGGACACCGCCGCGGTGGCTTCGCCCACGGGACAATGGCCCGAGGCCATCCATCCGCATACCCTGGGCGGCTGCATGGGGGACGGGCAGCACGTATGGGCGGCCGCGGAATGGGTGCTCATGATGCGGAACCTGTTCGTGCGCGAAGAAGACCGCGTGCTGGTGATCGCCTCGGGCATACCGGAGGAATGGCTGCGCTCCGGCAAGCCCATCCGCTTCGGTCCGGGACCCACCCATTTCGGGCCCATCACCGTTTCCATCCGCCCCGCGGCCGAGGAGGTCCAGGTCGAATGGGAAGCCCGATGGCATACCCCGCCCGCCTGCATCGTGGTCCGCCTTCCCGGCCGCAAAACCATCACCGTGACCGACGTGGGAAGCGGATCCGTGCTGGTGCCCGATGTGCCCGAGCGCCGGCCGCAACCCGCCGGATTCATCCATACATAGCAACCGGCTCGCCCTGGGGACGAGCCGGTTAAGAAGGAGACGGACGAAGAATACGGGTTTTGGGGACCCTGTCTCCACCCATAGTCTATCGTTTTGCCTTTCCAAAAGCAATCCCGGTCCCCTCCGGAACGGGACGGGGCCGAAATGAAAAAGCCCCTTCCGCGCGGTACGCGGAAGGGGCTTTTTGGCGTTCCCAAGGGGATTCGAACCCCTGTATCCTCCGTGAAAGGGAGGTGTCCTAGGCCTCTAGACGATGGG
>DATENA010000213.1:0-3198 GCA_035275285.1 Fibrobacteria bacterium | reverse complement strand
GTCGCGGACCAGGCGGAAGCCAGGCATAGCGTGCACGCGGTCAAGATGCGGAGCGGATTGGTTAGGCGCATTCCATCCTTCATTGATATGCAACTCTTTTTCTGCAACTGTTTGGATTTGTCTCCCGGGCTGGAATGAGTTGGCCTCCCGGGCTGGAGCTAAGATAGGGCCGGTCCGGAAGCCGGGGTTGCAACCGTTTAAAAAAGTGTGGCGGAATCCGCCACGAATTTCCCCGCCCCAAGCCATGGCGCTTGCGCTATTTTGGAAAGGCCATCCCACGTGATCTCGACGACCTCTAGGCCTCTAAAAAAACGGCTCCTTCCATAGGCGCCGCCCTTTTCTTCGGCCTGGGCTCAGCATAGCTTGCCGCTAAGGTTGTAGCTTCAGTTGTCGTCCCAAGACATTGACGGGGAAGAAATTCCCGGGAAGCAGGTACCACCCCGCAGGCGCCGACTCGAAGTCGATTCCGGCTTGGCGCTTGCCCGCCCGCCCGCGATTACCGGGTGCCAGGGAAACCGAGGGGACAACCCCCCGCAAGATCAAGGTGGTGATCGTCCGGGAGGGGGCATCCACGGTAACCACCTTGTTCGAGACGGGAAGGTCGGCGAGCGCGGCCGCATCCTGGCTGGCCGAAGTGCGGTACACCTGCGCCGCTTGCGGCAGAATCTGGAAGCGGGTCAAGTCGAAGGCATAGGAGGACGCGGACGAGCCGGTATTCACGGCCACCACCACCAGAGAGCCTGTGGCCGGGACCAGGGCGGCCAAGGTGTTCGGATTGTCGCTGCCGATTATGAGCGAACCGGGCCGGATGAAGCGGGAGAACTGGGCATAGGCATAGCCTTTCTTGTTCATCTTGGAGGTTTGGTTCGAACGGCTATAGTCGATGACGCCCCAGATGCCGCCGCCGGCCACCTGCCAGTCGACCCAGGCCTCGGCCCGCATCTCCCGCAAGTCCCGGAGGATGAGATTGGCCGACCACATGGCCACATCGAACTGGTTTCCGCCGGGCCAGCTTAAGGGGCCGGTCTCCGATTGCCAAAGCTTCTTGTGAAAGCGCTGCGCAGCATCGGCCAGGCTACGGCGATCGGCATCGGACCCGAAATAAGAATGGGTGTTGAACTGGGAGATATAGGACAGGGTGACCGAATCGTAGCTGTTGGCGTTGCCGACCATCTCGGTGATGGAATTGGCATCCGCTGCGCTCAAAGAGGTCCGGGTAAGTCCGGCATCCTTCAACCTGCGGCCCACTTCCTGGAGGATGCGGGGTTGGGTGGCGCGCGAGAACATGCAACCTTCCTGTTTGCCTTTGGCCGTCCACCAACTGGAATTGGGTTCGTTGAGGGGAGTCAGGGTGCGAATCACCACGCTGTCCGTCTCCTGGAGATGTTTCGTCACCGTGACCAGGTATTCGGCGAAGTCGTCGTAGTAGTCCTCCTTCAGGTTGTTGGAGCCGTCGTTATTGCCGGAAGCGCATCCGCTCTTGGTCATCCACCAGGGTGGAGAATTCGAGAATGCTTCCCAGATGGGATTCGGGACCTTGCGGCGCAAAAAGGCCATGGTCTTGCGCTGGCCCGCGTCGGCGTTCCAGTCATAGGGGCCGGCTTCCGTCGGCTTCCAGCCCGGCACATCGCCGTCGGAGCGCATATGATTATGGCCGGGCTGGTCCCCGCCTCCGATATTGTAGCGGAAGATGCTCATTCCCAGGCCTCGGGAAGTGTCCGCCACCAAGGTGGTGAGGGCATCCAGGCCCTGATCTTGCCATGTTCCCAGATCATGCGCCCACCAGCAGAGGCTGGTGCCCCAGCCTTCGAAAGTCTGGTGCGGCTCGCCGGGATTTACCGTGACCTTGGTCTGGCCCCTCGCCGTGAAGCAAAGCAACAGAACCGCAGCCGCCAGGACCCGGGAGGCCGGCCGGAATCGGAGGAATGGATAAGGCATTTTCAAGATACGTCCTGCATTAAACCGCTTCCGATCCAAAGTCCGCTCATTCGAGTGTGATATCATGGCTTACCTATGAAGAGAACCCGTCCGGGAACGGCCTGGCCCAAATGCCGCCCCGAAATGTCATACCAGAAGCCCGGGTCCGCCGCGAACGGCTTCCCCAAGACGTTCGCCCGTGCATTCCGGGGCATTACGCTCACCCCCACCTTATAGGTGGCGGTCAGGACGACATTGTAGGAGGGCATGGAGAAGGACGCCGCGGCATTGGTTCCGGCTTCGACGCCCGGGTTGCCCGAAGTCACGACCCATTTGTCGAAGGATTTCCCGACAGGGGGCATCTCGGCGGTAATGCTCACCCGGGTCCCCGGCAGGTATTGGCCGCTCCCGGTACCGCCCTGGACCGTCAGCGTGAAGGCGCTGGAATCCACCCATTGCCAGTGGCGGACATAGTCGACCTCGAACCGCATGGGAAATTGCGTCTGGGAAGGATCGCCTCCGGCTTGCCCGATCGCCTGGTTCAGCTCCTGAATATAGGGCTGCTTGAACGGGTTGGTGCCATTGGGTCCGGTCCCATCGGCCTTGGACACCACGTAATGGTTCACGAGCCTGCCGTCCAGGGACAGATCGATCCGGGTCGAATCCCACTCCATGATCCAGGTATGGAACTGAGAACTCCAATAGTCGCCTCCCAAGGCCTTGACGGAAAGCGTGGGGCTGCTCCAACCCTTCTTGCCATCCATGACATTGAACAGGGCCTTGTCGGAGTAGTATTCCATCATGTCGATTTCGCCCGAGGTCGGCCATCCGCCGGCAACGCCGGTGCCCCACCAGGCCGGCCAACTCCCCTTCCGGATGTCGATTTTCCCCCGCATCTCGAACCTGCCGTACTTCCAGGACTTGAGCTTGATCGAGCTGATGGCGGCGGTGGTGTATTTGTTTTGCGTCCCGACTCTTCTGGCCTCCAGGACCAATAGGCCGTTCGCGCACCAGCCGTTGTTCGTATCGAGCGTGGCATCCCGGACCAGGGATTCTTTGCCATCCCATTTCCAGGTGCCGGGGACAATCGGCGATCCGGTGCGATCGAATTCATCGCTCCAGGAGAATTTCCACCCCCCGGTCGCGGACCAGGCGGAAGCCAGGCATAGCGTGCACGCGGTCAAGATGCGGAGCGGATTGGTTAGGCGCATTCCATCCTTCATTGATATGCAACTCTTTTTCTGCAACTGTTTGGATTTGTCTCCCGGGCTGGAATGAGTT
>DATENA010000212.1:0-48063 GCA_035275285.1 Fibrobacteria bacterium | reverse complement strand
GCCGCGAGCCTACCGCTTCGCCCCTCGGAGTCGGGAGTTGAGAAAAGAGAATAAGACCTCGAAATCACGGATTGAGCATGCCTGCATGCTCCTCCTCTTTTCTCAACTCCCGTCCTCCCCCGACTCCCGACCTGATGCAGGTCAAAAGTTCCCCGCATCCGGCCCCACCCCAACCCCATCCCACATCTCTTCCTTCCCGCTTCTCCCCCGTTTTCTATTTTTGTCCCATGTCCCGCACCCTCTACCCCCTGGCCGTCGATCTGCGCGGAAAACCCGTGCTGGTCGTGGGAGGCGGGGCCGTGGCCGCGCGCAAGCTGGCGGAATTGCTGCGCTGCGGGGCGGATATCACCGTGCTGGCGCCGGAGCCGGCGCCTCCGGTGGAAAGGCTGGAATCGGCCCTGCGCCTGGTCCGGAGGCCGTTCAAGTCCGGGGACGAGCTGGGCCGCTACCTGGTCTTCGCCTGCACCGACGATTCGGTCGTGAACCATGAGATCGCCGCCCTGTGCCTGCGCGGCAACATCCTGTGCAACGTCGCGGACGCCTCGTCGGAGGGCTCCTTCCACGTACCCGGCGTGGTACGCAAGGGGGACGTGACCGTCACCGTGAGCACCGGGGGGGCGGCCCCGGGATTGACCCGGCACCTCAAGCGCCTGCTCTCGGAAACCCTGGGCGAGGAGACCGCGGAGCTGGCGGCCCTGCTGGGCCGGTTCCGGTCGGAACTGCGAGCCGGCGCGCCCGCCGGCGAGGCGGCGGAAATCCTGGAAGCCCTTCCATACCGGAAGCTGCTGGAGGATTTGAAATCCCGGGGGGCGCCCGCCGTGGAGCGGTACCTGGCGGAAGTGCGCCTAAGGCGGGAAGCGCCCGGGCCCTCCGCGGCCGGACCGGGTCCCGTCGACCCCGTCGTTCCTCCCGTGGCCTTGGTGGGCGCGGGGCCGGGCCATCCCGGATTGCTGACCTTGATGGCCGCCGAGGCCCTGCGCAGGGCCGAAGTCATCGTGCACGACCGCCTCGTCCCGGAAGAGACGTTGCGATTGGCATCGCCGGACTGCCTGTTGATCGCCGCCGGCAAGCGCGGGCACTTCGAGTCCGCCCGCCAGGAAGACATCCAGGACAAGCTGATCGAGCATGCGAAACGGGGCAAGCGCGTGGTCCGGCTTAAAGGCGGCGATCCCTTCGTGTACGGCCGGGGCTGGGAGGAAGTGCTGGCCCTGGAGGCCGCGGGCATTCCCTGGACCGCCATTCCCGGGGTGAGCTCCACCACCGCCGGGCCCGCCTGGGCGGGCATTCCCCTCACCCATCGCGGCCTGGCCCGTTCCTATGCCGTCATGTCGGGCATGTCCTATTCGCGGACCAATACGGAAATCCCCAAGGCCGATACCATCGTCCTGGTGATGGGCCTGCACCGCCTGGCGGAAATCGTGCCGGCCTTCCTGGCGCAAGGCTGGAGCGCGGATACGCCCGCGGCCGCCATCCAGGGCGCCACCTTGCCGGATCAGCGGCTTTGCCTTTCCACCCTGGCGGAGATCCGCGCCGAGACCGTGCGCCTGGGATTCGATTCCCCCACCTTGCTGGTGATCGGCGAGGTGGTGGGGTTGGCGGGAAAATCTCCGCAACGGACCGCGGGGCCGCGAAACTGAAGAAGAACGGGATCCTGTTTTCCCCGGACAAGCCCTGAAGGGCGGAACGAGACCATGAGCGAAGCGAACAAGACCTTCTATATCACCACCCCCATCTATTACGTGAACGATGCCCCCCATATCGGGCATTCCTATACCACCATCCTGGCGGACGTGCTGACGCGCTTCCACAAGCTGGCGGGGGACCGGACCTTTTTCCTGACCGGCACCGACGAGCATGGGCAGAAGGTGCAACAGGCCGCCGACAAGGCCGGGGTCAGCCCCAAGGAGCATTGCGATCTCTACGCCAAGCGCTTCCGGGACGCGTGGAACGAACTCGACATCGGGTACGACAAGTTCATCCGCACCACCGATCCGGACCACATCGCCTACGTGCAGGACATCTTCCGGCAATTGTGGGATCGGGGCCAGATCTACGAAAAGGAATACGAAGGCTGGTATTCCGTGGGCGAGGAACGCTTCTTCACCGAAAAGGAGCTGGTGGACGGCAAGGATCCCGTCAGCGGCAGGCCCGTGGAGAAGATCCGCGAGAAGAATTACTTCTTCCGCATGTCGGCCTACCAGGACTGGCTCATCCGCTACATCGAGGAGAATCCGGACTTCATCCTGCCGGATTTCCGCCGCAACGAGGTGCTGGGGTTCCTGCGCCAGCCCCTGAACGACCTCTGCATCAGCCGCCCCAAATCGCGGCTGGCCTGGGGCGTCACCCTGCCCTTCGCCACCGGCTACGTGGCCTACGTATGGGTGGACGCGCTCTTCAATTACCGCTCCGGCGTGCACGGCAGGACCTTCCCGGACGGCGCCTCCGTCTGGCCGGCCGATTACCACCTGCTGGGCAAGGACATCCTGACCACCCATGCCGTGTACTGGACCACCATGCTCAAGGCCCTGGACATGCCGCAACCCCGGCACATCCTGGCCCACGGCTGGTGGATGTTCGACAACGCCCGCATGAGCAAGACCACCGGCAACGTGGTGAATCCCATGGCCATGAAGGACAAGTACGGCGTGGACGTGTTCCGTTATTTCCTGATCCGGGAAATGGTGGTGGGGCAGGACGCGTCCTTCAGCGAGGAAGCGCTGGTGCAGCGCCTCAATTCCGATCTGGCCAACGACGTGGGCAACGGTTTGAGCCGCGTCCTCAAGCTGGCGGCCACGGGCCTGGAAGGCCGCTTGCGGCCGGTAGCCTCCGGAGGCGAGGAGGAAGCCGCCTTGGAGAAGGCCGCCGGGGACGCCATCGCCGGCGCCCTGGAAAAGGTGAAAGCGCTGAAGCTGTCGTATGCCGTCGAGGACGTGCTGCAATTGATCCGGGCCGTGAACCGCTACCTGGAAGTCAAGGCTCCCTGGAAGCTGGCCAAGGAAGGCGAAGCCGGAAAGGAGAGGCTCAACTCCGTGCTCTACCATGCCGCGGAAGCCTTGCGCATCGGATTCTCCCTCCTGCATCCGGTGATGCCCGCCAAGATGGCGGAAGCCCTTTCGGCCCTGGGGCTGGACCCGGGCGGCGGCGTGGGCGCGGATCCCGCCCCGGCCTCTCCCCTGGCCTGGGGCGGTTATGGGTATGCCAGGCCCCTGGGCCAGGGCGTGAACCTGTTCCCGAGAGTGGAAACCGCGAAGCCGGCCGGCACGGACGGCCGGAAACCCGAGGGCGGCGCGGCGGGCGCGAAACCCGTCCCCGCGGATCCCTTCTCGCTGGTCCACCTCAAGGTCGCCCGCATCGAGGAGGTCGAGGACCATCCCAATGCGGACTCCCTGTACGTGCTCCGCCTCAAGATCGGCGAAGAGGTCCGCACCGTATGCGCCGGCCTCAAAAAACACCTGACCAGGGATGAACTGGCCGGCCGGAACGTGGTCATGGTCTACAACTTGAAGGCCGCCAACCTGCGGGGCGTGGAAAGCAAAGGCATGATCCTGGCCGCCGAAGGGCAGGGCGGGAAGGTGATCCCGGTCGATCCGGAAGGGGCGGTTTCCGGAGACGACGTGAAAGCCGCGGACTCCCCCTTCGCGCCCAAGGCGGACCTCACCCTCAAGGAGTTCGAGAAGGCCCCTCTGGTGGCGAAAGCGGGAACCGTATGGTACCGGGATCACCCGCTGCAATCGCCCAAGGGTCCCATCCGCGCCCAGGCCGAAGACGGAACCCAGGTCCGGTAAGTCCCGGATCCGGGAATAAGGGCCCGGAAATGCCTTTTCATGCCCTCCGGTAGGGCACCCCTATTTGGGAAACCCCCGGATTTTTCTAAATTCTTACCGATTTCACAGGTTTACGATTTTAACAGAAATGGTTCAATAGGATGAGCAGCGACCTTTCCCGGGAGCCCGAAACGGGCTCCGCCACCCCGGAGTCCACGGCTTCCGGGTCTTCCACCCAGGACCAAGCGTCCCCCTACTTCCAAGCCCCCGTCCGCATCATCGAACCCAATCCGCCCTTGCCGGATCTGTCGATGGACAAGCTGTCCGCACCCTTGCAGGCCGTGATCCGCGGGAACGGCTGGAGCGATCTGATGCTCGTGCAGAAGAAAGCCGCGCCCTACATCCTCAACGCCCAGGACATCATCGTCCAGTCCAAGACGGGATCGGGAAAGACCGGCGCCTTCGTGCTGCCGCTCCTGGAAGTGATCGAAAAGACCCACAAGGCGCCCCAGGTGCTGATCATGACGCCCACCCGCGAGCTGGCCTTGCAGGTATACGAAGAGGTGGTGAAATTCGGCGACCCCATGGGCATCACGTCCGTGGCGGTATACGGCGGCGTGGCCTACGGCCCGCAGTTGGACGCGTTCAAGCGCGGCGTGCAGATCGTGGTGGGGACCCCGGGCCGCCTGCTCGACCACATCATCAACGGCAACCTCAAGCTCAATTCCATCCGGGACCTGGTGCTGGACGAAGCCGACGAACTGCTCTCCATGGGCTTCTATCCGGACATGAAGCGCATCCACGGCATGCTGCCGCGCGATCGCTGCACCTACCTGTTCTCCGCCACCATGCCCGTCAACGTCAAGCGCCTGGCCCAGGAGTTCATGCGCGGGCCCAAGTTCCTGAGCCTCTGCCCCACGGACATCTCCGTGTCCAACATGGAGCATATCTATTACGTCTGCGAGCCTACGGACAAGGACAAGACCCTGCTCCGCCTGATCGAGGAGACCAACCCGGAATCCGCCATCATCTTCTGCAATACCCGCCGGGACACCAGCTACGTGCACGAATACCTGCGCGCCCGCGGCCTCAAGGTGGGCCTCATCTCCGGCGAAGTCAACCAGAAGCAGCGCCAGAAGGTGATGAAGGATCTGAAGAACAACGAGATCCGCTTCCTGGTGGCCACGGACGTGGCCGCCCGCGGGATCGACATCCAGGGCCTGTCCCACGTGTTCATGTACGATCATCCGGACGATCCGGAAGTCTACGTCCATCGCGCCGGCCGCACCGCCCGCGCGGGAGCCTCGGGCCAGGCCATCTCCATCGTGGGATTGGTCGAGGAGATCGCCCTCAAGAACACGGCTTCCAAGTTCGACATCCCCTTCATCAAGAAGACCCTGAAGACGGAGAAGGAATTGGCGGACGTCGTGCGCGAGCGGACCACCGTCTACCTCGAACAGGAGTTCCGCCTGCTCAAGCAGAACGATCTGGCCGGCGCCACCCGCATGGTGCCCCTGCTGGACTCCCTCATCAGCTCCGAGGACGAGAAGCAGGTGCTGGGCATGATGCTGCACAAGTTCTATTGGACCCGCTTCACGGGCCTGACGGAGCCGCTCGCCCGGGACGACGAAGATCCCGCGGACGGCCCCGGCCGTTGAGCGCGGGCGCGGGATCCTTCCCGCGCGCTCCCCGCTCCGCTTCCCTGCTGCTGCTCCGCTCCTCTATTCGGCCGCGGAGGCCTTCCGTTTGGCCTCCGCGAGCTTCTCCCCCACCACCCCGCATTTGGCGTCCGCCCGTAAGGCCTTTTCATAGTGCTTGATGGCATTGGCGTAGTTCCCCTGGGAGAACTCGAAGTCTCCCATGCGGGCGGCCCGGGAACAGTCTTCCTTGCATCCCGCCAGCAGCAGGGCGGCCGATAGCATCGCGGCAGCGGTTCCCGCCGCGGCCCGCCCGCCCGCCTTTTTTCCTTCCGACAGTCTCCGCATTTCACCTCTCCTTGGACGCTTGTCCGTCTTTTCCGGACCCTTGTCCGCCGCTCCCGAAGGCCCGGCGGCCAAAAGATCCAAAAGCGACCCTTTCACGGGAGCCCCGGCGGGTTCCCCGGCCGTGCGGCCGAAGGGTATAATTTTGTAAATTCCAAGGACCTATGGGAATCAAGATCAAGACCGAAAAGGAAATGGGGCTGATGCGGGACTCCTGTGTCCTGGCCGCCGAGATCCTGGCGCGCGCGGCCGAAATGGTGAAACCCGGGGTCACCACCGACGAGATCGATCGCTTCGTGCACGATTATACGGTGAAGAAAGGGGCCTACCCTTCCCCCCTCAACTACCACGGTTTCCCGAAATCGGTATGCACCTCCGTCAACAACGTGGTCTGCCACGGCATTCCCGGCAAGCACGTCCTCAAGGAAGGCGACATCGTCAACGTGGACGTCACCTGCACCTTGAACGGCTATCACGGAGACACGTCCAAGACGGTGCCGGTGGGCCGGGTCTCCTCCCAGGTCCAGAAGCTCGTCGACGTCACCTATCGCTGCCTGGAAGAGGGCATCGCCGTCGCCTATGCCGGCAACCATTTCGGCGACATCGGCGCGGCCATCCAGGACCTGGCCGATGAATACGGCTACGGCGTGGTGCGCGAGTTCTGCGGGCACGGCATCGGCCGCGGATTCCACGAGGACCCGATGGTGCTGCACTACCGCACCGGCAGCCGCGGCCAGAAGATCACCGAAGGCATGGTGTTCACCATCGAGCCCATGATCAACGAGGGCAGTCCGGACGTATTCGTCGCGGACGACGGCTGGACCGTGTTCACGCGGGACGGCAAGCTCTCCGCCCAGTTCGAGCACACCGTGGCCATGACGCGCAACGGTCCCGAAGTCCTGACCAAGTACTGGTAGCCGGGAACATGGTTGGACGCGGATCGTATGGAAACGACCGCCCTATTTGTATTGGATGAATCCTTGGTTGATCTGGGATATTTTCCGCTGCAACCGGAATACGCCTATGCCGTTGGAGCCGCCTTCCGGATTGCTGTTGCCTTCGATGGTATCGATGAAGCCGCCTTCCACTTTTTCCACCATTCCCGTATGGCCGTTTCCACCGCCATGGTTGATGATGAAAATCTGCCCGGGCAACAGCAAGCCCGGATTGGCGGTCGCGTCCGCCGTCTTGATTTTTTTTCCCTTGGTCCGGTTCCAATGGTCGAGGCATCCGCCCGTCTTGATCAGGGGATTCGGGACGCCCAGCTTTCTAGAAGCTCTCTGGAAGCACCAGTAAACGAAAGAGGCGCACCAGTATTGGCCCGGCCCCAACCCGACGCTGGCCAGGTAAGCGTCCACTTCGGGACCGCTATTGCTTCCCGGCGGCCGCTCCATGACTCCGTCCTGGGAAGCAGCCTCGCGCAAGGCTTTGGACAAAAGCTTGCTACCGGCGCCGTTCGAGACCGGCACGTATTCGATCCCGAAAAGGATGGCCCAGGTGATGGCCCCCACCTTGCCGTCGATCGCCAGCGGATTGCCGTTCTGGTCGCGATGGGTGGATTGGAAGAGCTTGACGGCTTGCGCCGTCTTGGGGCCGAAGGTCCCCGTTTCCGGCAATGGCCCGCAACCGGAGGCGTTCAGTTGCGCTTGCACGGCCTTGACCAGGGTCTTATCGCTTTCGCCCTGCATGACCAATCGTTTCGGGTATTCCATGTTCCGTTCTCCTTGCTCAAGCAGTCGGGGCAGGTCCCCGGCGCTCTCAACCGTCCCGCCCGTCGTCCTCGTCGTCGTCCACGGCGGGGAACGAGATCCCGCTCACGTCCCCGCCCTTCTCTTCGATCTTCCGCTTGAGGCGGAACAGCTCGTCCAGGCGGACGTGGAATCCCTTGGCATCGTCATCGGTGATCCCCTGGAGGATCAGGAACTCGCATACCTCGATCGCCTTGTCCAGGTTCTTCTGGTTCTGGTAATAGGTGATGAGCGCCTTGGTCTGCGTGGCCACGAATTTCGGGTTGTATCCGTAAGTGCGGATGGTCTGGCGCAGGAAGGCCAGGGAGAATTGCGCCAACTGTTCCTTGTTCATCCTGGACTTGGATTCCTTGATCTTGAAGGTCAGCAGATCCAGGAACTCATGGGCCACTTCCACCTTCTCGAAGAACTGTGCGCCGGATTTCTGGTGCTCGGTGAACTCGTCCAGGACCCCGATGCTGTCTTCCCGCAGCCCTTTCAAGAGCGACTCCAGAAGTTCGTCCTTGCCGGCTCCCTTACCGTCTTGCGCCATGATGCTTGAATCCTTCCTTGGGGAAAACCGGAACCATCGGCGTTTCCGGGAAATCCGATCTAAAAATAGGGTGACGCGGGGATTTGTCAATCCCTACGATGGGTGCCTGTCAGGAACCCGGAAAGCCGGGACCCTTGTACGGGGACGGGAATGCAGGGGGTTCGGTGGCGCCGGCCGCTTCCATGGCCCGCAGGCCGGGAGCGATGGCGCGCAGCTCGGCCAGCATCTGCTCGGCGCCCGCGAACCGGTGCTCCCGCTTGGGTTGCAGGGAACGGCCGATGAAATCGCTCCAGATCCGGGGCACGGTGGGGCTATGGTCGCAGGCCATGCCGGTGAACATGTCCGGATTCTCCTTGGCGCGGGTCTGGAAGATGCGTTCAGGGCGTTCCACCTTGACCGGCAGGAACCCCAAGGTCAATTCCAGCAGCACGCACCCGAAGGAGAACAGATCGGCCCGGCCGTCCACGGCCTCGCCGCGGGCCTGTTCCGGGGATACGTACAGGGGAGAGCCCAGGATAAAGGCTTTTTCCTCGTCGTAAATGGTGTGGTACACCGTCGCCAGGCCGAAATCGGCGACCATGACCTTGCGGCTTTTCTCCATCCAAAGCAGGTTTTCCGGCTTGATGTCCCGATGGACCACCCCCTCCTGATGGGCGAATCCCAGGCATTCCAGCACCTGTTCCGCCAGGCGGATCATTTCGTCCAGGGAGGGCAGGCGCTTTTTCGGCAGGGGATGCTTTTTCTTCTGCTTGAGCCATTGGGACAGGCTGATGCCGTCCACCAATTGCATCACGAAGAACATGAAGTCCGGACGCTCCCCGAATTCGAAGATGGTGATGATGTTCGGATGCAGGAGGTTGGCCACCACCTCCGCCTCCTGGCGGAAGCGTTCGGGGGTGAAGAGCTTGTTCAGGCGGTTGCGGAACACCACCTTGACCGCCACCGGGCGGCTGAGGGTGTTCTGGAAGCCCCGGTACACCACTCCCATGCTGCCTTCGCCGATTTTCTGCAGCAAGGTGACGGTCCCCAGGGTCTGGCCGGTCAAATCGGGTAAAGCGCGCGGCTGGGTCATTCCGGACAATAATAGCATTAAGCGAGGGGCCGATGCCGTCCCCGGGGAGGGAGGGTCCGCCCCGGATTAGGTGGCGGTTTGGCCGGAAAAAGGCTAAAATAACGGGGTCAAATGAGCCAAGATACCAAAGCCTTTAGCCGCATCGATGCTGAAAACCTGGTGCGCCTCTGGAACCTGTTCTACCAGCGCACGGTGGCGTACGCCTTCGATCATCCCGCCGCGCAGGAGATGATCCCGCGCGTTTTCGAGGCCGTGCGGAAGTGCATGGGCCAGGAACAGTCGCTGTCCCTGCTCTTCCAGGAATTCGGGTATTACATCGGCCACGTCGATCTGGTGTATCAGCCCAACAACCGCAAGATCGCCGATCATCTGCGCCGCTTCGGCGTCGAATCGGTAAGCATCTCCAAGCCCTTGTCCCTGTCGGACTTCGCGCGCTTCCTGGACGCGTGCACCCTGACCCACGCGGACGGAGCCCGCTTCCTGGCCTATCTCACCCATCAAGGCGTCACCAGCTTCCACGTCAACAACGTGTCCCTGCAAACCGTGAAGGAAGGCGAAACCGTGGTCGGCAGCGGGTCGGGCAGGCCCTCCGGCGGCGAGGGCGGCGGTTCCGGCGGCGGAGAAGGCCGCCAGGAACGGAGCGCCTTCGACGATGCGGCCATGCGGGTGGTGCTGGGGCACCTGACCGCGCAGGAGATGAACGCCAACCTCAGCCTGCTGAAGGTGCTGGAATCCCCCTCCGCGATCCCGGAAGCCATCATGAAAGCTTCGGCAAGCAACCCCGGCAACGAGGCCCATGCCCTGAAGCAGAGCCTGATGAACGTGGTGGGCGCGTTCCGCACGGAAGCCGGCCAAGGCAACGTGCCCATCGAGGATTTGCTGGCGGGCATGTACAATATGCGCTCGGAACTGCTCAAGGCGGTGAAGGCCCAGCAAGGCATCGCCCAGCATCTTTCGGGCTCCTCTGCCTCTTCCAGGCCCGGGGAGCCCCCCATGCCGGGCTCGGCCAAGGCCATGGAGCCGGGAAAATTCGCGGAAGCCGCCCGCCTGACCGATGCCGCCGACGAAATCTTCATCCAGACCGCCGCGCAGTTGGTGATGGCGGAATACCAGAAATGCAAGGGCAACCCCAAGCGCATGGCCCAGGTGGTGCAGCGGATCGTGTCCGATCGGAACCATCTGCAAAAAGTCCTGAACCTGTTCCGGGTGGAGCTGGTCAAGCAGGGCGTGCCCCTGATCGAATTCTTCAACCTTCTCTCCGAATTGAACACCATCCTGAGCGCGGACCAGAGCTACCAGGAGTTCCTGAAAGCCGGCCACAGCCTGGGGATCAGCCACGATGAACTGCTCCGGGAACTCCAGGAGAATCCCCAGCAGGCCGCGCAGTTGATCATCCTGGCGAGCGAAGCCCGCAAGGTGAACCGCGAGAATTCCGCGGAGGACATGATCCAGAACCTGGCCGATTTCGTGGAAAAGGCCGGCGAGGCCGCGGGCGGCCGCATGGAATCCAATCCCAAGGAGGCCGCCAAGCTGAGCTCCATGCTGCACCAGATGGAAGCGGAGGTCAACAAGGAGCTGATGCAGAAGGGCATGCCCGAGGAGCTGCGGGCCATGGGCCAGCAGAAGCTCCGCCTGCGCATGCAGCGTTCCATCGTCGATCTCAAAGGCAAGGCCGCCCTGGCGCAATTGCGGGACGGGAAGACCAGCGAGGCGGAGAAAGTGCATTTCCTGCTGGAGATGTTCTCCGACGAGAAGGAGATGGAAGAGGTGATGGGCCAGGTGAAGGAGTCCCTGGACCCGGAAACCGTGGCGCGGGACGTGGGCAACCAGGTGATGCAGAAGGCGCGCGCGGAAATGGCGGCCCGCCGCGAAAAGCACATGTCCAAGGAACTCCCGGCCGGCGTATACGTCAAGGCCGTGCTGGACTTCTTCATCAAGTCCGAGATCAGCCGCGCCATCCGCTACGACCTCCCCTTCAGCGCCCTCCTCGTCTCCTTCCAGGGGCTGCCGGAGGACAAGGCCGGCCACGAACAGCACGGGGATGCCCTGCGCGGGCTGCAGAACGTGCTCATCGGCGATCTCCGCAAGTTCCTCCGCGAATCGGATTTCGTGGGTTACCTCACCTTCAACCGCTTTCTGGTGGTCCTGCCCATGACCAGGCTGGACGCGGCCCCCACCATCGTCAAGAAGTTCCAGGAGAACATGAACCGGCAGGTGGCCCTGCCCAACGGCACCAAGCTTTCCATCCGGCCGCGCTGCGGGATGGCCGCTTTCGAAAAGGAAAGCGCCAACACCTACCCGAAAATCTACGCGGATCTGGTGAAGAGCTGGCAAGCGGCGGGATGAACCCCGGATAGGCTCCCGGGGCCCGTGGGGCATAGGCGCTTTTTTTTTCGCCGGTTGGCTATATTAAAACCGCCCCGGGGAGAGTTCAAAGTGCAAAAGTCAAAGTGCAAAGTTCAAAATTGAAGAGAAGAGATTCAGCCCGCCCAAGCCGGGATCTTGCGCAAATCCCCACCACGGAGCGCTTCCCCATTTCGCACTTTGCACTTTGCGCTTTGACTTTTGCACTCTTTTCCGCGCGACCCATCCATGGATAACCTCTCCATCCTCATCGTCGACGACGAAAAGATCACCGCCTTCTACCTGAAGGACATCCTCACCGCGGCCCATTACGACGTCCATCTGGCCCAGAACGGCGAAGAGGCCTTGGAGCAGTTGGGCGCGCGCAAGTTCAGCCTCATCATCACCGATCTGGTCATGCCCGGGATAGACGGGTTCGCGCTGGTGCGCAGGGTGAAGCAGATGCAGCCCGAGCTGCCCGTGTTCATCCTCACCGCCCACGGGTCCTACGACGTGGCCCGCAAGGCCCAGACCATCGGCGCGGACGATTACCTGCTGAAACCGGTCAATCCGGACCAGTTGCATGCCGCCCTGGCCAAGACCTTCGAAAAGGGCACGCGCGTCAAGGCCGGGCCCCTGGCCAAGCTGGGCGAGAGCGGTTACGCCTCGCAGAACATCATCGGCGCCTCGGAACAGATGGCGGAGGTGTTCCGCGTGATCGACAAGGCGCGCCATTCCCGGGGCCACGTGCTGATCCGCGGCGAGAGCGGCACGGGCAAGGAGCTGGTGGCGCGCGCCATCTATAGCGCGGAACTGGCCGCGGCCGCCACGGGCTTCGTCATCGTCAATTGCTGCGCCATTTCCGAAGGCCTGATCGAGAGCGAGCTTTTCGGGCACGCCAAAGGCGCCTTCTCCGGCGCCGTGGCCGATCGGGAAGGACTGTTCGAAGTCGCGGATAACGGCACCATTTTCCTGGACGAGATCGGCGACATCCCCCTGCGCAGCCAGACCAAGCTGCTGCGCATCTTGCAGGAAGGCGAATTCCGCCGCGTGGGCGAGAACAAGGTGAGGCACGTCAACGTGCGCGTCATCGCCGCCACCAACCGCAATCTCGAGGAAGCCATCAAGCAGGGCCACTTCCGCGAAGATCTGTATTACCGCCTGAACGTGATCCCCATCCATCTTCCGCCCTTGCGGTCCCGCATCGCGGACGTTCCCCTGTTGGTCCGGCATTTCCTGGCGAAGCATCAGAAACGCAACACCGCCAAGGTGGGCGTGAGCGAGGACGCGCTGGAACTGCTCACCCATTACGCCTATCCCGGGAACATCCGCGAATTGGAAAACATCATCCAGCGCGCCATTTCCTTCGCAAAGGGAACGCAGATCAGCAAATCGGAAGTGGAAGCGTATTTGAAGGCGGGCTCGTCCCAGCCGGCGCAGCCGCTGGTGGTGGCGTTGGATAAGCAAACCTACCCCACCCTGAAAAGCCATTTGCGGAAAATCGAGCGCGACTTCGTCATGGCGAAGCTGAAGACCAGCGGTTGGAGCGTTTCCGACGCGGCCAAAGTGATGGAAATCACCAGGACCGCCCTTCACAACAAGATGAAAAAGCTCGGCATCAACAGCAAGGAAATGCGCCAGTCCGGGGACGGAATGGATGGAAAGGGCGGCGCCGGCCTGGCCCGGACCGGATGAATCGAAACCGGCGCGGCTTTCGGCCGGAGCCGATCGCCGCGCCGGAAAAGATTTCCGTCAGATTGCCGAAACCAACTCTTCCCGGGTCGCTTGCTCTTCCAGCATCCGGGTCAGTTCCTCGAGCGATCCGATCGGGAAATTCCTCGAACCGAGGAAATCATAGAGGTCCGCAAGGGTAACCTTGCGGGGACCCCTCCCGATGCGGAACGAGCGCAACTGCTTGCGCTCAATCCATGCGATGACCGTCTTCGGGCTCACTTCGCAGATCTTCGCTATCTCGCCGGTCGTCACGAATCTTTTCTTTGACATCGATGGCAACTCCCTATTTTGGTGTGTCCCTGCCGGATTCATTCCGGGCGCCATGAATGCGATCAAGTTAACAACGGGTATCAAACCTCTCAAGATCCTGGAGAGAATTGGTTCGTACAGTTCGTACACACTCCTTTTGCAATCGGGATCCGATTTGTCAATCCGGCCTGGCGCCCCGGCCGGCTCTCCGCCTTCATGGGATGGAAAGGATACGATAAGCGGAAAAGGGCGATTGCGCCTCCAGACCGCTCTCAACTTGGCCTGCAGGCCATCGCCGCGGAGGGTCTCACGGAAATGCGCGGCCGCCGGCGGCCGCGCACTCCAAAAAAACAGCAGCCGATCCCAGGGAAACCGGCCGGGCGCGGCTGGAACCACCCACAGCGAACGGATGGCACACGCTTTGCGACTGCGCCGCGCGTCGGCGCGGATTCGCTTTACTAAATTTAGCCGCATGTTCATTGATGAATCGAAATTGGAAGTCCATGCCGGGCACGGCGGGAAAGGCATGATCAGTTTCCGCAGGGAGAAGTTCGTCCCCTTGGGAGGCCCCAGCGGAGGGAACGGCGGGCGCGGCGGGCACATCATCCTGCAGGCGACCACGGAAGTGCATACCCTGTACGACATCGGCAACAAGCGCATTTTCCGGGCGGAGCGGGGCGAGGGCGGCGCGCCCTCGCTATGCACCGGCCGGAGCGGAAAAGACATTGTGATCGTCGTCCCGTTGGGCACCCTGGTCAAGGACCTGGTTACGGGGGAATTGTTGGCGGACTTGAAGGAAGACGGCCAGGAATTCTTGGCGGCGGAAGGCGGCAAAGGCGGCTTGGGGAACGCGGCCTTCAAAAGCAGCACCAACCGGGCCCCGCGCAAATCCGGACCCGGCACGGAGGGCCAGTCCCGCAAACTCCTCCTGGAGCTGAAACTCGTGGCCGATTGCGGCCTGGTGGGCTTTCCCAACGCGGGAAAAAGCTCCATCATCCGTAAGCTTTCGTCGGCCACCCCGAAAGTCGCGGACTACCCCTTCACCACCTTGAAACCGGTCCTGGGCCTGGTGGAGGTCGCCCCCGGCAAGAGCTTCGTTTTGGTGGACATACCCGGGCTCATCGAAGGCGCGGCGGAAGGCAAAGGGCTGGGCCATCAATTCCTGCGCCACGTGGAACGGAGCTTCTGCCTGGCCTATGTGCTCGATAGCAGCGAGAAGGATCCTTACGGACAATACCAGGTATTGCGCAAGGAAATGGAAAAGTTCCATCCCCTGCTCCTGACCAAGCCCAAGCTCATCGTGCTGAACAAGGCGGACTTGGGCGATTTCAAGCTGGACAAGCGCTTCAAGAAGGAAGGCTGCCAGATCGTGAAAACCTCCGCCATCACCGGCGCCGGCCTGCCCGACCTGAAAGGCGAAATCCGCGCCCTGATCGGGGAAAAGGGCATCCGCCAACAGGGGTGGTAACTTTCCCCGGTAAAAACCCGGAAACGAAAAAGGACCTCTGAAGAGGCCCTTCCCTTGGACGGTCCGGGTCTCGCCCGGCCGCCTCTCGCGAGAGGTCCAGGTCCAGCCCGGCCTCCGCGCCTTTCCAATACACTCAGTTTTCGTCGTAGGTGCGCTCGACCTCTTCACGATCCTTTTTCTCCACGATTTCATTGTTGAAATTGCGGTCGATGGGTAGCGCGTTCAAATCGGGGTTGGTATTGTCCAGGATGTACACGGCGGAGGGGTTGTCCAGCCAACCCACGACCTCGACGTCCTTGAGGTTGTGCGCGCCGCCGCTGGTGATCTTCACTTTCTCGATGGTGCTGTTGTCCACCCAGCCCTTGATGCTGCCGGAAGTCTTGATCAGGGAGCGGGCCTTGCTCTGTTTCAGGATGGTGACTTCATCCCCGGTGCCGATATCGGCGATCTTTTCGCCTTCATCCGCAGCCTCGGATTTGTAAATGGCTGCGCCGCCGGATTTGATCCGGGTGACGGTGGAGGTTTCCGTTTTGGAACCCGCCATCGCAAACGAGGCCAAGCCGAGGAGCAGGAAAACGATAGTCTTCTTCATAAATCCTTCCTTAAAACCGGTAGGGAACCGTGTCCGATGCATAGCAATATATAGCGAACCGGAAGAATACACAAGGGACCGGGGAGGGAAAATGCGCGGATTTTGAAAGAAATAGCGGGAAATTGACCGCAATGCGATGAAGAGGAGTGGTTGGGGGAAGGGTGGTGGAATTTGACGAGAACTTCTTCTTTACCCCGTCTTTATTGCATCAAAATTTCCCGAAACGGTATAATCACCCAAAACGCGGTTCTTTTGAAAGCCTGAGGTTTTATGGAAATTCTGATGAAAATTGCCAAATTCGTCGACGAAGGCGGTGCCGTCGAGTACCTGATCCTGGGGTTGCTGGGCCTGGGGCTTTCCGTCATTTTCGAACGGATTTGGTTTTTCTTCATCAAATGCCGGGTCAACTCCAAGAAGCTGCTGGCCGATACCACGGCCCTGATCCGCAAGGAGAAGATTGCCGATGCCCGGAAGCTGTGCAATGCCACGGGCACGCCCCTGGGATTGATCCTGGAAGCCGGCATCTGGAAATACGAGCAGTCCTCCACCGCGGAGGAAATCAAGGATGCCTTGGAAGAGGTGGCCTTGCGGGAGGTGCCGCGCCTGCAGAAGCGGACCCATTATCTGGGCCTGCTGGCCAACCTGTGCACCCTGGTGGGTTTGTTGGGCACCATCTTCGGATTGCAGGAAGCCTTCTCGGCCCTGGAATCCGCCGATCCGTCCCAGAAAAGCAAATTGCTGGCCCGGGGCATCACCCTGGCCCTGAACGCCACCGCCCTGGGACTGATCTCGGCCATGATCTGCATGGCGGCCTTCACCTGGCTGGGCTCCAAGGCCAACCATCTGCTGGAGCAGATCGATGAGACCGTCTTGCGCCTGGTCAACTTCCTGAACGCGCAGCGCAAGACGAACCCCGACCGGCGTCCTCCGGCCGGAGCGGCAGGCCATCCGGGATGAGCGGTTCGGTATCCGGCCCTTCTCCGGGAGGCAAATCCCGCGGCGGCATCGCGTCCAAAGGCGGATCCGCCCAAGGCACGCCCATCGACCTGGACATGACGCCGATGATGAACATGCTCATCATCCTCATCTCCTTCCTGGTGACCATGGTGGTCTTCACCCAGCTCGCGGTGATCAAATTCAACCTCCCGCCCGCGCAAGGCGGCGGGACCCAGGCCGCGGCGGACTCCGCGGCGGCGAAGGGCCCGGAGGTGGACATCACCGTGGTGGTTTCCGAAAACGGCTTCCAGATCATCGGCGAGGGGCGCAAACTGGATCCCATCCCCAAAGGCGCCAAGGGCTACGACTATCCGCGCCTGGGGCAATTCATGAAGAAGCTGAAGGAAGAATACCCCACCTCCGAGAACGTGGTGCTGCTGATCGATTCCAACATCGTCTACCAGGACATCATCACCTCCATGGACGTGATGCGGGAGAACAAGTTCCCCAACATCCTGCTTTCCGGCGGGGTGTACCAGTGAAGTTCGGCCGCAAGCGCCGCAAGGGCATGGAGGAGTTCGCGAAGCCGCAGATGACGTCCCTGGTGGACGTTCTGACCGTGCTGGTCTTCTTCCTGCTGAAGAACTTCTCCACCGAAGGCGACATCGTCACCCAGACCAAGAACCTGGAACTGCCGGAGAGCAGTTCCAAGGCCAAGCCCGAGCAGATGCTCAACATCTCCATCAGCGCCAGGCACATCCTGGCGGAAGGCACTCCCGTGGCCCTGGTGAGCGAAGAGCAGGAGCGCGGCGGCAACGACATCCCGGGTCTGGCCCGCTTCCTCGAGGACAAGCGCAAGCAGACGGAGGAGATCGCCGAGTTCGACAAGAACGTCTCGTTCAGCGGCAAACTGACCATCCAGGGCGATCGGACCATCCCCTATTGGCTGCTGCAGAAGGTGCTGGCCACCTGCGGGGACAACGGATACAGCAGCTTCTCCCTGGCGGTGATGAAAAAAGATGTCGACTGAGAAACTCAAGGAAAGACCGGCGCCGAAACCGCCGGAAGAACCGCGGGCGGGCTACAAGGGCGGCCTTTTCGATCATATCGACGTGCCCGCCATCACCAGTTTCATCGTCTGCCTGCTGCTGTTCATCCTCCTGCTGGTGGGGATCCGGTCCATCGACTACAGCAGCCTGAACAAACCGTCCCTGGAAGACCTTTCCGACCGCGTCTCCAAGATCATCATGCCCCTGAAACCGCCCGGCAAAGCGCCGCCCAAGCCGGAAGCCCCCAAGGGCGGGCCGGCCAGGGGGCGCATCGCCCCGGTGGGCACGGCCGGCGACGCCTCCGCGTCCGCGCGCATCGAACGCTCGCGGCACACGGTCAGCCGGCAGATTGTCAAGGTCCAGGAGCGCATCACCAAGGCGGCCGTGCTCTCCATCCTGTCCGGAAAGGGTCCCGGGACCGCCGGGACCGGCGTGGGCCGCCAGGGGAGGCGCGGCGGGGACGGATTCGCCGGTTTCGGCGATCTGGACGCCCGGATGGGGAGCCTGGAGGGGCTCACCAAGTACGACGGCAAGAAGGGCGAGTTCAACCAGGACGGCGCTCCGCCCCCGCGCAGCAAGGGTGAAGAAATCGCCGCCACGTCCGGCATCGACAAGATGGTGAAGGGGTTCCAAAACGCGAAAAGCAGCGCGCTGAGCAAAATCGGCATCGCGGAGACGGAAAAGACGGAGCAGATGGACCGGTCCGCGAAATTCACCGGCAATCGCAGCCCCAACGAGGTGGCCGCCTTCATCAACAAGAAGCAGTCCATGGTGAGCATGCTCTATGAAGAAAGGCTGAAGTCCAACCCCGCCCTGGAAGGGAAAGTGACCGTAATTATGGTTATCGAAGAGGACGGCACCGTGTCCGACGCGTCGATATTGCGATCCGAAACCACGTTGGATGATCCCGAATTCACGGCCGAGCTGCTCCGCCGCATCAAACGATGGATATTCCCGCCTTCCGGCGGCGGGCCCGTGGAAATGAAATCCCCCTTTGTGTTCAGGCCGGCCTAGCCCGGGCCGATCCAGGGGGTATAATCGGTGAAAGCGATGGAATAGAGTTCAAAATGCAAAGTTCAAAGTTCAAAGCTCAAAATGCAAGGCGCAGGCCATTCCTCTTTCTTCAATTTTGCATTTTGCATTTTGCACTTTGCGCTTTGACTTCTCCCGCACGGGCCACGGTCATAAAGGCCGGCATGATGCTGAACATCGTGGTGAAGAACGACAAGGACCTTTCCCAGATCGTGCGCGTGAACGACAACGGCACCATCGACTATCCCCTTTACCAGGACGCCTCGGTGGTGGACAAGACCACCAGCGAGCTCCAGGACCTGCTCACCTACAAGCTGGCCAAGATGGTGGAGTCGCCGCTGGTGCTGGTGAGCGTGCTGACGGAGAACCCCATCACCCTCTATATCCTGGGCCAGGTGAAGAAGCCCGGCCTGGTGCTGGTGCCGCCCAAGGCCAGCCTGCAGGAGGTGCTGCTGGCGGCGGGAGGCAACACCGAAACCGCCGATCTGAACCGCGTGAAAATCGTCCACAAGAACCAGGGCGACGAGAACGCCAGTTACTACGACCTGCAGAAATTCCTCTTCTCGGGCGATCTCACCCTGCTGCCCTCCCTGACGGACGGGGACCGCATCATCCTGCTCTCCTCCAAGAAATCCAAGTACGTGAAGATCCTGGGCTCGGTCTCCAAGCCGGGGTTCTTCCCCATCGGGGAATCGGCCTCGGTGTTCGACATGCTCTACCTGGCCGGAGGGCCCGCGCCGGACGCGAACATGCACAAGGTGCGCATCATCAGCAGCCCGGGCGGCCAGAAGGCGGACTTCATGCTGGACATGCAGAAATTCATCGACAACGGCAAGACGGAGGATCTGCCCCTGCTCTCGGAAGGGGACATGATGATCGTGTACGGCAAGACCATCACCTGGACCAAGACGCTGGAAATGACGCGCGACATCGTCGCCCTGCTCACGGCCTGGTTCGTCATCTCCTCGGTGCTGAAGAAATGAGCGAACCGGCTAGAGGGCAGCGCGAACTGGCGTTCGGGGATTATCTCCGGCTCCTGGTCAAGGGCCGCTTCATCCTGCTGTTCTCGGTCGCGGCTTTCCTGGGCCCCACCTGGTGGTTCATCAAGCGCCTGCCGGACTATTACATCACCTCCGCCCAGATGGTGATGGACGAGAAGCCCGTCAACGCGGCTTCCGTGCTCCTGGACAACAGCGGCGGCTCGAAGAACATCGGCTATTACCGCGCCATCTTCCAGAGCCAGGCCTTCCTGGACCGCATGGTGCAGGGCACCTCCGCGGAACTGGCCAAGGCCGGCATCACCTCCAAGCAGAAGGATTACATCTCCCAGAACCTCTCCGTGGGCGAGGGCAGCGTGGAATCCTTCATCAACATCACCGGCAAGACCAGCTCGGCGTCCCTGAGCTACAACCTGGTGAAGACCGCCACGGACAGCCTGATCGTGTTCTGCCGGAAGGTGGAGAACGAAGAGGCCGACAAGGCCATCCAGGCCATCAAGGAACAGATCGAAGTGTGCGTCAAGAAGCGCGACGAGATCCAGCTGGAGCGGAACCGCAAATCGGACATCTCCAGCCTGCAGAGCATCGGCGACGCGGCCGGGCTCACGGCCCTGGAGAAGAACTACCAGGACGAACTGGTGAAATTCGAGCTGGACAAGGCCAACCTGGAGGCCAAGCGCAGCTATTTCAAATCCCTGGACAACATCATCAACAAACCCGCCGCGGGAGGCAACGACAAGCTGGTCGATTCCCTGCGCGCCCAGATGAAGGTCTTCGAGAAGGAAAAGGAGAAGATGATGCGCCTGGGCATCGCCTTGACCCCGGACAGCAAATTGAGCCAGGACATGGCCGCGCTGGAGGGCCGGATCGTCAAGCTCACCAAGAGCAGCGACACCCAGGCGGACATCGGCCTCCTGAACCAATGGCAGGCCATCCGCAAGGAAACGAATTCCTCCGAGTCCGAGATGAACATGAAGCGCGCCCGCCTGGACGCCTTCAAGCGCGCCATCATCAACTACCGCGAGGGCCATCCCAAGCTGGGCCAGGAGGAGTTCGAACTCGCCCAGATAGACAACCTGCTGGCCCGGTACATCGCCACCCACCAGCGCCTCTCGGAGCGGTTGGAGGACGCGATCATCCAGATGGAATCCAAGTCCGGCGGCCTCAAGCTGGTGGACGCGGCCCAGGTCCCCACGGAACCGGTGCCCCGCCGCGACGTGGTCTTCTATGCGGTCTCCCTGCTGGTGGGCCTGGCCATCGGCGTGGGCCTGAGCATCCTGCGCGAGTTCATGGACGATACCGTCAAGTCCCCGGACGACGTGGAGAAGCAATTGGCCCTCACCCTGCTGGGCACCATCCCCCACATCGTCCCCAAGAAGTCGGACCTGGAGGTGAAGCGCACCTTCACCAAGGGCAAGAAGCAGCAGATCCGCAACAAATACCCCGGCCTGATGATGGGGCCGCAGAACGAGGAAAGCGTGGTGGCGGAAGCCTACCGTTCGCTGCGCACCAACATCGTGTTCTCCAGCCCGGACAAGGTCATCCAGACCCTGCTCATCACCAGCAGCGGCCCCGGCGAAGGCAAGTCCCTGACCATGGCGAACACGGCGCTGTCCTTCGCCCAGCAAGGCGAGCCCACCCTGGTCATCGACACGGATCTGCGCCGCCCCGTGAACCACCACCTGTTCGGCTTCGACCGCGGCCCCGGCTTCGGCGAGCTGTTCGCGGGCACCAACACCATCGACGAGGTCTGCCGCGAGATCCCCGGCACCAACCTCAAGGTCATGACGGCCGGCGCCTACATGCCCAACCCCGCGGAGCTGCTGGGCTCCAGGAAGATGGACCATTTCCTGGAGGAATTGAAGAAGCGCTACCGCTACATCCTCTTCGACACCCCGCCCGTCATCGCCGTGACCGACGCCGCCATCCTGGCCACCAAGCTGGACGGGGTGGTGCTGGTGATCCGCGCCAACAAGACCAGCCTGGGCGTCAGCTCGCGCACCCTGCAGGCTCTGCGCAACGTGAACGCGCGGGTGCTGGGCTGCATCCTGAACGACGTGGACATCACCAAGGGCTACAGCTCGTACGGGTACTACAAGCACTATTACCATAATTACCTGGCGAAGAAGGATTAGAATTCAAAGTGCAAAAGGCAAAGTGCAAAGTGCAAAATGACGGAAGGGAACCTCCTGGTTTCGGCATATCTTTCATTTTGAACTTTGAACTTTGCACTTCGACTTTTGCGCTCTCCCCCTAGGGTCCCATGTCCCATACCCTCCGCAAGGTAGCCCGGAACATCGTCCATTTTCTGTGCTCCAACGCGGTTTCTTTCGTGCTGGGGATGGCCGCATCCGTGGTCATGGCCCGCAACCTGGGCCCCAACGACCTGGGCATCTTCCACCAGGTGCAATGGTTCGCCGGCACGGTCTCGGTGGTCATCTCCCTGGGTTTCATCACCGCCATCACCAAGTTCACGGCGCAATTCCGCGCCGAAGGCCGCAACGCGGACGTGCTTTCCGCCGTGCGGTTCATCTTCTACGTGGAATTCGCCATCGCCGTGGTCACCACCATCGGCCTCATGCTGTTCGCGTCCCGGATCGCGGATCATTATTTCACCGCCAAGCAGACCTGGATCTTCATGCTGGCCTTCATGGCCATCACCCCCGGCATCCAGACCGCCATTTTCTCCGCCACCCTGGAAGGGGCCCAGGTTTTCCGGTACCAGACCGTCCATTCCCTGACCGTGACGCCCCTGGCCTTGTTGCTGAAGGTCTACGTGATGATGAAAGGCTACGGACTGGTCTCCCTGTTCTGGATCAACCTGCTCTTCGCCGTGGTCAACCTGGGCTTCTTCTACCATGCCGCGCGCCGGGAAGGCCTGCTCAAGGGCTGGTTCCGCATCGTGCCCGGCGACGGGAAATGGAAACGGGAAATCCTGGACTACAACCGGTCGGCCATCGGCATCCATTTCGTGGACCTGGTGGTGTGGTCCCGCTCCGAGAACTACTTCCTGGGACGGTATTGCAGCGCCCCCCAGATCGCCTATTACAACCTGGCCCAGAACCTGATCGTCAAGCTCACGGGCGCCCTGCCCAACCTGATGTGGCGCATCCTCCTTCCCCTCTCCGCCGAGCACCACGGCCGCATGGAGACCGAGAAGATGAGGAAAACCTACCGCCACGCCTTGCGGTACTCCGCCTTCTTCGTGTTCCCCACCGTGGCCGTCTGCTTCATGGCGGCCTACGAATTGATCGTCATTTTCTACGGGCACGCCTACTCCGAGGCCAAGGATTGCTTCCAGATCCTCTGCGCGGGCGCCCTGCTTTCCTCCCTGGCGCAGCCGGGCTCCGCGGTCATCTACGCCAGCAACAAGCAGGATTTCATCCTCAAGTACGGCGCCGTGCTCGCGGTGCTCAACATCGCCCTGTGCTTCTGGCTCATCCCGAAATACGGCGCCCGCGGGGCGGCCTTCTGCTACTCCTTCACCACCTCGCTCGGCGTGATCGGCGGTTTCATCTACACGTCCCGGAGCATGGGCCTGAGCATCCCGTGGGGGGCCTGGTGCAAATGCGCCGCCGCCACGGCCCTGATGATCGGGGTGATGTCCACCCTGCTGCGCATCGAAAGCCCCGCCTTCTCCCTGTTCCGGCCCACCCAGGCGCTCCTGATGAAATACACCGGCCACGATTTCGACATCCTGCTGGGGAGCCGGGGCGTGCGCCTCCTCTTCGCCTGCGCGGTCTCGGGCCTGTTCTACCTGGGCCTGACCCTGGCCCTGTTCAAGCCCCAGGAGGACGATCGCCGCATCTTGGCGGCCGTGCACCGCTTCCTGCCGCGTCCCGTCACCTGGATGCTGGCGCGCAAGCTGTCGGCCGGGGGAGGAGCGCCCTGATGCCCCGGATCCGCCCGTCATTCCGTTCCGCCTTCCCTTTGCGCGGGAGGCGGTGACATGGAAGTGGTCTTCGTGGACCCGGAGCCTCCCGACGCGGCCGGCGGAGGCATCCGGACCTATCTCCGCCTGGCCATGCGCCTTTGCCGGGAAGCCGGCCATGCGGCCCGCGTCTATACCCACAACCCATCCGAGTATGCCGGGGAATCCGCTTATCCCATCGGCCGCAAACCCTGGCTGCGCAAACCGTTCCGCGGCCTGGCCTACCGCCTGCTGTACCAGGAGAACGTCCTCTGGGAGCATGCCTATTGGCTGAACGCGGAGCTGGAAGCGGGAGATGCCCCGGATCGGGTGTACGAGTTCTGCGATTTCCTCGGCTACGGCTTTTTCGCCCTGCGCAACCGGACCCTCCGGGCCCGCATCCTCCTGCGCGTGCATACCCCCGCCTTTCTGGTGGCCTCCGGGCCCGCGGGCGCTCCGATGACGCGTTTCGCGGCGGCGCGCTTCGCGGCGGCGCGCTTCGCGGCCCGGTTAGGCGCCTGGCGGGAACGGGATTGCCTGAAACGGGCGCGGCGCCTCACCGTGCCCTCGGCGGAATTCATCCGGGAGAAGCTGCCCTGGCTGACCGGCTGGGAGCACGTGCCCAACCCCCTGCCGCCCGATATGACGTCCGGACCGGACGGCCTGGATCCGGCCGTTCCGATCCCCGCCCTGCCGCCCGCCGCGGGCGCCCGCATGCCGGCCGCCTCCGAAACACCCGAGTTACCCCGGGACCCGGGCTCCGGCTGGAGCGCCGCGCCGGTGGATCCCGCGGAAACCGCGGAACGCAATGCCCCGCGCCCCACCCGCATCGACCCGGTGCGGTTCCTCTTCCTGGGCCGGGTGGAGGAACGCAAAGGGGTCCTGGTGCTGGTGCGGGCCTTCGTCCGCCTGGCCGCGGAACGCCCCTACGCGTCCCTGACCCTGGTGGGATCGGCCGCGCCCGGCCCGTATGCCGCCGCGGTCCGGTACCTGATCGAATCCCAGCCGGCGTCCATCCGCCCGCGCCTCGCCTGGGAACCGCCCTGCTCCCCCGAAGCCCGCCCGGCCCTGTTCCGCCGCTTCACCGCCCTGGTGGCGCCCTCCCTTTGGGAGAACAGCCCTTACGTCTATTTCGAAGGCATGGCCGCGGGCCTGCCCTGCATCGGATCCGCCACGGGGGAGATGAAGGCCGTCGCCGCCGCGACGGGAGCCTTGTCCCCGGCGCCCGGGGACGAGGAAAGCTGGCTGGACGCCTTGCGGGCCCATTGTTCCGGGGCCGGCCGGGACGCCTTGCCGGCGCAGGCCGCTTATCTCCGGGAACGGCGCGCAGCGATCCCCGGACTGCTCCTGGACGCTTGGCGCCGCGCCTCGGGGGCTGCGTGAAAATCGGCATCCTCTCCAGGGAATACCCGCCGCTCACCCACGTGGGAGGCATCGCCACCTATTCCGCCGCGGCCGCGGAACTGCTGGCGCGCGGCGGCCACGAGGTCCACGTGGTCTGCAACGGGCCGGAGGCCGCGGTCTCGAGGCAGCAAGGCGTCACCGTGCACCGCGTGCCCATGCTGAACCACCATTTCCCCGCGGGCCGGCTCTTCTACCCGTACCGTGCGTGGTACCGCCGGACCCTGCCCCATTACCTGGACGCCCTCACCTGGGCCCGCACCGCGGCCGGATACCTGCGCGCGCACCTGGACCCCGGCTCCTTCGACGCCTGGGAGTTCCCGGAAACCTCCGGGGAAGGGGCGTTTTTCCCCGCCTCCGGCGGCGGGACGGGAGGCGGGAAACCCCGCTTGGTGTGCCGGGTGCATACGGGATGGATGGACGCCTACGCGGACAATTTCCTGGAGCGGAAACTATTGCTCGCCCTCCAGCGCGAAGCCTGCTTGCGGTCCGATCTGCTGGTCTCCCCCAGCGAGTACATGGCCGGCGGCTACGTCCGGAAAACCCTGCGGCTGGGGCGGGAGGTGAAGGTGAACCGCAACCCCCTGATGCTGTGGAATGAAGCCATCGACTGGAGCGCCAAACGCGGGACACACCTCCTGTACGTGGGCCGGGTGGAGCATCGCAAGGGCTTGCAGGTGCTTTTGAAGGCCTTGGACGATCTGGGGCCGGAGGCCCGGGGCATCACCCTGAGGGTGGTGGGGCACATGTATCCGCCCACCCGGGAACTGGACGCGAAATGCATCGATTTTTTCGAGTCCCACCGTACGGAAAGGGCCGGCGCGGAGGCCCGCGGCTACGACCTGGAATACGCCGGCCCCTGCGACCATGCGCGGATGTACCGGCACTACGATTGGGCCGGGGTGCTGGTCCTCCCCTCCTTGATGGAGAACTACCCGTACGCGGCCCTGGAGGGGCTTTCCCGGGGGTGCTACCTGCTGGGCAGCGACGTGGGCGGCATCCCGGAAATCATCGACCGGCCGGGGCGCGGAATGCTGTTCCCGGCGGAAAACAGCGCAATTCTGGGCCGAAAAATAAGAGAATGTAAGCGTCGCGATCGGGAGATCCCGGAAAGCATGCCGGAGGTCGCGGCCGGGATCCGGGCGGAGTTCGCCCCGGACGTTTGTGCTTTGCGATTGCTGGAAACCTATGGGCCAAACCTTGCGGAAAGGGATCGAGGATAGCGTTTACCGCGGCTTGAAACGCGCGGTGGACATCGTCGGCTCGTTGGTGGGACTCATGGCCTTTTTCGCGGTCTTCCTCGTCCTGGTGCCCCTCATCAAGATCGATTCGCGCGGCCCCATCTTCTTCGTCCAGACCCGGGTGGGGCAGTACGGCCATCGCTTCAAGTTCATCAAGTTCCGGACCATGAAGGTGGGCGCGCACCTGCGGCAATGGGAGCTCGACGATCTGAACGAATCGGGAGGCATCACCTTCAAGCTGCACAACGATCCCCGGGTCACCCGGGTGGGCCGCTTTCTGCGCCGCACCAGCCTGGACGAGGTGCCCCAGTTCTGGAACGTGTTGCGCGGGGACATGTCCCTGGTGGGACCGCGGCCGCCCCTGCTGCGCGAGGTGAGCCGGTACAACGACATCCAGAAAGTGCGCATGACCGTGCCGCAGGGCATGACGGGCCTGTGGCAGGTGCGCGGACGCTCCAACCTGAAATTCGACGACATGGTCGATCTGGACGTGCATTACGCCTTGAACGCCTCCCTGTCCATCGACCTGAAAATCCTGATGGCGACGTTCCCCACGGTGTTTTTGGGAAGAGGAGCGGTGTGATGGCGTGGGATGAAAATCAAAAGTCAAAAGTCAAAGTGCAAAGTGCAAAGTTTAAGAAGAATGCTCGCATAGCCGTATGCCCCGATCCTGGAGGAACGGGAGTCTTTTCCTCCATTTTGACTTTTGCACTTTGCGCTTTGCACTTTGGCTTTCCCCACCGGCCGTCGTCCCGAGGGGCACAATGCCGGTAATCTCCCTCGCCCTGGCCACCTACAACCAAGCGCCCCTGCTGCGCCGCTTCCTGGAGAACTATCTCCGCGACGGCGCCTCCTTGATCCCCCTGATCGTGGTGGACGACGGATCCGACGACGGGACGCCGGAGGTGCTGCGGGAACTGGGGGCGCACGCCAACATCACCGTGCACAGCCTGCCGCACGTCTCGGCCGCGCATGCGCGCAACCATGCCCTGCGCGCCTGCCCGACGCCTTGGCTGGCCTTCTCCGACACCGACTGCCTGCTCGACCGGCGCTACTTCGAGACCCTTTCGGGAGTGCCCGCGCGCTTCCCCGCCGCCGCCGCCGTGGAAGGCGCCGTGCGGCCCACGCCCGGCCCCAAACCGCCCTTCACCCATTCCCTGCACAATCCCGGGGGCGGCACCTACGCCACCGCCAACATGGTCTTCAAGGCGGCCGAAGTCCTGGCGCTGGGCGGGTTCGACGAAGGGTTCACGGTCAATTTCCGCGAGGACACCGATCTGGCGCTCACCATCCTCGACCGCCTGGGGCCGATCCCCTTCTGCGCCGATCTGACGGTGGAGCATCCGCATGTCCCGCGCAGCTTCCTGAAGGCCCTGCGCACCGCCTACAGCTCCCAGGACCGGGTGGTGCGCGCGGAGATGCGCCTGTACCAGAAGCATCCGCGCAGCTACGCGCGGGTCCGCCATCACCCGGACGCGCGCGGCACCCTGTCCGCATGGTGCCGGAAGTATTCCGCGCTCTACCTGAAGGAATGCCTGCGCTACCTGTTCCGGACCCCCGGAGTGACGGGGGCCGAGCGGCTGCGGGGGCTGGTGCCCGCGGGCCAGGCCATGGCGGTGGCCTTCCTGGAACAGGCCTGCATCGGGGCCATATGCGCGGCGCAATGGGGAGCCATCTCCAGGTTGAGGGCCCGGTGAAAGTGCTCATCCTCTGGTCCGGCGCCGTGGTGCCCGCCTACCGGCAGTTCTTCCTGGAACTGGCGACGCACATGCGCGTGAGGGTGCTGTCCCCGCGCCGCTGGACCCACGGATCCCGGGCCTTCGAGGCCGACCCGGCTCCCGCCCTTCCCGCGGGGTCCGGAGCCTCCCGATCGGCAGGGGACGCCGGATGCGAGATCATCCCGGTGGCCTATGTGCCGGAGCGGAGCTCCCGCTATTGGGTCCCGTCCCTGGCCTTCCACCTGTGGGCGTTCCGTCCGCGTTACGTCTACATCATGGACGAGATGGATCGCCCCAGCCTCGCCTGGCATGCCCTGTGCGCGCGCCTGGCGTGGCCTCCGGTGAAGGTGATCAGCTACGCCCTGCAGAACCTGGAGCGTCCCGGCTACCATCGCTGGCACCACCGCCTGGCCACCTGGATGAACGGGAAGCTGGTGTCCCGGAGCATCGCCGCGTCCCGGGAGGCGGACGAAGTCCTCAAGGCCAACGGGTATGCCAAGCCGACGCGGGTGATCCCCTTGTGGGGATCGGAAGCCTTCTTCTTCCCGGGCGAGCGGGAATCGATCCGGGGATTCCGCCGGGGACTGGGCCTGGAGGAGGGCGAAACGGTCATCCTGTACGCCGGGAGCCTGGTGGAGGCGAAAGGACTGTTGCTGCTGAAGGACGCGCTGCCCCGCTTTCCGCGCCTGCGCGTGCTCAGCGCCGGCAACGGCCCCTTGGAGTCCAGCCTCGCCGGCGTCCCCGGCGGCCGATGGATCCACCTGGGGGCCTTGGAGGGCGAGGGCCTGCGGCGTTTCTACCAGGCCGGGGACTATATCATCCTTCCCTCCCTGACCCTGCCGGATTGGAAGGAACAGATCGGGCGCTCCCTGATCGAAGGCATCCTGTGCGGCTGCACGGCCTTGGGCAGCGATTCCGGCCATATCCCGGAACTCACCCTGTTCCCGGAAACCACGTTCCGCCAAGGCGACGCGGAGTCCCTGGGCCGGATGCTGGCGGGCCTGCCCCTGCCCCACGCCCGGTCGGTGCGGGAGGCGCAGGACCGGAACGTGCGGGAGCGCTTCACGGCCCGGGCCGTGGCCCGGGAAACCTGGTCCTTCCTGCGGGAGGCCGATCCGTGAGGCTGCTTTTCCTGCACCGGGACCTGCCTCCCGATACCTATGCCGGGGTGGCCGTCCAGGTGCACCGCCTGGCCAACGCGCTGGTCGACCTGGGCCACGACGTTTCCGTCTACAGCCACAGCCGGCAGCCCGCGGACGCGCGCTACCGCGTCCTGCCCATCGATCTCCCCGGCCTGCGGACCGCCCTGCGCTACGCGCCGTTCCTCAAGCGGATCTGGTATCCCCTGTGGTACCGCGGCCTGGCGATGGACGGGTACGACGCCGTGCACGTGCACGGGGACGGCGGGTTCCTCCGCTACCGCGGCAATTACGTGCGCACCTTCTACGGAACGGCCGCGCTCGAATACCTCCACGCCCGCGACCTCAAGGGCAAGCTGGCCCAAGGCTTCTCCTATTGGATGGAAAGGCGGGAGGTCCGCCGCTGCCGCCTCACGGTGGGCATCTCCCCGCACGTGGCCGCCCATCTTCCGGGCGTGGATCGGGTCATCCCCTGCATGCTGCCGGGGCAGCCCGATCCGGCCGCTTCGGAAAAGACGCCTTTCCCCAGCCTGGTCTACCTGGGTTCCCGCCTTTCCCGCAAACGCGGGGACGCGGCCCTGCGGTTGTTCCTGGCGCTGAGGAAAAGCCATCCGGACCTGCGCCTCAGCTACGTGGGTCCGGCGCGGGAGGTGGAGGAACTGCGCGGACGGGCGGAATACAAGGGAGTGGATTTCCGCACCCGCCTGTCCCAGCAGGAACTTTCCGCCTTGTACCGGGAAAGCTGGGTGTACCTGTGCCTGTCCAGCTACGAAGGCTTCGGCGTGGGCATCATCGAAGCCATGGCCTTCTCGTGCCTGGTGGTGACCGCCCCGCATCCCGGGAGCGAATACCTGGTGCGTGACGGCGACACCGGGATCGTGGCGCCGCCGGACGGGGCCGAAGCCCTGGTGGACCGCATCCTGTCCGATGCCGGCGCGCGCCGGGAAATCGCGCGCCGGGCCAGGGAATTCTCGCGGCGGTTCTCGCCCGCGACCGTGGCCTCCTCCTACCTGGACCTCTATCGCATGGCGCAGGCCCGCACCTCGGGCGGCGCATGATAAGCAACCTCTTCTTCAAGTACCTGATGATCCCCTTCCTCTTCCTCTTCGGGTTCGGGTTCGTGTACCGCTTGATGCACATCCCCTCCCGCCTGGAAACCGCCATCTTCTGCATCGCGTTCTTCCTCATCCCCACCTTGAAGTACCCGAAGGTCGGCGTCTATTACCTGTTCTGCCTGCCCCTGTTCATCCCGCTGTTCCGGCGCATGTATTACCTGGTGAGCGAAAGGCCCACCCTGGATTACCTCATGCTCATTTCCGACGGGGTGATGGGAGGCCTCATCATGGCCATGATCCTGCTGTGGATCCTTAACAAGGAGCGTTCCAAGGACCTCTTCTCCTCCCTCATCGTCATCTACACCCTCCTGCTCTTCATCAAGGTGTTCTTGGGCGCCCAGCTGGGGATGCAGGAAGGCCTCTACGGCTTCAAGTTCAACGGGCTCTACGTCTTCTTCTTCTTCGCCGGCAGCTACGTCCTCAGGACCTACAAGGAGACCCGGGCCATCCTGGGCTATTCCTCGTGGCTCCTCTTCATCACGGCCCTGTACGGCATCAACCAGATCCTGTTCGGCTTCACGGACTTCGAGCGGAAATGGCTCGATTCCATCACGTTCACGACCTTGCGCATCGACGGCGTGGTGCGGCCGTTCTCCACCTATGTCTCCCCGGCCGCCATGTCCGACGGGATGACCATCCTGTTCGTGCTGGGGATTTTCTGGGTCTTCGCCAAGGGGCGGCACCTGGTTCCCTTCGGGATCCTGCTCACGGCCTCCTCCATCGCCCCCATCATGATAGCCACCGTGCGCACCAACTGGCTGGCGGTGGCCGCGGGCCTCCTCTTCTACGGTTTCTTCCTGCGCCTCAAGAAGACCTGGGTGCAATGGTCCCTCATCGCCGTCATGGCCCTGGGAATGGTCGGAATCTCCGCCAAGGGAAGCGGGGGCGGAGGCGGCAGCATGGCCCAGAACGCCGTCATCTCCGCAAAGGTGAACCGGAAGAACCCCAACCTCACGGAAACGATGATCACCAACCGCACGGCCGCCTTGGCCAATCCGCTGCAGGAGTACAGCGTGCAGAAGCGGATGGAAACCTGGATGGGCATCATCTACACCTCGTTCTATTTCCCCCTGGGGAAAGGCCAGGGCACGACCGGATACGCCCACAGCTATTATTTCCTGGTGCTCGGCGAGATCGGGTATCCGGGATTCCTGTGCTTCCTCGCCATCCTCTTCGTGGGCTTCTACCGCGGCATGAAGGTGATTGCCAACTCCAAGGACGAGGACGTGGCGGAACTGCTGCGCCTGCTGGTCACCATCATCTTCATGCTCACCGTGCTCAACCTCACGGGAACCCACCTGCACACCCCTCCCGGCGACATTTTCTTCTGGTTCACCATGGGCTGCATTTCCCGTTTCTACCGCCAATGGCGGCAGGAAGAAGCCCTGGAGAAGGCCGCCCGGGCCGCGCTCGCGGTTCCGCCCGCCGATGCCCCCGAGCCGTCCGGATCGGTCCCGGCCGAACTCCCCGGGACTCCCGGGCGCGCGGTCCAGCTTCCGAGGAGCCTGCGTGGCCGGCATCCTTAAGCGCCTCGCCGTCATCGGCCATCCCCTGGCGGCGGAAGAGAACCGCCTCGCCTTCCGGGGCTGGACGTCGCACCGGGTCGATCTGATCGTCCCGCGCGTGTGGAAGGCGCGTTCGCTGGGGCATACCTATCGCGCTTCCCCGGCCGCCGGCGGCCCGGGCGAACCCGCCCTGCACCCCCTCGCCACCCTGGCCACGGGACGCAACTCCCTGTTCCTCTGGATGGGCCTGGCCCCCCTGCTGCGCCGCCTGAAGCCGGATGCCATCTATTGCTGGGAGGAACCCTGGTGCCTGTCCACCTGGCAGGTGGCGCGCCTGGCGCGCGGCCTGGGCATTCCCGTGGTCTTCTACACCGCCGAGAACCGCCCCAAGCGCCTGCCATGGCCGTTCCCGGTCCTTTTGCGCGCCGCCTTCTCCGCCTGCCGCGCCTGCATCGCCCCCACCGCGGAAATCGCCGCGCGCGTGCGGGCCTGGGGCTTCGCGGGAAGGGTTTTCGTCATCCCCCTGTGGATCCGGCCGCGCCGGCCCTTGCGCGCGGACGCGGACGGCCGCTGCCTGGCCTATGTGGGCCGGTTGATCCCCCTGAAACGCGTGGACGTGCTGGTGGAAAGCCTCCGGCTGCTGCCCGGATTCCGCCTGCGCATCCTCGGCGACGGCCCGGAACGGAGGCGCCTGGCGGGACTGGTCCGCTCCCTGGGGCTGGAATCCCGGGTGGACTTCCGGGGCCACGTCGACAACCGGGAGCTGGAAGCGGGCCTGGAGGGCGCCTCCCTGGTGGTGATGCCCACGGCGGAGAACCCGCGCCAGGCCGAGCAGTTCGGCAAGGCCGCCATCGAGGGAGTATCTTGCGGGTTACCTGTGCTCGCCAGCCGCACCGGCAACCTGGCCGCCCTGGCGCAGGTCTTCCCCACCCTGGCGGCGCGCGATCTGGACTCCCCGGCCCAGATGGCGGAAGCGGTCTCCGGCCTGTTCCGGGCTTTCCCGGAAGCGGCCGCCCTCTCGGGATCGCGGCGGCTGGCGGAGGAGACGTACGGACCCGCTGCGGCCGCGCGCAGGCTGGAAGCGGCTTTTTCGGCCCTGACGGGCGCGATCTTTACGGGAGCGGACCCGGCGGAAACGGACATGGCGGGGACCGGGGCGGGGGGCGCGGCCCCATGACGCGCAGCAACGCCCTGGTGCGCACCCTGGAAAACGCGGCCATGAAACTGGTCCTGGCCGCGATCCGCTTCCGCGAACGCGGCCGCCCCAAGCCCCCGGAGCCGCGAGGCAGGCAGCGCGTGCTCATCTGCAAATGGTGCTGCATGGGGGACGCCATCGTGTCCCTGTACGCCATCCGGGAGTTCAAGCGCCGCAACCCGGACATCGTCATCGATATGCTGGTCTCCTCGCGCATCGCCGGGGTGTACCGCCGCGCCCGGGAAATCCGGGGCGTGCACGTTCTGCCCGTCACGGGCCGGCGCTTGATCCTGGAATTGCTCGACCCGCGCCTGTGGATCCGCTTCGCGGCCCTGACGTCGCGGCTGCGCCGCAACCGCTATTCCCAGTTCATCGATCTGGAACTGTACCGGGGAACCGGCCCGGTCCTGAAAAGATGGATCGGCATCCCCTATTCCCGGGGCTTCCAGGTGGAAGGGGCCCTGCCCAAGCATCATGATTCCGAAGTCCCCCTGCCGCGGAACATGCCCGAATGGCAATGCTTCTACCGGGTGCTGGGCCTGGACGTCCCCGCCTCCCCTCCCGAAGCCTTGTACCCGAAGGCGGCTTCCGGTCCCCGCGGCAAGGGGCGCCGCATCGGGGTCGTTTTCGGATCGTCCTTCAATTGGCCCCAGAAAAAATGGCCCTGGGAACGCTACGCGGAGTTGATCACCCTGCTGTCCGCGGAGGGCCACGAATTCGTCCTGCTGGGCGCGCCCGACGAAAGGGAAGAGGGCGGCCGGATTGCGGCGATGGCCAAGGGCAAGGTCAAAGACACCACCGGCACCCTGGACTTCGAGGGCCTGCAGCGGGAAGTGGCGGCCTGCGATCTGGTGGTCGGCAACGATACGGGAACCATGCATCTGGCCGCCGCCTGCGGCGTGCCCACGGTGACCTTGTTCGGACCCACGGATCCGGGGAAATGGAACCCGCTCACCTCCACGCCTATATTCCTGGAACACGTCCCGTGCCGGCCCTGCTACTATCTGGGATCCATGCCCCCATGCAGCCATTTTTCCTGCCTGCGCAAGATGGAAACGGCCCTGGTAGCGGAACGCATGCGCGCCCGGCTCGGGGCCGAAGCCGCCAAGTCCGCGGCGGAAGCCGCCAAGTCCGCGGCGGAAACCGCCAAGTCCGCGGCGGAAGCGGAAAAAAACCGGCCATGATCGGGAGCGCCATGCGTATACTGGGACGGGGTTTTCCGCGCGCTTGGCCGCCGGGAGCGATAAATTGGAATTTATCGGGAAAATTTCCATACTTGGAACAGGACACGGCAAATCTCAACCCGGTGAAACATTGATGGCGAAACGGGGAAAAAGCGGATTCTCTCTTTCCAAAGGCATTGCCTTGCTGGTCCCGGCGATCGCGTGCATGCTGTCCCTGTTCTGGGCCCTGACCGTCAAATCCGTCCCCAAGCCCGCCGCGGAAACCGGCCTGGAAGCGGACCCGGTCACCGGGGACGTATTGTACGAGGTACCCCCCAAGGTGTCCCTGGCGAGCCTGGGCCAGGACCTCCACAACAAAGGGCTCATCCGCAACGCCACCGTGTTCCGCCTCTTCCTGCGCGTCTCCCGCCAGGACAAGAAGATCCGGGCCGGATATTTCTACATCCGCCCCTCCAATTCGGTCCTGGAAATGGCCTTCAAGCTGACCAGCGGGAAGATGGCCACCCAGGTGGTGACCATCCCGGAAGGCAAGACCTCCTGGGAAACCTATTCCATCCTCAAGGCGCGCTTCCCCCTGGACAGCCTGCGCTTCGACTCCCTGGTGCATTCCCGCGAGTTCGCCGGCGCCTGCCGCGTGGACGCCCCTTCCCTGGAAGGTTTCCTCTTTCCGGACACCTACGTCCTGCCCTGGAAGGTGACCGAACGGGACGTGCTCAAGGTCATGGTCCGGCGCTTCCAGGACGTGACGCGGGAGTTCGACCTGCGCGCCCCCGTGTACGAGAAGTACGGCCTGATCGGCTGGCTGACGCTCGCCTCCATCGTGGAAAAGGAAGCCGCCGTGGCGGCCGAGCAGAACCCCATCGCCGGGGTATTCTACAACCGCCTGGTGCAGGGATGGAGCCTGGGAGCGGATCCTACCGTCCGCTTCGCGGTGCGCAAGCCCACCGGCCCGCTGTTCGTCTCGGACCTGAACTGCGATTCGCCCTACAACACCCGCAAGTTCACGGGCCTGCCGCCGGGGCCCATCTGCAATCCCGGACGCGGGGCCTTGCGCGCGGCCCTCAACCCCATGAAAACCGACAAGATGTACTTCGTGGCCAAGGACGACGGTTCCCGGGAGCATTTCTTCTCCGTGGACAATTCGGACCATGTGAAGTTCAAGGACGTGGCCGCCGCCAACCGGCAGAAGCGCGGCATCGACAGGCCGAAGCAGAAGCCGCGCAAGCCGGCCGCCAAGACCGTTCCCAAATAAGGCTTTTCTAGGTGGAGCGATCCGTCATCAGACGGCACAGC
Organism: Fibrobacteria bacterium; assembly: GCA_035275285.1. Taxonomy (GTDB): domain Bacteria; phylum Fibrobacterota; class Fibrobacteria; order UBA11236; family UBA11236; genus Chersky-265. Next base: position 12,863 of record DATENA010000212.1, on the reverse strand, counting down.
TTCTTGAGATGCTGGGAGGCGGGCGTTTCCGGCAGGCTTTCCAGGAAGGGCATGCAGGCGTTGATCTTGACCACCGCGATGTCCCGGGCCTTCTGGAAGGCCATGCGCGATTCCAGCAGGCGCTTGATCTGGACCTGGCTGCTTTCCAGCCCGGCCGTGGTCAAAAGGGCCAGCATCTCCTTGCGCTCCGCGGCGTCGCAGGCTTCGAAGAACAGGATCAGGGGCAAGGTGAAATAGCCGTTCTTGAGATCGGAAAAGGTGCGTTTGTCCAGGTTCTCGGCCCCGTAGCCGAAGTCCAGCAGATCGTCGATGATCTGGAAGGCCATGCCGAAATTCCGGCCCAGTTCGCTGCCTTCCCTCACCATGGCCTCGTCGAAACCGGCCAGGATGGATCCGCATTCGCCGCAGGCCATCAGCAGGGCCGCGGTCTTGCCTTCGATCACGGCGAAATACTGCTCCAGGGAAAGGTCCGCGTTGCCGGCGCCTTCCACTTCCATCACTTCGGCCATGATCAGGCGGCTGGAGGCCTTGCTCAGGCTCAAGGGGATGCGGTGATCGCGATCGCTCCAGACCATTTCCATGGACTTGGCCAGGGTATAGTCGCCCAGCAGCACGGCCATGCGGTTGCCCCAGCGCTTGTGCGCGGTCTTCTCGTTGCGGCGCAGATCGCTGTCGTCGATGATATCGTCGTGGACCAGGGAGGCCAGGTGGATGAGCTCGATGGCCGCCGCCACGCGCACGGCCCGCTCCGAGTTCCAGTTGCGACCGGAGGACGCGAGCAGGAACAGGAAGGTGGAGCGGATGCGCTTGCCCTTGCGGACCAAGAGGGAGTTCAACTGGCCGGAAAGCTTGCCGGGGGCGTTGTCCGCCACCTCGAGCATGACCTTGTGCACTTCGTCCAGGCCGGCGGCGACGCAATCACGGGCGTCTTTGAGCACCTGCTCATAAGACACGACCGCGGTCAGAAAATCGCTCACGGGACTCCTTTTCCCAACCCCGGCCGGGGCCGGCATGGAGGTTTGGACTGAGGCCGTTAATATAGAAATCCGGCCGGAAGATAAAAGGAAAAGTGCCTATATTTGCGGTTCCGCGCCATTTCGCGCGGGTCGGCCGGAATGCGGAGGCTCTGCTTGGATTCTTATTGGTGGCTATGTTTCCGTACCGCGAACGATTCCGCCGAACTGGATCAGGACCGGCTGTTCGAATTGGAGGCGACGGGCATCGAGGAGGTCGGGGAGAATGCTCCGGACGGCGCCCCCGCACCGCCCGCGGACGCGCCGGCCGACGTGCTCCTCAAGGCTTTTTTCGGATCCGCCGGAGCCATGGAGGCGGCCCGGGCCTGGTTCCGGGATCGCAAAGACCTTTCCCACGGGGAAGAGAAGATCGAGGATTGGGATCGCAGTTGGCGCGAAAGGCAGACGCCCGTGGAGGTGACGCCCTCCCTGGTGGTGATGCCGCCCTGGGTGAACGTCCCCGCGGACGGCCGCCACGTCATCCGCCTGGAAGCCAAGATGGCCTTCGGCACCGGTTCCCATGAATCCACCCGCATCGCCGCGACCCTGCTGGAACGCATCGCGGTGAGGGACGGATCCGTGCTGGACATCGGCACGGGCACCGGCATCCTGGCGCTGTACGCGGCGCAACTGGGCGCCGCCTCCGTGCTGGCCCTGGACATCGATCCCGTGGTGGGCCCCTGCCTGGACGAAAACCTGGCCCTGAATCCGCCCCCGCCCGCCTGCCGGTTCCGCACCCTGATCGGCGGAATCGATTCGCTCGCCGCCGGGGCCCGCTTCGACGTGGTCATCTGCAACATGATCCGCACCGAGTTGTGGCCCTTCCGGGAGCAATTGCGGAACCGGCTGTCTCCGGCGGGCCTCCCCGCCGGCGGGAGCCCGGGACGCGGTCCGGGGGTATTCGTGGTTTCCGGACAAAGGCTGGAAGACAAGCCCCATTTCCTGGCCTGGCGCGGAACCTCGCCTTTCCGCATCCTCCTCGAGGTGGAAATGGAAGGCTGGTGGGGCTTCGCGGCCTCGCGGGAGTAGTTTACCGGCCGGTCAGTCCCGCCGAATTGTGCTAAATTACCCCTCATGTCCGAACCGAAAACCATGGGCGCACCCACCGCGCCGGCGCGACGTTTCCACAACGCCTCCCTGCTGGACGCCGCCCGGGGCCGCATGCCGGCGCGGCCGCCGGTCTGGATCATGCGCCAGGCGGGCAGGTATCTCGCGGATTACCGCCGCGTGCGCGCCCTGTTCCCCAACTTCCTGGACTTCTGCCGCTCCCCGGAGCACGTCGCGGAAGTCACCGTCCAGCCCGTCGATCAGATCGGCGTGGACGCGGCCATCCTCTTCTCGGACATCCTGGTGCTCCTGCCTCCCATGGGCCTCAGCGTGGAGTTCCAGGAGAAGCGGGGCCCCGTCGTCGCCAACCCCTTGCGGGACGACGCGGTCATCGCCGCCCTGCCCGGCGGAGACCTGAATGCGGACCTCGGCTACGTGTTCGAAGGCATCCGCCTGGCCAAAAAGGCCCTGGGCGATCGCGTGCCCTTGATCGGGTTCGCGGGCGGCCCCTTCACCGTGGCCTCCTACATGGTGGAAGGCGGCTCCTCCAAGGAGCTGGCGCGGCTCAAGGCCCTGATGTTCTCGCGCCCGGAAGTCTTCACCGCCTTGATGGGCAAGATCGCTTCGGTGACCTCCGCTTATCTCCGCGAACAGGCGCGCCAGGGAGCGGACGTCCTGACCCTCATGGATTCCTGGGCCGGGTACCTGGGCCCGGACGCCTACCGCGATCTGGTCCTGCCGCATACCCGGGGCATCATCGCCGCCGTCAAGGCGGAGTTCCCGCACGTGCCCGTGGTCCATTACGCCAACGGGGCCCCGCATCTCCTGCCGCATTTCGCCGGCCTGGGCGCCGACGTGGTGGGATTGGATTGGCGCGTGAACCTGGGGGACGCCCTGCGCGCCTATCCCGGCCAGATCTTCCAGGGCAACCTGGATCCCTGCGCGCTTTACGGCTCGCCCGCGCAAATCGCCGCCAAGGTCAAGGCCCTGAAGGCCGAAGTGGGTTCCCGGGCGCATATCTACAATCTGGGGCACGGCATCCTGCCGGACGTTTCGCCGGACCATGCCCGCGCCTTCGTGGAAGCCGTCCATGAGGCTTAGGAGAGGGCGTTGCCCTCTCCTAAGCCTTTAGGAGTTCCGCGGGGCGGAACTCCATTCCGAAGGGGCGTTGCCTTTTCCTGAATCCCTTTATCGGATCAGCATCGCGTCGCCGTAACTGAACAAGCGGAAGCCCTGGGCGAAGGCGTCCGCGTAGGCGCGCTTGGCCCGCTCCGTTCCCAGCAGGCTGCAGACCAGCATGAAAAGGGTGGACTTGGGCCAATGGAAATTGGTGAGCAGGCCGTCCACGCCCTTCCAGGCATATCCCGGATGGATGAAGATGCGGGTCTCCCCCGCCCCGGGAACGAATACCCCGGAGCGCTCTCCCGGAGCGGCCGGTCCCACCGCCCGCGTTTCCAGCACGCGCGCGGCCGTGGTTCCCACCGCCCAGACCTTGCCGCCGTTCCGGCGCACCGCGTTCAGGGCCTCCGCGGTTTCCGCAGACAGCGCGTAGCTTTCGGAATGCATGGGGTGGTCTTCCAGGTTTTCGCTTTGCACGGGCTTGAAGGTCCCGGCGCCCACGTGCAGGGTGACCTTCAGGATGCGCACGCCCTTGGCGGCGATGGCCTCGAGCATGGCTTCGCTCAAGTGCAGGCTGGCCGTGGGGGCCGCCACCGATCCGGGATTTTCCGCGAAGACGCTCTGGTAGACCTGTGCATCGGCCTCGGAGGCTTCGCGCTTGATGTAAGGCGGCAGGGGTATCTTCCCGGTTACCTCGAGCTCCCGCAGGAACCCGTCCGGAGGCAGATTGAATTCGAGCAGGCGCGTGCCGTCCTCCCCCACGCCGGCCACGGTGGCGGCCAGCTTCGGGGAGAAAACCGCCCGGTCCCCGACGCGGAAGCGCTTGCCCGGCTTGACCATGGCCTCCCAACACGCGGCCGGGCCGGTCGAAGCGACCGGGGCGGCCGGGCCGGTCGAAGCGACCGGGGCGAGCAGCAGGGCTTCCACCTTGGCGCCGGCGGCGTTCGTCCCCAGCAGGCGGGCGCGCAGGACCTTGGTATCGTTCAGGACCAGGGCGTCCCCGGGACGGAGATACTCGATCAGGTCACGGGTATGGGCGAAGCGGGCCGGGGCCCCCGGTTTTCCGGGACCGGATTCCCTTTCCACCACCATCATGCGGGATTCGCCCCTGGGGAGGGGCTGGTAGGCGATGAGGTGTTCCGGGAAGGCGAAATCGAAATCGGCCGTGCGCATGGATTATCCGTTTTTCCGGGACCGGGAAATCGGATAATATAGCTCATGCACCGGAACCGGGCTTTTTTCTCCCATAGCTTCTGCGGCGGCAAGGGAATCGAAATCGGCGCCCTGCACCATCCGACGCCCCTCCCTCCGGGGGCGCAAGTGCGCTACGTGGACCGCTTGCCGGTGGAAGGATTGCGGAAGCAATATCCGGAATTGGCAGGCGAGGACCTGGTCCCGGTGCATATCCTGGACAGCGGGGAAACCCTGGCGACGCTTCCGGACGGCCGGGAGGATTTCGCCATCGCGGCCCAATTCATCGAGCATTGCCAGAACCCCGTGCGCGCCTTGGTGAACATGCTGCGGGTGGTCCGCCCCGAGGGGTTCGTCATGCTGACGGTCCCGGACAAAAGGTATTCCTTCGACAAGGACCGGCCCATCACCACCCATGAGCACCTGCTCGATGAATGCCTGAACGGCACGGAACATACCCGGCGGGACCATTTCCGCGAATGGGTCCTGGCCCAGGGGGAAAGGGACGAGGAGCAGGTGGAGAAATCCGTCGATCAGTTGATGGAAAGGGATTACAGCATCCACTACCACGTATGGGATTCGGACGCCTTCCTCAAGTTCCTGTTCTTCGCCAAGGAGCGCTTCGGCCTGCCCTTCGAGCTCTGGGCCAGTTGCAGGAACGGGACCGAGCTGGTCACCGTCCTCCGCAAATCGGTTCCCTGACCGGGACCCTATCCTATTTGGCGCGTTTGCGGGAAGCGGAGGGTTTGCCGCGCACCGGATCGTTCTTGAGTTGGCGGTACGCCTGGCCGGCGGCCATGGCCACCGTCGCGTCCGGATCCGAAAGCAGGCGCTTGGAGTCTTCCAGGGCGGCGCGGCCGCCCAGCTTGACCAGGGCGGTCAGGGCCTCCCGGCGGATGCGGGGATCATTGTCCGCGCACAGGGCGCGCAGCGGGGCCACGTAGGCGGTGTCCTTGCTGAATCCCATCACCAGCACCGCATGCACGCGCACGGCTCCGGCGGCGGTATCGGCGGCGGCGCGCTTGACCACTTCGGCGGCCTCGGGGCCCAGGGCCACCAGCTTGGCCATGGTCTCGCGGATCTCCTTGGGATCGGCGAGATCGGAATTGGATTTCTCCGCGATGGCCTTCAGGTAGACCACCGCTTGTTGCGGGGCGCTGAGGGGCGCCGCGGCCGGCTCCCGATCCGGGACCGCCGTTTCCGCGGGAGCGGCCGAAGCGGGAGCGCCTCCCCGGGCTTCCATCCCGGCCAGCTTCTCTTTGACCGCGTTCAGGTCCTCCAACTGTTTTTCCAACTCCGCGTTCTTCGCCTCCAGGACGGCCACGCGTTCCGGCAAAGTGCGCTTTTCCCGGTGCGGCACCCATCCCAGCACTTGCAGGGAAAAAGAGATGCCGGGCGAATTGTACCCATCGGTCAGGTTCCCGGAGGGCGTCAGGAAAAAACCCCAGCGGCCGTCCTGGCGGATCCAGGATTGGAACTCCGTCATCGCCAGGCTGAACCCCACCAGGTCGCGGTAGCGCCATTGCAGGGAGACCACCTGGTGGAAATCCGAGAAGCGCTCGAATACCTCGTAGCCCAGATAGGCGCCCGCTCCCAGGCTCTGTTCCAATCCCCCGTTGACGCTGGCATAGCCCTTGTTGACGCGGGTGAGCATGGAAAGGCCCAGATGCAGGCGGGATCCCCCGAAGGTCTTGGCCACGGTGGCGAAGCTTTCCGATTGCAGGTCCTTGAGGATGCCTTCGTCGGTGACGCCGTACAGATCGCCCTCTTCGCTGCTGAACAGGTTGCGCGCGCCGAACACCAGGTCCGGCCAGAGCAGGTCTTCGCGCAGGAGCAGGGCCTTGATGGAGAAGGACGGCTCCCGCCCGTACTGGACGCCGATCTCGGCGCGGTTCTCGAATCCGACCAGGATCTCGGAACTGTAGTTCAGGTTCTCGACCTTGCCCGCGGCTTCGGCGGAGGAAAGCGAATCGTCCGCGCCGATTTCCGCGCTGTTGAAATACTGGAAGCGCCCGGAGAGGCGGTATTGCCCGTGCTGGAGGACGTTGGCGGTAGGGATGGCCAGCAGGATGTGCGGATGTTCCCGATGGGGGACGGGAACGGCGGCCGCGGGGGAAGGCGTCGGGGTCGCGCAGGCCGCCAGGGCCCACACCATCAACGCAGCGTCATGCCGTTTTCTTTCCATGCAGTCGCGATATCTCGGAAGCGCTCAGGCGACGGTACTCGCCTTCGGGCAAATCGCCCAACTCCAAGCTGCCGAAACGTATCCGCTGCAAGTCTACCACCCGGTAGCCCACCACTTCCAGCATGCGGCGGATTTCCCGGTTTTTCCCCTCCTTGAGCACGATCTCCGTATGGTCCCGGACCGCCTTGACCGAGACCGCCACGGCTTCGTCTTCGAACCCGATGTCCACCCCCGACAACAACCGTTTGATGTCCTTCGCGGCGAGGGGTTTCCGGGTCCAGACCCGGTAGGTCCGGGGCACTTCCCGGCTCGGATGGAGCAGGGAATGGGTCAGACCACCCTCGTTGGTGAGCAGGATCAACCCGCGGCTGTTGTAATCGAGCCGTCCGACGTAGTGCAATTTCCGGAACGCCGCCGGCATCAATTTGTAGATGGTGGGCCTTTCGAAGGGATCACTGGCCGAGCAGAGGTAGCCTTTGGGTTTATTGAGCATGACGTATTCATGCTCCCGCGGGGGGACCGCGGCCTTGCCCAGGACCTTGACCTTGTCGTCCTCGCCGATCCGGCGGGCCAGATCGTACACGATCTCCCCGTCGACGGCCACGGCGCCGCCGCGGATGAGATCCTCCACGGCCCGGCGGCTGCCGAACCCGCACAAGGCCAGGTAACGATTGATGCGCATGCTTCCCTTCAGGTCCCTGGGCGGCCGTTGTCCAGCCAATCGACGATGATGCCGTAGCGGATGCCGCGATCGGAGACGCGGAACCGGTCCGCGCCCAGGGCGTCGAGCAAGGACTCCAGGATGCACAGGCCGGGCATGAGGATATCGGCGCGGTTCTTCTCCATCCCGGGCAGTCGCGCCCGGGCCTCGATGGGAAGCCCGGCCAGCAGCCCGACGGCGGCGGCGACGCGCGCGCGGCCGATTTCCAGTCCCTCGATCGCGGCCGGATCGAAGGCGGGAAGCTTGAGTTCCAGCAGGGCCAGGGCCGTGGCGGTGCCGCCCACGGCGACCAGATCCGCGCGCGGGTCCCGGTCCGGGAACCTGCCGGCGAAAGCCGCGGCCGCCCTGGCCCGGCAGGCCGCCGCGTCCTGGCCGCAGGCTTCCATGAGGGCCACGGCGCCGATGGGAATGGACACGCCTCCGGCCTTGCGGCTCACTTCCGTGCTGCCTCCGCCGATGTCGATCACGGCGAGGCCGGCCTCCGCGCCCCCGGCGGCGCGGGCATGGCGATCGGCCACGGCCAGGTAACCCAGGCGCGACTCTTCCGGGCCGGCGATGATGCGGGCCTCGCACCCCAGGATGCGGGACGCTTCGGCCAGGAGCTCCGGGCCGTTGGCCGCCACGCGGAAGGCCTGGGTGGCCACCGCGCCCACCAGGCGGGCCCGGTGGACGGCGATTTCCGCCAGGAAGGCATGCAGGACCTCGGCCAGGGCGCGGAAGGATTCGTCCGAGATGCGGCCGGTGGCGGACAGATCGCGCCCCACCCGCGGCACGGCGATGCGCTGGGACACCGGCTGCAACGGGCCGTCCCGCCTTTCCGCGATGAGCAGGAGGGCCGAATTGGTCCCGATGTCGACGGAGGCGAAGCGTTCCGTCACGCTTCGGTTTCCCTTGGGTCCGCGAAGTCCGGGTCGTCCCCGTCCGCGGATGCGCCGTCCCCGTCGCCGCCATCGTCCGCTTCGCCGCCCGGTTCCAGGCCCAGCTTGCGGCCCAGGACGGTGCGCATGGCATCCGGCTTGACCAGGAATTCGCGCGCGATCTTGACGGCCGCGTCCACGGAATCCTTGCCGTAATGGGCGGCCCAATCGGCCACCAGCCCGGCGGTTTCCGAGCCCAGGGGCTTGCCGGCCTTGAGTTCCTGGGCCATGCCCAGGGCCAGGCGGACGCCCATGCCGGCGCGGATCTTCTCTTCCGAAGTCTCCGCGGCCAGCAGCGCATCCAGGCGTTCGATGCTTTGCTTCAATTCGGCGGGACCGCCGGGTCCCGGGGGAACGCCCTGCCCGCTCATCGGCCCCCCGCCCGTTCCAAGGTGAAATCGTCCTTGTAGATGGGCGTGCTCCGCAGCGCATCCGGATCGGTATCGAGCAATCCCGCGAAGGCGAGATAGGGACTGATGGAAGAGCCGCTGGGATGGGTCCTGGCGCGCACGCACAGTTCTTCGTCCTCCATCCACACCTTCTGGATCTCGTCCGCCAGATCGATGTCCTTGTCGCGGCTGCGCACGTAGCGCTTGTAGGTCCCGGCCTCGAAACGGCGCAAGCCGTCCTGCAAGGCGGAAAGCCCGCCGGGGAAATGGCCCGATCTGTAGGTGACGTCGGCGACGTGCGGCATGCGGGACTTGGGGACCTCTTTGAGGGAGATCACTTCCATGCCCGCCGGCAGGACCCCGGAGAGCCGTTTGCAATGCCCGGCCAGGTCGCCTTCCAGCCGTTCCCGCGTTTCGATCACCAGCAGTTCCTTGCGCGATTCCAATCCCAGGGGCAGGGCCCCGGTATTGCGGATGATGGGACGCGGGCTGTAGCCTTCGGAGTAGTTGAGCTTGAGCTTGAGGCGGCGGAAACCGCGCTCGAACAGGTCCAAGGTGTTCTGATGGGCGATGTAGCGGGAAAGCCCCGATTTCCTGTAGAGCAGATGGTAGGAGAAAACCCCGGACCTCCGCTGCTTCCGCGCCGCCGCCAGTTCCCGGATCTCCTCGGGAGTCCGGTTGATCGCCAGGTATTTTTCCGGCATGGCCGAGAGCTTGGTGTCCAGGCCGTTGCCCGGGATGCCGCACTTCTGGCAATCGCCCCATTTGCAATCCGGGACCGGGGCGCTGTCCTCTTTGAGCATTTTCCTGTACTCGTTCTTCAGGTAGCCCTTGTTCGCCCCGGCGTGGATGAAGTCCCAGGGGAACACCTCGTCCAGGGCGCGCTCGCGGAACATGCGTTCCTGGGGATAACCGCTCTCGGCCCACAGGGCCTTCCAGCCATCGTACTTGAAATGCTCCCCGAAGGACTCGAACACCTGATCCTGCTTGTACGCCTTGTAGATCATCGCCGAAACCTTGCGGTCCGCGCGGGAATAGAAGCTCTCCACGTGGGCCAGCCCGTAGTCGGACCAGCTGATGCGCACGCTGCGCACGTACTTGAAGGCCTCGCGCACGAAGCGGATATGCGCGTTGACCCTGGCCTCGTCCATGAACGGCACCCATTGCATGGGCGTGAAGGGCTTGGGGACCAGGATCCCGATGCTGGCGTGCACGGTGTTGCGGTTGGAGTATTTCCGGCCGATCTTGTCGAGATTGTCGATCAGCCCGCAGAAGGCGCGCATGTCGTCCAGGTTCTCGGTGGGCAGCCCCACCATGGTGTACAGCTTGATGTTGTGGAAGCCGTTGGCGAACACGCTTTCGGCGGCCTCGTACATGTCCTTGTCGCTGATGGTCTTGTTGATCATCTTGCGCAGGCGCTCGGAACCGGTCTCGGGCGCGAAGGTGGCGCTCTTGCCGCCGTTGAGGGCGGCGGCCTTGCGGGCCAGCCCCTGGCCGAAGCTGTTGGCCCGGAGCGAAGGCAGGGAAACGCTGATGTCCTCGAAATCGTCCTGATCGATGAGGGCGTCCAGCACCTTTTCCACCGGCCCATAGTCGGCCGTGGACAGGGAAAGCAGCCCGAGTTCGGTCTCGCCGGTGGCCTCCAGGCCGGCCCGGGAGATCTCCACCACCGCGTCCGCGTTCAGCTCGCGGTTGGGGCGGTACCAGTATCCCGCCTGGCAGAAGCGGCAGCCCTGGGTGCAGCCGCGCATGACTTCCACCGAGAAGCGATCATGCACCAGCTTCACGTGCGGGACCAGGTTCTTCACCGGATAATCGTCCTTGTTGAGCACTTCCACCCAGGCGCGCTGGACGGTCTTGGCACGCAGGTAGGGGCCCTGGGAGCCATCGATGGCGGGGACCGTCTCCCCCAACGGGCTTTCCACCACCTCCAGGAAGCGCGGGACGTACACGCCCTTGAGCCCGGAGAGCTCCCGCAGGATCGCTTCCCGTCCCGAGCCCGCCTTGCGACCGCGGCCGATGCAGCGCAGCACTTCCACGGCCAGGATTTCCCCGTCGCCGATCACGAACAGGTCGAAGAAGTCCGCCACCGGTTCCGGATTGGCCATGCAGGGCCCGCCTCCGATCACGAAGGGATCCGCTTCCGCCCGGTCCCTGCTGAACGCCTTCAGGCCGCCCAGCTCCAGGACGTAAGGCACGTTGGTGTAGTTCAATTCCGTCTGCAGGGAGATGCCGATGGCGGAGAACTCCGCGATGGGCCGGTAGGATTCCAGCGCGTACAGGGGCACCCCGTGCGCGCGCAGCTTTTCGGCCATGTCCGGCATGGGGGCGAAGGCGCGTTCCGCGGCCAGATCCGGCTCGCGGTTCAGGATATGGTACAGGACCTTGGTGCCGTTGTGCGACATTCCCAATTCGTAGGCGTCCGGGAACAACAGGACCATGTCGGCCAGCAGGGTGGCCGGATCCTTGACCACCTGGTTGTTTTCCCCGCCAATGTACTTGCCGGGATTCTTGACGAAGGGGAGGATCTTCTCCAGTTCATCCAATAAGGGCGATTTTCGCATTTCCATCCGTTCGGGAACGGCGGAAATATAACTTATTCCCCGCCCCCGCCGAAACGCCGGACCCCGGGTCCGGGACCCGAAATTTTGTACTATTTTAGCTTGTTTTCGGTACATTCAGCCCGGCAGAGCATGTCCTCAACCCTCAAAAGACCGAACAAAACCCTGCTTCTGGATCGGGGCGCGTGCATCTCCTGCGCGGGCTGCGTGGGGACCTGTCCGGACCTGGCGTTGGACATGTTCGGCGTGGAGCTCCAGGTGTTCCAGGACAAGTGCACCTATTGCACCATCTGCGTGCGGTTCTGCCCGGTGGGCGCGCTTTCGATCGTGAAATCGGAAAAGCCCGGCTCCGCGATCGCGGCCAAGGTCTAGATTCTTTTGCCCGCCTCCAAGTCCTACGACATCGTGGTCATCGGCGCGGGCCCTTCCGGCAGCCTGTGCGCCCGCAACCTGGCCGCCAAGGGCTACCAGGTCCTCCTGGCGGAAAAACGCCCCGTGGTCGGCGTTCCCGTCCGCTGCGGCGAGGCCACGGGCCGCCGCGCGCGCCTGTCGCGCTTCATGGACGTCAACGAAGGCTACATCGAAACCGATTTGAACGGAGTCATCCTGCACGGGCCGGGCGGCGTCTCCATCCGCTATGACAAGCCGGACGTGGGGCTCATGATCGACCGCGCCCTGTTCGACCAGGACGTGGCCCGCCAGGCCGTGCGCGCCGGGGCGGAACTCCGCGTCGGCACGCGCGTGGAGGGCATTTCGCCCGTCAAGGACGGCGTCCGGGAGCTCACCGTGGTCGACGAGGCCACGCGCGCCGCCACCGTCATCACCGCCAAGCTGGTGGTGGGCGCGGACGGCGCCGAGGCCTTGAGCGGCCGCTGGGTGGGCCTCAAGACCCGCCAGCTCCCGCCCCAGGTCTGCTCCGCCATCGAACTGCGCGTGGACGCCGTGGACGCCAACCCCAACCACCTCACTTTCTGGCAGGGCCATGAGTCCGTCAACAAGGGCTATGTCTGGGTCTTCCCCAAGGTCAAGTCCAAGGTCGTCAACCTGGGCTCGGGCGTGCTCACTCCCAAGCTGGGCGAAAAGAACATGTACGACCTGAGCATGGAGTACAAGAACCGCCTGTTCCCGGACGCCAAGGTGCTGAAAGTGCACGGCGGCGCGGTGCCCGTCAGCGGCAACCTGCGGGAATACGTGGCGGACCGTTTCCTCCTGTGCGGGGACGCGGCCCATCACACCAATCCCCTGACCGGAGGCGGCATCATCAGCGGCATCCTGGGCGCCGACATCGCCTCCATTTGGATCGACGCGGGGCTCAAGGCCGGCGATCTCTCGCGGGCGTTCCTCAGGCAATACGAAATGGAATGCTGGGAGCAGTTCGGGAAGAACCACCGCCATCAGATGCGCATCCGGGACTTCGTGGTGGACCTGCCTCTGCCGGCGCAAACCGCCTTCTACCGCATCTTCCGGGACATGGTCAAAGGCGACCTGTCCCTGCCGTCCAAGGTGGTGGGGTATGCGAGGATGATGGGTTTGGCGGCGGGGAATTGGAAAGTGGCGAAGAGGGCTTTTTTCGGGTGAGTGCGGGTTTGGGAATGAAGTTCCCGATCCGGCATTTCGTCGGGAGTCGGGGGTCGGGGGTCGGGAGCTAAGAAAAAACCGCCTGGGAGTTTATTCCGTGATCTCTCCGGTTTTTTCTCCCGACCCCCGACCCCCGACTCTC
>DATENA010000211.1:0-2756 GCA_035275285.1 Fibrobacteria bacterium | reverse complement strand
AAGGAACACTCCAATCCAGCCCGCCTCGCCGCGGTCGTTTCCATGACGGACCGGCAAACGGCGACCAAGGTGCGCTTCATGCAGGACGATGACGGTCTGGGCGCCTATCTGCGCGAGATCGGGAAGAACCGCGTGCTCTCGCATGCGGAGGAACGGGAGTTGCTGCTGCGCATGCGCCGGGGCGACAAGCGCGCCTTCAAGGATCTCATCACGGCCAACCTGCGGTTCGTCGTCTCCGTGTGCCGCAAATACCAGCACCAAGGCCTGCCGCTCACCGATTTGATCAGCGAGGGGAACCTCGGCCTCATCCGCGCGGCGCAGAGCTTCGATGAAACGCGCACCTGCCGTTTCATCAGCTATGCCGTCTGGTGGGTGCGCCAGCGCATCCTGCAGGCCCTGGCAGAGCAATCCCGCAACATCAGCCTTCCGGTCGGCAAGGCCGCCCTGCTGCGCAAGATGAGCCACGTGCGCAAGACCCTGGAGCAGAAGCGCTTCCGCGAGCCGCTTCCCTTCGAGCTTGCGGAGGCGTTGTGCATCAAGGAGAAGGAGGCCCTGGCCCTCATGCAGGCCGGCCGCGCGCCGCTTTCCTTGAGCGAGCCGGGCGGGGGCACGGACGATCTTCCCATCGAAGACATGATCGCGGACGAATCCGCGGACAGCCCGGACGAGCGGATCGACCGGGCGCGGCGGAAGCGGACGGTGCTGGCCGTATTGGACGGCCTCAAGGAATTGGAAAGCCAGGTCCTGCGGCTGTACTTCGGCCTGGACCATGAGCATTCCCTCACCCTGGAGGAAATCAGCTTCCGCCTGGACGTGAGTCCGGAGCGGATCCGCCAGATCAAGGAAAACGCGCTGAGCCGCCTGCGCCATCCCAGCCGCATCCAAAAGCTCCGCGAAGCCGCGTAACCTTCCTTGGGCCCGAAGCCGCGCGCCCCACCGCCCTTCCAGGGCGCGGCGTCCGCTCCGGAGGCCCGTCAATAGCCCAAGAACCGGATATTGACCTTGGAGATCCCTTTTTCCTTGGGCGACACCACGGTCTTGAGGATCCGGATCTCGAACCCGATGCTTTCCATGAACTCGGAGATGTTGTTTTTAGGGAACGCGAAAATGGCGATGTCCTCATTGCACACCTCCATCACGCCGCCGATGCCGATGGCCAGGGAGGTGATGCGGTAAAGCGTGCGGTAGTCGAACAATTGCGCGGCGTTGATGTTCACGAGGATCGCGGCCCCGCTCATATTGTAGACGTTGAACACGCCGGAGCTTTTACCGGGGCTTTTACCAGGGCCTCTTTCGGCCCTGGCCTTCATCTCACCCCCCCCGATCGCAGAAGACCTTGCGGGGGTTCCGGTTGCGCGGTTTTCGTCGGGTTTTTCGGAAAGCATTTTCAATGGGAAAATATCCATTTGAAGCCTCCGGCGCAAAGGTTTTCCCGTTCCTCCGCATGCCTTAATCCGCCCGATTTCGGGCAATTCTCCCTTCTTCTTGAAAAAATTGGGCGAGAAGGTCATAATCAACTGGAAATGCGCATCACAGTCTTCGCCAATCCGGTTTTCCTCGCCCTGGGCCTTTCCTCCGCTCTTTTCGCCGCGGAACCGGCCAAAGCCGCCGCCGCGGCCAAGGCGCCCGCCATGGACACCCTCGATCAGAAAAGGATCCACGCCGAATACGGGGATGGGAACTTCGAAACGGTCGTGCAGATCCTGGAGGATTTCCGCGCCAAGCATGACCGGTACCGGCCCGCGGACAGCCTGTTGGTCGCCAAATACCTGGGCGTGGTCTACGCCTCCAACCCGGACTCCCGGGAAAAGGGGAAGTACTGGCTGTACAAGATGCTCCAGATGGACCCCGGCTCCGACCTGGTGGACCTGTACGTGGGCGAGGAAGTGGAGAAGACGTTCGAAAAGGTGCGCTCGGAATTCACCGTGCGCCGGAACTACCGGGGCATCAACGACACGCGCCTGGCCAAGGCCGTCCGGGACGGGGACGTCTCCGGCAAAAAGGACACCGTGGTCCTGAAGGACACCGTGGTGGTCAAGGGGGACAATTGGATTTCGCCGCTGACCGACGGCATCAAGGGCGGCTATAGCGAGGTGAAGGGCGGGATCAAGGCGGGGATACAGAGCGGTTACGTGCCCATCGAGGAGAAGGCCGAAAAGGACGATTCCCGTTGGACGGGCAACATCAACGTGGGCGGAGGCCTGAAGTTCCTGGACAAATCCCAATGGGAGGAGACCGCGGGCATCACCGATCAGACGGAGATCCGCCTGGCGACGGATCTCCGGCAGCGGAGATGGCCCATCAACATCGCCCTGGATTTCTCCTACGCCTTCGCGCCGGAGGTCTTCCAGGACCGCACTTCCAGCGGCAAGGGCATCCAGAAACAGACCGTGGTCACCTACGAAGTGAACGCCGGAGTGCGCAAGATCTTCGATTTCAGGCTCTATTCCGTGCGGCCCTTCTTCGGGGGCGGGTTCGGCCGCATCACCACCGAATGGGACCTGGTGAGCGAGGAGTCGAACGATCCCTACCGCGACGGCAAGCTGGGCATCTGGCTCAACGGCGGATGCTATTGGGAGCTCGATCGCCATTTCAACCTGGGGCTGGAATACCTGTACTCCTCGGCGACCATCGAGATGTACGGGAAGCGCAACCACGGCGGCAACCATCTGGACATGATCGCCGGCTTCCATTTCTGATCGGATCCCGGTCCCCGAGCCCTTCCCGGCATGCGAAACATCCTACTCCTGCAGCTG
>DATENA010000210.1:0-3733 GCA_035275285.1 Fibrobacteria bacterium | reverse complement strand
TCGCTGGCGCCTTCGGCCATCTGCTGGCTGCTCTGGCTCACCTGGGTGGAAGCCGACGAGACCTGCTCGCTGCCTTCGGTGAGGCTGTTGATGACCCTGTTCAGGGCGTTGGAAATGGAACGGCTCAGGAAAATCCCGATGGAGGCTCCCAAGGCCATGGCGAGGAGCAATCCCAAGGCGATGCCGGTTTTCGCGGAAGCGATCGCCGCGGTGATTTTCACCGATTCGTCGTCCGAATTCCGGACGTTGAAATCGACGAGGGCGTTGATGGACTCCTCGAATTTCTGGAAGGCCGGGCGGAGCCGGGTCTTCAGCATCGCTTCGGCTTCGTCCTTTTTCCCCTCTTCGGCCAGGGCCACCACCTCGTTGCGGACGCTGCGGAACTCGGCCAGGGGCGCTTTGGTGGCCTCGAACAATTCCCGGTCCTTGGGCAGGACGATGGACGCCTCGTATTCCTTGAAGGACTTTTCCACCAACAGGACGTTCGCCTTGATCTTTTCCTCTTCCGCCGCCACTTCCGCCTTGGTGTCCGCGAGGATGACGCCGTTCGTCCAGCGCAGGTTGTCCTTCGCCAGCGAATTGACCTTGCTGATGGAAAGGATCCCGGGCAGGCAATCCTGGGTAATGGCCGCCGAGGCCTTATTGATGATCAGCAGCCGCGTGAAGGCGAACACCCCCAAAGCCGCCGAGATGACCAGCACGCTGCCGAATCCTAAATACAACTTCGCGCTCAGACTGAACCCTTTAGACATTTTTTAACCCTTTTCTTCCGTTGATTGCCTAGCCATCTGCACCGTAGCCAACTCATCGCTCGCCAGGACCTTGTCCACGTCCAGCAGCATGACCACTTTCTGGGCGACCTTGCCCATCCCGAGGATGAAATCCGTGTCCACCTTGGCCCCGAAGGAAGGGGCGGCCTCTATCTGATCGGCCAGGACGTTGAGCACTTCCGAAACCTCGTCCACGATCAGGCCCATGACGACCGGCGATCCGTTCAGGCCCACCTGCACGACAATGATGCAGGAGCGGTCCGTGTCCTCTTTGGCTTCCAGGTCGAATTTCAGGCGCAGATCGATGACCGGGATCACCTTGCCGCGCAGGTTGACCACGCCCCGGACGAATTCCGGCGTCTTGGGGACCCGGGTCACGGACATCATCCCGATGATCTCCTGGACCTTGAGGATCTCGATCCCGTAGACCTCCCTGCCCAGGTTGAAGGTCAGGTACTTCCCGGCCTTCGCCAGGGCACGGGCTCCCTTGTCTTGCACTGTCGTCGTATCAACCGCCATGTCGCTTCCTTTCCATTTCCGCTTCCGGGAGCCCCCGCGGGCCCCCGTCCATCATACCCTTGCTTCTTCCGTATGCAGGCTCTTCATCAATCCGTCCACGTCCAGGATCATGCCCACGTTGCCGTCCGAGAGGATGGCGCCGCCCGTGAGCCCGGCGATGTTCTTGAACGATTCGCCCAGCCCCTTGATCACGATTTGCTGCTGCCCCAGCAATTCGTCCACGGGGATGCCGACTTTCTTCCCGTCCGATTCCACGATCACGGCCAGCCGGCTCCATCCGGAGGAATTGAAACCCGGATAGAGCTGGTTCAGGCGCAGGAGCGGGATCATTTCGTCCTGCAGCTTCAGCATCTCGCCTTTGTCGATCACGGTGTGGATTTCCTCTTTCACCAGGGGAACGATGCGCAGGATGGAGAGGGTGGGGAAGATGAACCTCTCCCTGCCCAGCCGGACGATCATGCCGTCGATGATGGCCAGCGTCAAAGGCAGCCAGATGCTGAAGGTGGTGCCGGCGCCCGGCTGGGACTGGATGTCTATGCGCCCCCGCAGCTCCTCGACGTTGCGTTTCACCACGTCCATGCCCACCCCGCGCCCGGAGGTTTCCGTCACGATCTTGGCGGTGGAGAAGCCGGGCTCGAAGATCAACTGCCACACGTCCCGGTCCTCCAGGGCCGCGTCGGGCTTGATCAGGCCGTTCTCCCTGGCCTTGGCCAGGATGGCGTCCCGGTTCAGGCCGCGTCCGTCGTCCTCGAGCTTGATGCAGATGTTGCCGCCCTTCTGGAAGGCGCTGAGGCGCACGGTGGCCGAGGCGGGCTTGCCGGCGGCCGTCCTGTGGGCGGGGTCGGTCTCGATGCCGTGGTCCACCGCGTTGCGGATCATATGCACCAGGGGATCGCCGATCTTCTCCACCACCGTCTTGTCCAGTTCCGTTTCATCGCCGCTGGTGATGAATTCGATGGCTTTGCCCTGCTTTTTGCCCAGATCGCGGACCAGCCGCGTCATTTTCTGGAAGACGGGACGGATGGGCACCATCCGGAGCGACGTGCCCATCTCCTGGAGGCCGCGGGTGATCTTGTCCAGGTGAGTGAGCCTCTGGGCCATCATCGGGGACACCCTGCCCTTCAGTTCCGGCGATTGCACGATCATGGATTCGGCGATGACCAGCTCGCCGATGGCGTCCAGCAGGCGGTCCAGCCGCTCCGCTTCCACCTTCACGGTTTCCTTGACGGCCACCACGGAGCGGTCCGGGGCGGGCTGTTCTTCGCCCGCGGTCTTCTGGCTGCGCAGGGCCTGGGATACGGCCAGGGCCGAGGCCTTGCCTTCCTTGACCAGCAGTTCGCCGAGCGGAGCGGGATGTTCCGCGGTCTTCTGGCACTCCAGGGCGTCCTGCACGCTCTGCGGGGACACGGCCCCGGACTGCACCAGGATCTCCCCCAGGCGCTGGCCGGGAGCGGACTGCGGCAGGCGCGCGGCCGGGGTCCGGACGGGTTGCTCGCCCGCCACCGCATTGCGGACCCGCTTGAGCAGGGAATCCCAGGCCTTGGCTTGTTCCCGGGTCAAGCCGTGGCCGGTGGGGTTCCGGAGGGCGGAAATCATCTTGCGCAGGGCGTCGACGGACTCCAGGAAGAGATCCACCATCGGGCCCGAAGCCGGGAGCTTCCCGCAGCGCACCATGTCCAGCAGCGTTTCCACCTCGTGGGACATGGTGCGGATGCCTTCCAGGGCCAGGAAGGAGGCGACGCCTTTGATGGAATGGAAAGCCCGGAACACCGCGTTCATGGCCTCCTGGTTGCCCGGATCGGTTTCCAGGGACATGATCTTGAGATCGGCGTTCTCGAGGTGCTCGTTGGATTCCGAGATGAAGTCGGAGAGGATGCCCGCGTCCGCCCCTTCGGGGACTTCGATCCATTTTTCCAGGGGCATTCCCGCTTCTTCCTGCGCTTCCTTCGCCCCGTCCTGCAGGCGCGCGCGCAACGGTTCCGGAGACCCGGGTTCGCCGCCGCGGCCGGAATGGAAGCGGAAGACCTGCAGGAACCAATCCTTGGTTTCCAAAAGGAGATCGATCTTGGCGTCTTCCAGGGTGCGATCGAGATAATCTTCCACCGCATGGGAGACGGCTTCCACTTCGGCGAGGCCGAGCAAGGCCGACTCGCCCTTGACCGTATGCATGAGCCTGAGCATCTCGCGCAGGCGGTCCATGTCCTTCTGCTTCTCCCAGGCGAGGATGAGGGACTCGAAGTCTTCCATCACGCCGTCCTGGCGGGCCAGGAAATCGGACAGGATCTTCTTGTCGATGAAGGTGGGCAGCGTCCCGCCGGGCCGGGGCGCGGAGGCGGCCCGGAGCACCGCTATCTCCGCGGGGTCGCGGCCGTTGGCGAACACGTCCTGCAAGGCGGAAACGACTTCGCCGAGACGGGATTGCAATGCGGAGCGCTCCGCGCCGG
>DATENA010000209.1:0-2109 GCA_035275285.1 Fibrobacteria bacterium | reverse complement strand
CCGTGATGCCGGGCGGCCTCACGCGCGTGGCCTCCAGGCCGGAGAGCATCGAAGTCACCGGCCAGGAGGGGGGTATCAGCAAGGATACCTGGATCCTCTCCTCCGAGCCGGTTTCCTGGGGGACCCCGCCCGAGCTCTCCGCCCCGCCCCTGCGGCTCAACCGCCACCAGGGCCCGCTGCCGGCCTATGCCACGGAAAACCTGTTCTGGTTCGGCCGCTACCAGGAGCGCCTGTCCTGCCAGGTGCGCGTCTGGCGGGAGATCCTGCGCCAGGCGGGGGAATGGTACCGGCCCGGCTTCGAAGGCGCGCCCGATTGGATCCCGATCCTCCGCTCCTACCAACCGTCCTTCCCGGCCCTCTCCGGCGACGCCCGGGCCCTGGAGGCGCAGTTGGAGGTTTCCCTCCGGGACGAGGCCGCCCTGGGCTCCCCGGCGTTCAACCATGCGTCCCTGCGCCGCACCGCGCGCGCGGTGCGCGATCTGCTGCCGGACGATTGCTGGCTGTCGGTGAACGCCCTGCTGCCCGAAGGGGAGGCCGAGGCCTCCGCGGCCCATCCCGGCGCCTTCGGGTTCGAATCCATCGGCACGACCACGACCCTGGGCCGGCTGGATCGCGCCGTCCTGGACCTGGGGGGATTGGCGGGCCTGGAGGCGGAGAGCATCGCGCTGGGACCGGTGCGCCGGTTCGTCATGATGGGCAGGAACGTGGAACGGGCCATGGGCACGGTGCGCGTCCTGGCCGCGGCGCTGGGCGGCAACCTGAAGCCCTCGGATCAGCTCCTGAAATCCCTGCTCTCCTTCCACGACAGCGATCTCATGTACCGCCAACGTTACCAGCGGGACGTGCAGGCGGGGGCCGTGGCCGATTTGCTGGTGGCGGACGAGCTCAATCCCCGCTCCATCGCGTTCCAACTGGCCCGCTTCTCCGATGAACTCGCCCGGTTCTCCCTGGCGGAATCCGCCTTGCTCACCGCCTGCCACAAGACCGTCCTGAAGGCGCTCACCTCGGTGCGCGTGTTCGAAACCGGAGACCATGGGGGCATCCTGGGCGCGGGCGGCAACGAAGCCTTCGAACACCTGTTGAGCAGCCTGGAATCGTGGCTGGGCCGGATTTCCGACTATCTGACCCGGGAGTTCTTCCAACCCACCGCGCTGCCGCAGTCCCTGCGGGAATGGACCTGAGGCCGGAGCGCATGCCCATCTACGCCATCCGCCACCGCACCATCTACGTCTACAGCGAAGAATGCGAGCTGAGCGTCAACCAGGCGCGCCTGCGCCCGCGGGAGCTGCCGGGCCAGCGCCTGATGGCCTTTTCCCTGGAGTCCACCCCGCGGCTGGAGGATTTCCAGGAAGAACCCGACTATTTCGGGAACCCCACCGCCATCTTCAAGGTGGGGACGGGCCACGAGCGTTTCGAGATCTGCACGGAAAGCCGCGTGGACGTATCCTGGGCGGAACGGGACGCGCCTCCGGAAACGGGCCCGTGGCAGGAGACGGCCGAGCTCCTGAAGTCTCCCGCGACCGCCGAGGCCCAGGACGCCATCCAATTCGTGCTCGACTCGCCCCTGGTCAAGGTATTCCCGGAACTGCGCGAATACGCCTCCGCCTCCTTCCCGGCCGGACGGCCGTTGGGCGAGGCCGCGTACCATCTGATGCGCCGCATCCACCGGGACTTCCGCTTCATCCCCGGATCCACCAGCCTGCAGACCACCCTGGAAATGGTGTTCCAGACCCGCTGCGGCGTGTGCCAGGACTTCTCCCATCTCATGCTGGGCTGCCTGCGCAGCCTGGGCCTGGCGGGGCGTTACGTCAGCGGCTACATCGAAACCCTGCCCAAGCCGGGCAAGCCCAAGCTGGTGGGCGCGGACGCGACCCATGCCTGGGTCTCCGTCTACGCGTCCGGATCGGGCTGGCTGGATTTCGATCCCACCAACCTGATGCTGCCCGGACCGCGGCACATCACCCTGGCCTGGGGCCGGGACTTCTCCGACGTGAGCCCCTTGCGGGGCGTGCTGTACGGAGGCGGCGCCCAGAAGCTGAAGGTGGAAGTGGACGTGTTCCGCGAGGACGGCTCGCCGCCTCCGCATCCCGGCCCAAGGCGCATCTCGAT
>DATENA010000208.1:0-15648 GCA_035275285.1 Fibrobacteria bacterium | reverse complement strand
AATGCGGAAACCCTGGCGAGGTTGGCTTTCCTGGATTCGCCGGGCCGGAAGGATTTCCAACGCGAGATTATCCAGACCTACATCCGGGACACCGCCAAGCGCTTGGCCGAATTGCGCGCCCGCCTGGCCGCGGGCGAGCATGTGGAAGTGGGCAAGCTGGCCCATACGATGAAGGGCAGCAGCCTGAACGTGGGGGCCGACGGTTTCGCGGAGCTCATGTGGGACTTCGAGCGCCTGGGCAAGGCGGGCACCCCCTCCGGGGCGGATAAAATCGCCGCCGCGGAAGCGCTCTTCGAGCGGGTGAAAGCCGCCCTCCTGGCCTATCTCGGCGAAGGCTGAAGGGTACCTGCCTTCATTCCTTGCGGCGCCCCCATTTCTCCAGGACGCGTTTGAGATCGGCGGGGTGGTAGGGCTTGCTCAGGTAATCGTCCATGCCCACCTCCAGGCATTTCCGGATTTCGTCGTCGCTGGCATTGGCCGTGCAGGCCACGATGGGGATGTGCCGCCCGCTGCCGGCTTCCCGTTCGCGGATGGCGCGGGTCGCCTCGTACCCGTCCATTTCCGGCATCATGCAATCCATGAGGATCAAGTCGAAGGATTCGCTGCCCACCGCCTCCAGGGCGGCCTTGCCGTCCACCGCGATGGCCACGTGGCAATCCATGCGCTCCAGCATCTTGGAGCACACGGTCTGGTTCACGATATTGTCTTCCGCGACAAGCACGCGGCTGCGATCCACCTGGGCGGGAGAGGCCTCCGCGTTCCGCTCCGCCGCCGGGCCGATGCCGGAAGGGGCCTGCCCGAATTCGGCCTCGTCCACGCTGTGGCGGGTGATAAGGGGCCAGACCTTCAAGGCTTCGGGATCGCGCATCAGGTGCAGGGCGCCGGCGATCATCTGCCGCGACAGGGGCTTGACGAAATAGGCCTGGAAACCCGCTTCGCGCGCGCGCTGCGCATCGCCGCGGGCAGCCGCGAAGCTGATCAGCATGAGCGGGGTTTGCGCCGTGTCCGGGCGGGCCCGCAACATGCCGCACAGGTCGATTCCATCCACGTTGGGCATGCGCCAATCGATCATGCCCGCGTCGGGCCGCCAGCCTTGCGCCGCGGCCTCGTCCAGCACCTGCAGCGCGTTGGATGCCGAATCGGCGTCGCGCACGTCCACGCCCAGCTCCGCCAACTGGCGGTGCAGCGACGTGCGGGAGGAAAGCCGATCGTCGACCAGGAGCACGCGGCATCCGACCGCGGAGAAAACGGGTTTGCCGCGGTAGCGGGCCATGACGCTGGGATCGCGGGGGCGCACGATGGACAGGGGCAGGCGGACCGTGAACACGCTCCCTTTCCCCGGAGAGCTCTCCACCGTGATGCCTCCCTTCATCATTTGGATGATGCGGAAGGTGATGGCCAGGCCCAGGCCGGTGCCGCCGAAGCGGCGCGAAGTGGAAGCGTCGGCCTGGGTGAAAGGGCGGTACAGGCGCTGGATCTGATCCGGGGTCATGCCGATGCCGGTATCCCTGACTTCGAACCGCAACCCCTCGCCTTCCGTATCCACGTCGAGGATCACCTCGCCCGCCGAGGTGAATTTCACCGCGTTCCCGAGCAGGTTGAACAGCACCTGGCGCACGCGGCCCGGATCCCCTACGTATTGCGCGTCCTCCCCGATATTGATCCGGTGCCGCAGCGCGATGCCGCTTTCCCCGGCCTTGGCCAGCAGGAGCTCGCACACCGATTCGCACAGGTGCCGGACGCCGAACGGCACCTGCTCTATTTGCATGCGCCCGGCTTCGATCTTGGAGAAGTCGAGGATGTCGTTGATCAGCGACAGCAGATGCTCGCCGCTGTCGAGCAGGGTGCGGATGAGCCCGTTCTGCTCGGCCGTGGTCAAGGTGGCGCTTAAAAGATGCCCCATGCCCAGCACGCCGTTCAGCGGAGTGCGGATCTCGTGGCTCATCACCGCCAGGAATTCCGCCTTGGCCCGCGCCGCCGACTCGGCCCTGTCGCGCTCGTCCCGCAATTCCGCCTCGATGCGCACCCAATCGCTCACGTCCTGGGTGGTGCCGCGCACCCGGATCACCTTGCCGTCCGGGCCGCGATCCGCTTCTCCGCGGGAGTACAGGTGCCGGATTTCGCCGTCGGGCAGCACTTTGCGGTAGCGATAGTCCGCGGCCTGGCCCAGGTCGAAAAGGTTGTGCACGTGTTCCCGGAGGCTCGCGCGATCCTCCGGGTAGACGGTTTCGATGAGCTGTTCCAGGGTGGGCTTGGGCCCGGGAAAGGGCAGGCCGTGGATATGGTAATTCTCTTCGGACCAGTCGCTTTCCCCGTGGACGCAATCGTAGGTCCAATGCCCGAGCTGGCTTTGCTTCTGGGCCTCGTTGAGGCGCGCCTGGGACTCCTGCAATTTCAGGTTCTGAAGCTCCGATTGCCGCCCGATGCGCAGCAGCTCGGCTTCGGCGTCCACCTGCCGTTTGCGCAAGAAGAAGACGCCTATCCCCGTGAGGGAGGCGATCACCAGGCACAGGACCATGCCCGCGGCGGCATGGCGCCTTACGGCATGCACGCGGACCTGGAAGGTATCGGCGTCCACGTTCACGCAGGCCGCGCCAATCGTGTTGCGCGCGGAATCGCGGATGGGCGCGCAACCGCTCTGGAAGGTGCCCCGGAGATCCTTGTGGGGCTTGCGGTCGAATCCCGCCCGGCCCGACTCCAGGGTGCGGCGCAGGTTGGCCGAAGCCTGGGAATAGGGATCCATCAGGAAAGAATGGTCCTCCTGCCCGTCCCGGTCGAAATCGCCCTGGGGAGCGGCGTCCACCACGAACAACACCGAATCCCCCGCCATGCGGGTGGTGTATACGTAGCGGAACTCGGGATTGCCCGAGTGGAAGCTTCTGAGGGCGGCGAACACGGATTGGTATTCGGGCGAGGATTCCTGCTCGCGGCGGGTGAGGTGCGCGAACGCGTCCGGGTCTATCGAATGCGCGGCCGCCTGGGCCGACGCGACGAGCCAGGCTCCGCCGGCTTCGACGATGGCATTGACGGAAGCCCGGGTCGTATAGAGGATGCCGGCCCAGGCGCAAAGGCAAATGGAGAGCACCACCGCCAGCGCGTCCCGCAGCGGCTTGCGGCGGCTCCACGCATTGCGCGGGGAAAAGCCCCGGGCGGCGGCTTCCTTCCCGGGGCTCGGCTTGGGTTCCATGCTCAGGCTCGTCCCGCCCGCCTCAAAGTTCCGCGGCCGGCGCAATGCCCACGGCCATCTCTCCGCCCTCGGGCGATTGCAGCACGCATTTCACCGGCATGGCGGCCCAGGACGCGCCGTCCAGATGCGGCTCGGGGAGTCCCATTTCGAAATCGCTCCCGCCCTGGAAAAGCGCTTCCAGAAAGCGGCCGGCGATGATGTTCGCCAATTCATTGAGCGCGTCCTCGGTCAAGACGGAAGGGTCCAGGCCGTCCGCTCCCTGGAACAGGATGCCGGCTATCTCCGTGAGGAAGTCGTGGGAGACGGCCAGGTTGAGCGTCCCCAGGGTACCCATGGAAATGCGGCATCCGCGGTATGCGTCCGCCGCGCCGGCGAAATCGGTGCGGTGCGAATCGGCCAGCTCGGTGAAGGCCAGGTTTTCCAACGTTTCCGCGGACACGCGCCGCAGGATATCGGACAGGTTTTGGGTCGCTTTCATACGGGTTCCTTCCGCGGCGGCTAGTTGCCCGCCAACGCTCCCAGCGCCTGGCGCAGCCCCGCCGGGGACACCGGCTTGGCCACGATGCCGTGCGCGCCCAGGGCCATGAGCCTTTCGTTGCGCACGGGATTGACCGAACTGCTGGCGATGACCACGGGGATGGCGCGGGTGGCGTCCGACTCTTTCAAGCGCTGCAGCAAGTCCTCGCCGTTGCGCCGGGGCATGTTCAAATCCGCCAGGATGAGATCGGGCGGCTCGGCGCCCACCATCTCCAGGGCTTCCTGCCCGTCCTTGGCCTCCACGATGCGGCAATCCTTGAGGCCGATCATTTCCAGGCAGCGTTTCAGGATCATGCGGGCGGTGATCGAATCGTCCGCGATGAGTATGGTGCGCATGGGGGCTCCTTTCCGATTAGAGGTTTAGGGCCGGTCTTCCCGGCGAAGTGATGAGCACGGCGCCCGTGCCCGCGTTGACGGATACCGTGCGGCTGATGTTGCCGCCGATATCCTCGGCGATGGGCCCCATGCCCATGCTCCAGAGGATCTTCTTTATGGCCAGCACGTTGCGCTTGCCGATGTTGAAGGTGCCGTTGGGATCCAGGATGGTGGCGCCGCCCGCGAGCTTGACCACCGAGCGGCCGCGCGCGACGCTCCAGCCCACTTTCTTGAGGCTTCCGAAGAGCGCGGGCAGCCCGGTATCGGCGAAATAGCCGGGCTTGGCCTCGCGGCGCTCCGGCGACGATACGGAATCCGGCAGGGCCACGTGGATCATGCCGGCGATTCGCGCGTCCGGGTTGGAGACGATGACGGCCACGCAGGATCCCAGGCCGATGGTCTTGATGACCTCGTCGGGATCGGAAGTGGCGCCGAAGTCGCCGATGCCGAGCATGATC
Organism: Fibrobacteria bacterium; assembly: GCA_035275285.1. Classification (GTDB taxonomy): domain Bacteria; phylum Fibrobacterota; class Fibrobacteria; order UBA11236; family UBA11236; genus Chersky-265. Next base: position 11,091 of record DATENA010000208.1, on the reverse strand, counting down.
ACGGGCGCCTCCCGCTCTCCAGGTAATGCAGCACGGTATCGGGGATGGAGTCCAGCGGCCGGGCGCATTCGCCGCCGCCCTTCTCCAGGGCCACCTTGGGCATGCCGTACACCACGCAGGTGGCTTCGTCCTGCACCACGGTGCGCGCGCCCTTCTTGCGCATGGCCAGCATGCCTTCGGCCCCGTCGCTGCCCATGCCGGTGAGCATCACCCCCACGGCATTGGCGCCCACGTCCGCGGCCACGCTTTGCATCATCACGTCCACGCTGGGGCAATGGCCGGAGACTTTCTCGTCCCCCCGGCACACCGCTTCGTAGATGCCGCCGGATCGGCGCACGCGCAGGTGCACGCCCCCCGGCGCGATGAGCACCCGGCCCGGAACGATGCGGTCGCCGTTCTGGGCCTCGCGCACCTCCATCTGGCATTGCGTGTTGAGCCGATCGGCGAACATCTTGGTGAATCCCGGAGGCATGTGCTGCACGATGACGATGCCCGGGGTGGAGACGGGGAAGCGCGGCAGGATGCGGCGGATGGCCTCGGTGCCGCCCGTGGAGGCCCCGATGGCGATCACCTTGTCGGTACTCTCATGCAGATCGCGCGTGCGCGGCCCTTCGGGAGGGATGGGGCGCTTTTCCTTCCAATGGCTCACGTTGGCCATCGCGGCGATTTTCACCTTGGTGCGCAGTTCCTGGATCACCTCCTGGAGCTTGCGGCCCTGGTCCCCCGCGGGCTTGGAAACGAAATCCACCGCGCCGGCTTCCATGGCCTCGAAGGTGATCTGCTTGCCGCGCTGGGTGAGGGAGCTGAGCATGACCACGGGGATGGGATGCTGCGGCATCAGGCGGCGCAGGAATTCCACGCCGTCCATGCGCGGCATTTCCACGTCCAGGGTGAGCACGTCCGGGCGCAGCTCCACTATCTTGTCGCGCGCCACGAAAGGATCGCTGGCGGTGCCCACCACCTCCAATCCGGGATCCCCGGACAGGCCCGCGGTGACGATCTGGCGCACCAGGGCCGAATCGTCCACTACCAGCACGCGCAGCTTACGGTTGCCTATCATGCGGACCTCCTGCGGTATACGGCGGGGCGCACGTAATCGTAATCCGGGGTCTGGCGTCCCAGCGACTCCGAATGCCCGATGAAGAGATAGCCCCCGGGCTCCAGGTGCCGCGCCATGCGCGCCACCACCGCTTCCTTGGTGGGCTGATCGAAGTAGATCATCACGTTGCGGCAGAAAATGCAGGCGAAGCGGCGCTTGAAGGGGTATTCCGGGTTGATGAGGTTGAGGCGGCGGTAGGTGATGTCCTCGCGGAGGAAGTTCGCGGCTTCGAAATCCGGCCCGCGGGGATGGAAGTATTTCTTGCGCAACTCTCCGGGCAAATCGGCCATGCGCTCCGGGGAATAGAGACCCCGGCGCGCCACCGCCAGCGCGCGCGCGGAGATGTCGGTGGCCAGAAGGCCCATTTCCCAATGGCGGAAATCGGATCCCATCGCCTCGCGCATCATCATCGCCAGCATGTACGGCTCCTCCCCCGTGGACGAGGCCGCGCACCACACGCGCAGGTCCTTGCGCCCCTGGCGGCGCGCGCGTTCCGCCGCTTCCCGCATGGCGGTGTCCCGGAAGAAGGCGAAATGATCGTTCTCGCGGTTGAAGAAGGTGTGGTTGGTCGAGAGCCGGTTGATCAGCTCGCTCAGCTCGGTTCCCGTTTCGTCGGAGGTGATCTGGCGGTAGTATTCCCCGAAGCTGATGCCGCCGCGCTCCAGCAGGAGCTTGCGCAGGCGGCCCACCACCAGCGCGCGTTTCTCGTTCGCCAGCTTGATGCCGAAGCCCGCGTGCAGCAGGTCGCGGATGCGGGCGAAGTCCTCTTCGGATATGGCCATACCCACGTCCCCCGGGAGGGCGGTCCCGGGGTCGAATCCGCCGGAGTCGGAAAGGCCGTGGTTGGAGATCATGCGGCCTCCCGGAGATCCGCGGGCGCGAGGTCCTCGCGCGGGGACGCCGGACCGGACGGCGCGGCCCCCGGCCTGGAGGCCAACCGGGCCAGCCCCGGCACGTCGAGGATGAGGGCGATTTCGCCGTTGTCGAGTATGGAACAGCTGCTGGTGCCGGGAACGGCGCCCATGAAAGGCGGCAGGGCCTTGACCACCACCTGGCGCTGGCCCAGCAAATCGTCCACGGCCAGGCAGAAGCTGGCGTCCCGCGCTTCCACGTGGATGAGCAGGTTCAGCCCGCCCCGATCCGGTTCGCGGGACAGGCGGTACAGATCGCGCAAGCGCAGGATGGGCAGCGTCTTGCCGCGCAGCAGCAGGATTTCCTGGCCGCCCGCCAGCGTCTTGAGCTGCCCGGGGCGCGGCGCAATGGACTCGCGCACCGCCGTGAGCGGCAGAATGAAGAGCGAATCCTGGACCCGCACCATCATGCCGTCGATGATCGACAGGGTGAGCGGGATGCGCAGGGTGATGACCGAGCCCTCGCCGGGACGGCTCTCGATATGGATGCGGCCGCACAGCCTGTCGATGTTGGACTTGACCACGTCCATGCCCACTCCCCGGCCCGAAGTGGCCGTCACGGCCTCGGCGGTGGAGAAGCCCGGCTGGAAAATGAATTGGAAGACGTCGGAGTCGGGCAATTCCTCGGCGCCGGGCCCCGCCAGGCCGCGCTCCACGGCCTTGCTCAGGATCTTCTCGCGGCTCATGCCGCGCCCGTCGTCCCGCACCACGATCCGGATCTCCCCGCCTTCCTGCCCGGCTTCCAGCGTCACCACCCCCGTGGGATCCTTGCCCGCGTGGGCGCGCTGCGCCGGCGTCTCCAGGCCGTGATCGATGGAGTTGCGGATCATGTGCACCAGCGGATCGGCGATCAGGTCCACTACGGTCTTGTCCACCTCGGTTTCCCCGCCCATGAAGTCGAGCCGGACCTTTTTCCCCACCTTGCCGGAAAGATCGTGCACCAGGCGCGTCATCTTGCGGAAGGTGGCGTCGATGGGCACCATGCGCACGCCCAGGGCCACCGCCTGCAAATCGGTGACCACGCCGCGCACCTGGTGCGCTATCTTCTCCAGGTCCGCGGAATTGCTGTCGCGCAGGACCGGATGATTGAGCACCATGCCGGTGGAAATCACCAGCTCTCCCACCAGGTCCATGAGGTGATCGAGCTTGGCCAGATCCACGCGCAGATCGCGCTTGGCCTCTTTGGGCGCGGGCTTGGCCGACGGGGGAATGCCCCCGCCGCGTTGCACTTCCAGGGCCTTTTCCACCGCCGCGGGGGTGACCAGCCCTTCCTGTACCAGGATCTCCCCCAGGGGCCGGTGCTGGAGGCTCAAGGCGTATTCCACGTCCGCCTGGGGCGTCCCTTCGGTTTGTATCAGGATCTCGCCCAGGCGTTTGGGATGGTCGTCGGCTTCCGGGGCGGCCGCTTGGGCCTCCGGAGCCGCGAAGGCGTCCAGGCGCGCCGCCCAGCCATCGAGCCCGGGGATGGAGTCGCCGGTCCCGGCGCCGACCGAGGCGATCATGGCGCGGAACAGGTCCAGGCACTGCAGGGCGCATTCGATCAGCTCTTTGGGAAGCGGCTCGCCCGAGGCGCGGTACACGTCCAGGGCGGTCTCCAGGCGATGCGCCACCTTCTCTATTCCGGCGTATCCGAAGAAACCGCAATTGCCCTTGAAGCTGTGGATGTTGCGGAAGGCCTCGGCCACGGCCGTCGCGTCCGCGGGGGCGGCTTCCAAGCCCAGGAAGATCTGCTCGGTGGAGTCCGCGAACTCTTCGCTCTCCTTCACGAATGCCTGGCGCATTTCGGACGTGATCAATTCCATTTCGGAATCCGATTCCGTTTCGGGATCGGGCCCGCTTTCGACCGCGTCCCGGTCCCGCGCCGGGGCGGGGTCCAGCAGACGGCCCAGCCGATCGTAGCTTTCCCGGAAATCCACCTCCGCCAGCTCCACCGCCCAGGCGCCCTCCGGCCGGCGCGTCCGCCCCTCCAGGCCCGCGGCCAGATTGGCGATCATGCCCGTCAGCAAATCCAGGTTGTCCAGCAAGACCCGGATCAGCCCTTCCGAGGGCGCCAGGCTCTTTCTCCGGAGGGCGTCGAACACCGACTCCAGGCGGTGCGCCAGCTTCTGGATGCCGCCCAGGCCCAGGAACCCCGCCACGCCCTTGATGGTGTGCAGGGACCGGAACAGCCCGTTCACGGCGTCGGGGTCCGCGCCGGAAGCGAGGTCCAGCACTTTCTGCTCCGCGGCGTCGAGATGATCCCGGGCCTCTTCCACGAAACCCAGATAGGTGTCCAGATCGGACGGGTTTACTTCCAACTGCATCCGGTTTCCTTCACGCTTCCAGAAGGTAACGTTGGAGGTACTCGCCCAATTGCTCGCGGGTCACGGGATAGGTCAGGAAACCGTTCGCGCCCTGCTCCAGCAGGGCGGCCACTTCGCGCACGGAGCGGTAGGCGGAGAAGACCAGCACCAGGCGGGTGTCCGAGCGGGCGCGCAGCGCCTGGATCAGGCCGGGGCCGTCCAGGTTGGGCATCTGGCAGTCGGTCACCACCGCGTCCAGATCGGGGTTGTCCTCCAGGACGTTGAGGGCCCGCGCCCCGTCCGAGGCGAGCACCGTGGAGTATCCCAGGGACTGCGCGATCCGGGACAAGCGGAGGCGGTTCACCGCGTCGTCGTCGACAATCAGGATCTTAGGCATGTTGTCATCGCTTTCAAGGCGCCCGGGCGACGGCCAGCTTGGCGTCGAGGGCATTGATATCCAGAGCCAGGGCCACCGCATCGCTTTCGGTGCCGATGATGGAGCATCCCGCCACCGTGGTGGACTGCTTGACCAGGGGGGGAGGCGGCTTGATCACCGCCTGGATCTTGCCGATCACCTCGTCCACGAAGATGCCGATCTCGCGGCCCCGGTTCTCGACGATGATGATGAGGCCGTTCTCCAGGCAGGTTTCCCCCTCGGCTACGGCGTGCAGGTTGTGCAGGCGCAGGAAGGGATACAGGCGGCCGCGGAGCTTGACCAGCTCCGAGCCGTCCGGAAGGCGCGTGACCGCGCTGAGCGAAGGACGGAAGGTTTCGCGTATGGCCCCCACGCGGATCACGTACTTGATGAGCCCCACCCGCACCAGCATGCTTTCCGTGAGGGCATTGGCCATGGGCAGGCGGATCAGGAAGGTGCTGCCCTTGCCGGGCTTGGATTCCACCTCCACGCGCCCCTTGAGCCCTTCCACGTTGCGCTTCACCACGTCCATGCCCACGCCGCGGCCGGAGAATTCCGTGACTTCCTTGGCGGTGGAGAAGCCGGGCTCGAAGACGAGCGCCAGGATTTCCTTTTCGCCCAGGTCCGTCTGCGCGGACACCAGCCCTTGCGCCACCGCCTTGGCCAGCACCTTGTCGCGATCGATCCCCTTGCCGTCGTCGGAGATGGAAATCCAGGCTTCGCCGGCGGAATGCCAGGCTTGCAGGCGCACCACGCCGGCCTCCGGCTTGCCGGCGGCCGCGCGCTGCTCGGGCGTTTCCAGGCCGTGGTCCAGGCAATTGCGCACAATGTGCACCAGCGGGTCCTGGAGCGCCTCCACGGCGTCCTTGTCCAATTCGGTCTGCTCGCCCACTATCTCCAGGCGCGCCTTCTTCCCCAGCTTGGAGGATACGTCGCCCACCAGGCGGATCATCTTGCGGAACAGGCCCGAAAGCGGGACCATGCGGATGGAAACCGTGATCTCCTGCAATTCCTCGGTGATCTTGCCCAGCTTCATGGCGCTCTTGCGCAAGCCGCTCCCGTCCTCGGACAGATCGGCGGCGGCCACCACGCCGGTGGAGACCACGCCCAACTCTTCGATGAGGGCCACCATCTTGTCAAGGCGTTCCAGGGACACGCGGATCTCGTTCTTGGCTCCCGCCGCGCCCTCTCCCGGGGCCGGGGCTCCCGCGGCGGGAACAGAAGGCTTGGCGGCTGCGGCGGGCGCTCCGACCGCCGGGGTCGCGGACAATTTCTCCACCTCGGTGCGGACCAGGGCCGATTGCAGGGCGGCTTCGGCCGCCGGGGAGCCTCCCGCGAGCAAGGACCGCAAGGGGTTGCAAGCGCCGAAATAAACGGAGAGCTCGGTGGGATCGAAGACGGATCCCGCCGGGCGCGGGCGCGACAGGGACACCGCCAGGGAGGACGCCAGCCCCGCGGCCGTGTCCCATCCGAAAGCCTGGGCATGCAGGCGCAGGCTTTCGAAGACGGCGCCGGCCTCGGCCAGATAATGGATCTTGGCCGGCGCGTCCAGCAAGGCCACCAGCATTTGCTCGGCCCGCTCCACTTCCGCCGCCGCTCCTTCGGCGAAGCGCACTTCCAGGCCGGTATCCTTGAGCCAGGGGAACAGCCATCCGCCCGGCGTGGACGTCGCCGCCGCCTGTATCGCCGCCGCCGCCTTGGGCTCGGTGAATTCCTTGAGGCGCTCCGCCAGCGCCGATTTTTCCGTTTCGTGACCCGCATCGTCCCCGCGGGAGGCGATGCCGGAGAGGTATTTGCGCAGCAGATCGCAGGCTTCCAGCAAGGCGCCGCCCAGCGCCACGTCGAAGGCGAGCTTGCCCGAACGCACGCGGTCCAAGGCGCTTTCGGCCTTGTGCGTGAGATCCTGGATGTTCGAGAAGGAGAGGAAGCCGGCCACGCCCTTGATGGAATGGAAGGCCCGGAAGAGCTTGGCCACCTGGGCCGAGATATCGCGGTCGGCGGCCCCGGCATCGGCGCGCAGCGCCGCCAGTTCGGGTTCAATCGCGTCGAGGTAGGCCGATGATTCGGCCAGGAACTCCTTGACGTCTTCCGGATCGCGCTGCATGGACATCGATTCCTTTCAGGCTTCCGGAAGCACGCCGCAGGCCCGCAGGTCCTTCACCAGGACTTCGGCCGAATAAGGTTTGGTGATGAATCCGTCGCATTGGCCGCGGAACGATCGCAGCACGGAATCCTTGTCGTGCAGGACGGTGGCCATGGCGATGCGCGCGATTTGGTCCGCTCTCAAGGGGCGCTCCTCTTCGAAGCCGCGGATGCGGCCGAGCAATTCATGGCCGTCCATTTCCGGCATCAGGATGTCCAACAGGATGACCTCGTACGGATCCCGCTCGTCATGGGCCTGGCAGAAGGCCTGCCAGCCTTCCTTGCCGTTGCAGGCCGCGTCGCAGGTCCCGAAGGACTGCATGATCCTCATCAGGATGCGGCGGGAGGTGAAATCATCGTCGACGACCAGGGTGCGCATAGGGCGGACTTCCTTCGTTGCGGCGCGGTCGCCGCGGTCCGGTGATTATCACAACTGTCCCGTCCCGTGTCAATCCCTTCTCCGGGTGTACAATTCTTCACGATTGCCCCTGCATGTCGGAAATGGCGATAATCCATTCCGTCGGATGGGAGGTGAGGCATGAAATTCCGGAAATTTGCGCGGATGGTCCCCTATGCCAAATTGGCAGCTTTAAACGCCGGATCCCGGGTGATCCCGGACTCCCTGGGGGCTTCGGCCCTGCGCCGGGAATTCGCCCGGCAGTTGGTGTCCATGCGCGGCGTTCCCATGAAGATGTCGCAAGTCCTGGCCATGTCCGGCGGCGGCCCGATGGCGGACTTGCAACGGGAAGCCTTGGCCTCGGTGCCGGCGGCTTCCACGGAGTCCGTCCGGAAACGCTTGCGCGCGTGCGCGCCCAGGTTGTATGCGCGACTCGGCGAGCTTTCGGATCCGGGCCTGGCCGCTTCCCTGGGGCAGGTGCATCGCGCCCGCCTGACGGACGGACGGGACTGCGCGCTCAAGGTGAAGCATGCGGGCATAGGCCCCGCCATGGATCTCGATGCCGGCCTCATGGAGCTGCTCACCTCCGTGTTCGGCGCCTTCCGCAAGGGATTCGCCCTGGATGCGTATCGGGCGTTGTTGGCCGGGGAATTGCGCGGCGAGCTGGACTATCCCGGGGAAGCCGCGCGGCAGGCCCGCCTGCATTCCGCCTTCGCGGGCGCCCATGGAATCGTCATTCCGCGGGCGTATCCGGAAGAGAGCGGCCCGGAGCATATCCTCATGGATTGGGAGGCCTCCGAACCCATAGAACGCTTCGCCCGCGGGGCCACCGGGCCCGAACGCGCCGAGGCCGCCGGGCTTTTGGGCGAATTCCATTTCCGCACCCTTTTCGGACTACGCGGATTGCCCGCCGTCCACGCGGATCCCAATCCGGGCAATTTCGGATTGCGGCGCGGCGTACGCGGCGTGGAGCTGGTCGTCTACGATTTCGGCTCCCTGGTCGAGCTGGACGCTCCGCTCACGCGCGGCCTGGCGCGTCTTTTGGGCGCGGCGCAAAGGCGCGCGGATCCTTACGATTGCCTGTTGGAGATGGGGTTCCTTCCCGAGCCTTTGGGGCCTATCCGCGCGCGGCTTGCGCAGCTATGCTCCCTGCTCTGCGAGCCGTTGTCGGGCGACGGCCCTTTCGACTTTTCGCGATGGCGCCGCCGCGAGCGCGTGGAGGCGTTGCTGGGACCGGAGCGTTGGAATTTCATGATCGCCGCTCCGCCGCCCCTCTTCTTCGTCCTGCGCGCGCTGCAAGGCATTTTCCTCTACTCCGGATACCTGGGGGTTTCGGCGGCGAAGGATTGGTGCGAACGGGCCGGGAAACGGGCCGAAGATTTTCCCCCTCAAAAATCCCAAGTTAAAAATGGGAAGTCGGGTGATGTTGATCACGCGATAAACTCGCACGCATCCGCAACCTCCGGAAAGGCGGCCAGGCATTTGCGCATCGAGGTGAGAAAACTTCAGGACACCGTCGTATCTCTCACCCTGCCCGCCGATTGCGCATATCGGTTGGAGGATTTCATCGAACCCGGATTGGCGGAAAGGCTCCGGGCCAGGGGAATCAGCATCGCTTCCGTCGTAGGGACCGTGGAGCGCCTGGGGCTTGTCCCCATGCCTTTGTTCCGCTGGAGCGAGGACGGAAGCGAAGTGCACATTCGACTTGAATAATCATCCCGCTATGCCGGATAATTCCTCCGTCACCGCGGCGATTCGCCAATCCGGCAACCGCGGCAGGGAGGATCCATGACGTCGAAAACCCAGGCCGCCGCCACCGAGATGGACGAGGCGGAAGAGGACACCCAGAAAGATAAGTATCTGACCTTCCATCTCGGCAGCGAGGATTACGGCATCGAGATCCGCCACGTCACCGAGATCATCGGCATCCAGAAGATCACCGTGGTCCCGGAAATGCCCGAATTCATCAAAGGCGTGATCAATCTGCGCGGCAAGATCATCCCCGTGATGGACGTGCGCAGCCGCTTCCGCCTCCCCGCGCGCGCTTACGACGAGCGCACCTGCGTGATCGTGGTCGAGATCAACGAGAGCGCGGTGGGCCTGGTGGTGGATACGGTCAGCGAAGTGGCCGATATCCCCGAATCCCAGATCGAATCCGCCGCGGGGCTGAAAGGCCCGCGCGAGGCGGCTTTCATCCAGGGCATCGGCAAGATAGGCGATGACATCAAGATCATCCTGGACGTGAACCGCCTGCTTTTCAACGGGAACCTGGGAGCGCAAGCGGGGGAGACGGCATGAGCAAGCCCGCGCTGGACCTCGACCTCATCGAATCTTCCTTCCAGGCGCTGGCGCCGCGCGGCGCCGAGCTGGTCGACGCCTTTTACCGGCATCTCTTCGCGGACCATCCCGCGGTGCGGCCCCTGTTCGCCCGGGTCGCCATGCCGGATCAGAAGAAGCATTTGCTGAACGCCCTGGCCTTTGCGGTGCGGAACCTGCGCAAGCCGGAGGTGCTGGGCCCGGCCCTGCGCGAAATGGGCGTCCGCCATGCGGGCTATGGGGCGCTCAAAGCCCATTATCCCGCGGTGACGGCCACCATGCTCAAAAGCCTGGCGGAAACGGCCGGCGCAATGTGGGACAAGAAGCTGGAGAAACAATGGCGCGCGGTCCTGGAAGCGGTCGCGGCCCGGATGATCGAGGGAGCCGAAGCGATGAACAAGGAAAAGGGCAAAGCGATGAACAAGGGGAAGCACATGGATACGCGAACGGAAAAGGACCTGCGCGAAGCCGCGGAAGCCGCGGTGCGGTACAAATCCTCCATCGACGGATCGATGACTCCCATGATGATGGTGGATCGCGATCTCGCCATCACCTATGCGAATCCGGCCACCCTCAACATGGTCAAGGCGAACGTGGAGATTTTCAGAAGCGTATACGGGGCGTCTTTCGATCCCGATCGATTGCTCGGGAGGAACATCGACGCATTCCACAAGAACCCTTCGCACCAGCGCCGCATCCTGGGGGATCCCCGCAACCTGCCCCACACGGCCGAGATCAAGGTGGGCCCGCTCACCTTCAAGCTCAACATCACCGCCATGATGGACGCGAAGGGCGCCTATCTGGGCAACACCCTGGAATGGATGGACGTGACCCAGGCCAAGGCCAAGGAAACCGACGTGCGCCGCATGATGAGCATGATCGAAGGCTCGGCCACCAACTTCATGACCTGCGATCTGGACCTGTGCATCACCTATTGCAATCCCGCCGTCGTCAGCCTGCTCACCAAGTACCAGAGCGATCTGCGCAAGTTCTTTCCCGCCTTGGACGTGACCAAGCTGAACGGGGTCTGCATCGACGCCTTCCACAAGCGGCCGGAGCATCAGCGTAAGCTGCTCAAGGACGTGCGTAACCTGCCCTTCCTGACCGAGATCAGGGTGGGTGAGCTGGAATTCGGCCTGAACCTCTCGGCCCTCTATGACGCGCAGGGCAACCATATCGGCAACGCGGTGGAGTGGATCGATCAGAACGCCCGCGCCGGCTACCGCAGGGAGGTGGACCGCGTGCTCCAGGCCATGACGGACGGCGAGCTGTCCGTGCGCGGCCGCGAAGACGTCCTCGATACGGCTTTCCGCCCCATGTTGGCGGGCGTCAACCAGATCATCGGCGCCATCGTGGAGCCGTTGGAGGAGGTGAAGGAGAAGCTGGGTCAGGTGGCCGCGGGGGACCTTTCCGCCTACGTCACCGGCGAGTACAAGGGCGATCATCAATTGCTCAAGAACGCCTTGAACGACACCCTGGACAGCCTCAACGACATCCTGGGCCAGGTGACCCTGGCCGCCGACCAGGTG
>DATENA010000207.1:0-43267 GCA_035275285.1 Fibrobacteria bacterium | reverse complement strand
AATCATAGCGTACTACCTTTTTCACGGTTCTTTTTGAAGGGGATCTTCAGTGGGATCCGAAGTCGTAAGGGAATTGGAACACGCTTTCGATTGCGGTGAGATGAACGATCTCAAGGCCTCGATCCTCCCGTTCATCCGCTCCAATCGCGACAGACTGATACAGTTCATACAGGACTTCCAGCGCATCGAAGGCCCGCGGCCGCTGGAGATGCTCATCAAGATCTTCATCATCCAACACAATATGCCGTTCAACATGGCGCAGTACATGGCCAAGCAATCCAACACCATCCGCAAGGAAATCGACGGCCAGGCCGACGACCTCACCAAGCGCCAGAGCTGCGTGGCCGAGTGGATCCGCCAGAAAGCGGAAGCCCATCGCAGCACGTCCATGTTCCAACAGGTGTTCTGCTTCGAAAAGCTGAAGCATGAACTGATGCCGCTCATCGAAGAGGAACTCAACCTCCACACCGCCTGAGGCGGTGAAGCCGCCGCGATTGGGAGGGCGGCGCAGCCGCCGCGGCGGGGAGCGGAATCCCCTCAGCGGGCCCCGGTGAGAGGCCGCATCAGCAGGCCCCGCTTCTGCACTTCGAAAAACCCCTTCAGGATCAGGCCCAAAGCCCCGTTCCCCGGGCCTTCCGGCCCGGCCAGGGCGGCTTGCCTGCCGTCCCGGAACAATCCCCGGTAGAAGGCCTTCAATTCAGGACCGGCACCGGCCGGCAGTCCGGATCGGGCGAGCCCCATTTCGTTGAGGCCCGCATAGCGCAGCGGATCGCCCAGGGCCTTGGAGAAGGGAAGCACGTCCTTGTCCACCCGCAGCCCGCCGCCGATGAAGGCCCCGGCGCCGATGACCACGTATTGATGGATGCCCGTCATCCCGGAGACCACCGCCGCCTTGCCGATGCGGACGTGCCCGCCCATATGCACGTTGTTGGCGATGACGGCCTGATCCTCGATATGGCAATCGTGCGCCACGTGGGCGTAGGCCATGATCAGGCAATGGCGCCCGAGCACGGTCCATCCCGAGGCCGCGGTGCCCCGGTTCACCGTGACGTATTCGCGCAGATGGGTCCCCGCCCCGATGCGGACGCCCGTTCGCTCGCCCCGGTATTTCATGTCCTGCGGCGCGTTGCCGACGATGACGCCGTCTTCCAGCCGCACGCCGGTTTCCAGGCGGGTTCCCGGATACACGTGGCAGAACGGCCCGATGCGCACCCCGGGCGCCAGCTCCACGTCCTCGTCCAGCACGGCATAGGGGCCCGCTTCCAGATCGGGAGGCAATTCCAGGGAGGGGTGCAGGACCGCGGTGGGATGGATGCGCATGGAAAGGGAAGGGCGGATCAGAACATGGACGCTTTGATGATCGCTTCCGCGACCAGATCGCCGTCGATTTCGGCCCGGGTCCTGACGATGCCGAAGCCCCGGCGGTACCTTTCCAACTCGCCCTTCAGGATCAGGATGTGGCCGGGACGCACCGGCTTGCGGAAGCGGACTTCCTCGATGCCGGCGAAGGCGGGCCGTTTCCCGGCCGAGTCCGCAGGATAGGAAAGGGCGATCAGGATGCAACTGACCTGGGCCAGGGCTTCGACCTGGAGCACGCCGGGCATCACGGGTTCGTCCGGGAAATGGCCGTTGAAAAAGGGCTCGTTGAAGCTCACGTTCTTCTGGCCGACGATGGATTTCTCCTTTTCGTAGGCCACGATGCCGTCTACCAGCAGGAAAGGATAGCGATGGGGCAGGAGCTTGAGGATGCCTGCGAAGTCCACGATGAATCTGGGGTTTTCCGATTTGGACGGGATTTCCGGGCTGTCACCCATGGCGGGGCCTCTCCGAGCGAATGGTGGTGGAAGGGTAAATCTAGTATCTGCGCGAAAAAGCGGTGCGGGCGCCGGCGGCAAGGAGCTTGGAAACCAGGAGATGGTTGACGCGATGCCCGCCGTTCCGGATGTCGATGTCCGCCGCGGGCAAGGAGAGATCCGCCAGGGCCAGGTCCCCGAGCAGGTCCAGGATCTTGTGCTTCACCGGCTCGACCTCCATGCGCCACGCGGGCCGGTTGAGCAACGGGTAGGGGCCGCCCGGCCATCCGGGATGCATGCCGAGGACCTCCCGGTACTCCGCTTCCGAACCGGCCAGGAGCAGTCCCGAGTCCTCCCCGGCCCCGGCCATCAGGCCGCGCGCGCGGGCGTCCCTCCATTCGCCATGGAAGGCGAAGGTGCGGGCGGGCAGGATTTCCCGGAAGGCCGTGGCGGCATCCTCCAGGAGGAAGGATTGGCGCAGGGGCGCCCGGTCCAGCTCCCAGCGCACCCGGAACCGCTCCGCGGGCCGGACGCGGACGTGTCCGTAACTCCAATGATACTCCCATGCCAGGTCCGTGCGGTATTCGCGCCAGGCCGGATCGGCGGCCGCGCCGGGCGCCAGGCGCGCCAAGGCTTCCCGGTAAGGCAAGGCGCTGCCGTCCAGGCCGGGCAATTCCGGGGCATCGCATTCCACCTCCAGGGGCAGCCGGGAAAAGAAGAGCAGGGCGGCCAGCAGGTGCTCGGGAGTGCCGATGGCGGAGTCTCCCGCCCCCAGGCGCGTTGCGCGGAGGGCTTCCCGGGGCAGTTCCCCCAACTCCCGGGGCGAGAGGGGCCCCATCCCCGGGAACCGGAAAAGCGGCTCCCCGGACCCGCCCGCGCTTTCGCGCAAACCCAATTTCAGCCGGGCCGGACGGCCGTTGTGGAGGCCGACTCCGGCCAAGGTTGGGAAGATGGGGCTTTCCATGGGGATCCGCCGGTAAAATTAGGTTTTTTCCGCATTTCCGGGACGGATGCGGGTTTCCGCTGCCGGAAGCTTTGGCGCGGATGTATCCTTATGGAATACGCAAATCGGAGTCGCCTCCTTGGCCGAGAACCGCCCTGGCGCTATACATTCTTCCATGGATAAAGCCCGAAACGTACCGGCCACGCCGGACATCTTCCTTTTTTACGATTACCGCGCCTTTCTCAAATCCCTGTTCGAGTTCAACAAGGGCCAATCGAGGCGGTTTTCCCACCGGTATATCGTGACCCGGGCAGGCTTCAAATCCCCGAACGTGCTGAAGAACGTCATCGACGGCAAGCGGAACCTGACCTTCGCGGCCGCGGAATCCTTCGCCAAGGCTTTCAAACTGGACGGGAACTCCAAGCGTTATTTCCTTTCCCTGGTGCAATACAACCAGGCGGGAACCCCCACCGAAAAGGAGAAGTTCTTCCAGGAGCTGGTCGACCTGCGCGACCGGGTGAACCCCGCGCGCCTGGACGAGCGGCACTATAACGTATTCTCCCATTGGTGGCACCTGGCGATCCGCGAAGTGGTGTCCCTGCCGGATTTCCAATTCTCGCCCGATTGGGTGGCCGATGCCTTGTCCCCTTCCATCACCTCCGCGGAAGCCGCCGAATCCCTGTCCCTGCTCAAGACCCTCGGCCTCATCGCCCAGCAGAAGGACCGCAGCTGGATCCAGGCGGAAAAGACCCTGGCCACCGACGCACGCGTGAAATCCGTGATGGTTTCCCAGTTCCACCGGGAGATGATTCGGCTGGGAGGGGAATCCCTGTCCCGCTTCCCCGGCAAGGAACGGGAAATCAGCGGCACCACCCTGCGCGTCTCCGAGCCCGATCTGGAGAAGATCAAGGCCTGGCTCCGGGAGTTCCGCATGAAGATCCTGGGCCTGGCCGCGCAAAGCGCCGGGGCCGATCAGGTATACCAATTGAATTTCCAGTTCTTCCCGTTGGTCAAGAACAAGCGGTCGAACGGCTCCAAGCCGGCCGAAACGCGCAGCGGAGCGGGATTTTGATGAAATCCCTCAAGGCATTATCGGCGCTTTGCGCTTCCGCTTTCCTGCTGGCCGCTTGCAACACCGGCGGAGGCACGGACGTGGGCAATCCGGACATCGTCCGCGTTTCCGGATCGCTCCTGCATCGGGACGGCACCCCCGTGCCTTTCGTCCCCGTCCATTTGCGGCCCCAGGCCTTCTACTCCAATCCGGACAGCGCTCCCATCCAGACGGGCAAGCGCATCCAGGACGGTTTCACCGATACGCAGGGATTTTTTGCCTTGGACTCGGTGCCCCGGGGCAGATACCGCATCGAAGCCGTAGACACTTCCGGGCAGGGAGCGATCGTGGAAGTGTTCCAGGACGGCCTTAACGAACACATCCCCTTGACGCCGGTCTTCATGGATACCACCGGCTGGATCTCGGGGAAAGTGAATTACGTCGGCCCTCCGCAGTCCTCTCGCCCCAAGATCTTCATTTCCGTTTTCGGGATGGATCGGTGGACGGCGGCCAACACCGCGGGCGACTTCACCCTCAGCGACCTGCCTGCGGGCACCTACAACCTGCGCATCTTCACCAATGTCAACGGAGGCATGACCGCCTTCGTGGATTCGGTCCGCCTCGAAGCGAATGGAAGATCTTCCGTAGGAACGGTGGATCTGGGGCCTTGATGACGAGGGGGAGGACCATCCTGGGCGGCCCGCTTCGGCTGCTCGCATTCCTCTCCGCCGCCGGGGCCGCGCTGTCCATGGGGTCCGGTCCCATCGCCGTCCCCAACGAGCCCTCGACTTATCTCCCCGTCAAGACCCTGTACCGCGGGGCCACCGTGTACGGCACCGGCAAGCCCGTCGGCGTCCGCTTCATCCACAGCACGGCTGAGTGGGGGAACCAGCTCTTCTTCATGAATCCGCGCACGGGAGAGGCGGATCCATTGTTCCTCTATTACGGAAGCGGCCGGAAGAACCGCTGCCCGGACAGCGGCGGCATCAGCGCGGACCTGGGCACGTACGATTCCAGCGAGGAAATCGTCCTCATGATGACTACCGTCGCGAGCAGGTACTCGGGCGCTTATTGCACCGGAGAGGCTTGCGGTCCGCGCTATACGGGCCTCAACGATCCCCTCCGGAGCCGGTTCTATTCCCGGGGGCAATACGCCCATATGGCCCGTCATCTCTGGGCCGAAGCGGCCAGGGTCACTTCCGCCCAAGTGGATTCCATGGCGGATCCCTGCGCGGAAACCGCCCGCATCCCCAGAGGCGAGGACGGGGTCCTGTTCTCCTTCAACGACGGCGCCAACGATACCTTCGGGGACATGGTGGTTTTGGTGACGGGCGTGCAAATGGACGTGGAAAGGAGCGGCAGACCCCTTCCGCCGGACACGGGGACCAAGCCGGACTCCGTGGCCGCCGAATGCCGCATCGAGGCCTCCGCGGGCGGAGTCTCCCGCGGCGAGAGCTTTCTTCCCCAGCCCATGGCGCTGCCGGTTTCCGCCATCCTGCCCAGGGCGGATCCCTCCGGGACCCGGATGTTCATGGATCAACGCTGGCGCATCGCGGACCCGCGCCGCCCGGACGAAACCCGGTTCCCCAACGGCCCCGACATCCTGGTGACCACGCCGGGCCCCTTCGAATTCAACCTGGGGTTCTTCACCAACCAGGGCGGGATCGTGAACCGGGCCAGGGGAACGGTCTCCGCCGAAATGCTGGAGGGCATCCGACCGGGACCGGACGGCAGGCGCTCCATTTCCCTGATGTGGTATCCCGCCAGCGCCACGGGATACATCGCCTCCACCGGAGCCTATGTCGTCAAGGGCTGGCTGCGCACCCTGCCGCCCGGCCCCAATGCGAATCCCGGGGAACGTCCGGCCTCTTGCAAGGACGATAAGATTAACCTGCTTTCCTCATTCGGATATATCCGACGTTAGGTCTAAACCGTATTCCAAGGGAATACGGGCTTTTACCCGGCCCATCTCTTGAGGGCGATTTCCCGGCGCCGCCACTCCCGGATGGGACGGGCGGGAAAACCCGCCACCACGGCCTTGTCCGGCAAATCCTTGGTCACGCCCGAACAGGCGGCGACGGATACATCGTCTCCCAACCGCAAATGCCCGTCCACGCTGGAAGCCCCGCCCATGCGCAGGCGATGCCCGGCCACGGTCGATCCGGCGATGCCGGACTGGGAGGCCAGCAGGCACTCGTCTCCCAGCCTCACGTTATGGGCTATCTGCACGTGGCTGTCCAGCTTGCAGCCGCGGCCCAGGACGGTGGGATTGAGCACGCCCGCGGCCACCACGGCATTGGCGCCTATCCAACAGGCATCGCCGATCTCCACGCCCGCCGGGTGGGGCATGGCCGCCAGCGGATGCCCCGGCCGCGCCGCGAAGAATCCGAACCCGGCGCAGCCGATTACGGCCCCGGCCTGCACCACGCAGTCGCGGCCGATGAGGCAGTTTTCCTGGATCACGGCGTTGGCTCCGATGCGGGTCCCGGATCCGATGCAGGAGCCTTTGCCGACATAGGCTCCCGGCCCTACGGACACGTTCCCTTCCAGGCGGCCCTCCACCACGGCGCTTGGCGCGATGCGGTTTCCCGGGCCGGAGGGGCGGGGCTCGGGGTGGAGGAAACGGTCTTCCAGGGCGGTCAAAAGGGCGGCCATGGCCGCATGGATGGATTCGACGCGGAGGACGGGAGGGGGCGTCCTGCCGGCCGGGACGGGAAAGTCCACTCCCGCCTCGGCCAGGATCAAGGCCGCCTCCAGGGAGGCGCGCACCCGCAAGGGGGTCCGCGGGCCTGCGAAGGTCAGGGAACCGGGTCCGGAGCGTTCCGGGGAGTCGAGGGAGGCGAAAGCGAGGTCGGAGGGAGGCAAGGGACCGGCCCCGGGCAGCAGGTGGGGCCGGCATACGGGGAGGATGTCCGCGAAAGGAACCGCTTCCGCGGCCGAGTCTCCCGTTCCGGAAAACCTGGCGCGGAAGCGCAAGCCTATTTGGCCTCTTTGTTCAGGACATCGATGACCTTCTGGGTCAGATCGTTGTCCTTCTTCCAGAACACCACCGCGCCGGCGGCCCGGTCGAAGACCATGTCATAGCCCTCCTGGTTGGCCACGTCCTGGATGGTCTTCTTGATCTTGGTGATGATGGGCCCGGAGAACTCCTCGTTCTTCTGGAACAGGGCGCCGTCCTTGCCGTAGATCTGCTGCACGAATTGCTCGTATTCGCTCTTCTTCTTGAGGAAATCGGCTTCCATCTCCTTCTTCTTCTCTTCGCTGAGCATCAGGGACTGCTTTTCCAGCTTATCCTTCAGCTCCATCAGGTTCTTCTGCTTGGTGGCCGCGTCCTGCTCCCACTTCTGGACCTGCTTGTCGTATTCCTTCTGCGCCTTCTTCGTGTCCGCGTATTTGTCGAACACGAGCTTCGAATCCACGTGCGCGATCTTCAGATCGGCGGGATAGGCCATCCCGGCCAGCAGCAGGCCCAGGGCCAGTATCGTCTTGTTCATCTTTCCTCCTTAAAATCCTTGCTCGATTACGAAATTGACCGTGGGCGCTTTTCCTACCGCCGGGATGCGGGCGCCTTGATAGGTTTCCAGGTCATCCAACGGCCATCCGAAGTCGAAGCCCATGCCGAAAGGCGCGACCAGGGGGATGACCAGGCGGAAACCGAAGCCGAAATCCCGCCTCAGGTCCGAGAAGTCGATTTCCTCCCAGGGATCCGGGACCGCGTCCTTGCCGATGGGGTTGTAATTGTTGGATTCATCGTATTTGGGGATGTTGCCGAACACGTTGCCGACGTCGTAGAAACCGAGCAGGTAGAAGGTGTTCTCGACCACGGGATAGGTGAGTTCGGTGACGAAGGAGAAGTAGCTGCGGCCGATGCGGGAGCTGCCGATGCTGCCGGGGTCATAGCCGCGCATCTTGCCCTGGTAGCCCAGCACGCCGCCCATCTGGAACAGATCGTAGCTCTGGATGTTGCCGCCCAGGAGCATGCCGAACTCGGTGGAGACGCCCAGCACCAGCTTGTTCACGGTGGGGAACCACCAGTTGACCTTGCTCTCCACCTGGTGATAGTCGAAATCGCCGCCCAATTGGCCGCCCACGCGGCTGTAGGTCAGGCGGTACAGGGAGCCTTCGGAGGGGAAGAACGGCAGGTTCTTGTCGTCGCGGGTCAGGGTCAGATGCAGGGAGGATTCCAGGCCCGAGGGGATGATCAGCGAGTTCGGGTTGCTGGTCAGGCCGTTGTCGTTCTCGGTCAGGTTATAGCTGCCGCTCACCGTGAAATAGTCGTCCGGCCAGGTCAGGCGGCGTCCCAGGTTGAGGCGGAGACCGTAGCGCGTATAGTCGTGGTCGATGGACCGCAGGGCCTTCTGGAAGCTATAGAACACGCTGCCGCCCACCAAGGTCGGAGTGTCCAGGAACCAGGGCTCGGTGAAGCCGATGGAGCCGAGTTGCTTGTTGGGGCCCCATTCCAGGCTGAAGTCCGCCCGCTGGCCGTTGCCCAGGAAGTTCGGAATCTGGAGCCCCACGGTGCCCACCAGTTGATCGCGCTGGCTGTAGGCGAGCCCCGCGGAAACGGTGCCGGTGCCGGCCTGCTTTTCCGTCACCTTCATCACCAGGTTCACGTCGCTGGGGTCCCCGTCCTTCACCTGCTCGATGTTGGGCTCCACGTTGTCGAAGAAGGCCAGCTGCATGATGTCCCGCTGGGCCCGCATGACGAGCGATTGGCGGAAGATGTCCCCGGGGAAGAGCTTCACTTCCCGGCGGATCACCTTGTCCTTGGTCTTGGTGTTGCCGCGGATATCCACCAGGTGGATGTGGGCGATGCTGTTCTCGCGGATGTTGAAGTTCACGTCCACGAGGGTGTCGCGGTAGGTGAACTGGTCCTGCATGTCCATGAAGAGATAACCCTCTTCGCGGTACAGGGACTGCACCTGGAACCTGGTGGCCTCGAACTTCTTCATGTTGAAGATTTCGCCGGAATCCAGCAGCACCTGCGCCTTGAGGGCGGCGTCCTCGATGATGTTGTTGTGGTTGAAGCTCGCCTTGCCGAAGCGGTACCGCTTGCCTTCCGTGACGTTGACGCGGATGTCCATGTACTTCTTGTCCGGGGAATAGGTGATCTTATCGTCCCGGACCGAAGCGTCCAGATAGCCGAGTTCGCGGTAATAATCCACCAGGGTGTCCAGGCCCAGGCGGTATTCATCCTCCTTGAAATCCCCGTCGCGCCACCAGCGGTCTTCCTTGGTCGGGATCTTCTTGCGGAGCAGCTTGTCCTTCACGTGCTTGTTGCCCGCGAAGGTGATATAGCGCACTCGCACCTTTTTGCCTTCGTCCACCTTGAAGGTGATGGTTTTGCGCCCGGTCTCGGCCTCGATCCCCTCTTCCACGTCCACCTTGGCCAGCAGGTAGCCCTTGTTATGGTACAGGTCCAGGATCTTCTGGCGATTGCGTTCCACGGCGCCCCGGGAATAGACCTGGCCGTCCAGCAGGTCCATGGCTTCCTTGAGATCGTCCTTCTTGATCTTGTTGTTGCCCTTGATCTCCGCGCGGGCCAGGGTAGGGAGCTCGGAAACCGTGAAGGTGAGGATGGCTCCGTCCACGGAATCCGGATAGTCGATGTCGACCCGGATGTCCGCGAAGAGGCCCAGCTTGTTCAGGGCCGTCACCGAGGACTGGACCTTCTGGCGCAGGACCGGGGGCAGGTATTCCTCCCCTTTTTCCACCTGCAGGGTGCGGATGACCAAGGACTTGTCCACGGTCTTGTTGCCTTCCAGGACGATGCCGGCGATCTTGACTTCCTTGACCGGGCTTCGGAAGCCGGGGCCCGCGAGTTGCTGGGCGGAGGTGGAGGCGATGGCCAGAAATAGGAGAAAAAGCGCGAAACTAGGCTTAAATAGGGTCAAAACGCCTTCCCGGTTGGAAACCGGAATAATATAGATAAAAGCCTCTATTCTGGGTCGCAAAGGGGGCGATTGAAGGGCGGGCGGAAACGAAAAGGCGCCGGGCCTGAAAGCCCGACGCCCGGAAATGGAGTCGATGCGACGGAAGGAGGTTTATTCCCCTTTCACCTCGGTGGATTCCTTCTCGTCCTTCTTCGCGGTCTTGCCCGGACCGGGCGTGAAGGTCAGTTGATCGCCCTTGCGGCCCACCTTCAGGCTGGAGTTGTCGGTGATCTTCCCGCGCAGGATCTCCTCCGCGAGCGGATCCTCGATGAGCTTCTGGATGGCCCGGCGCAGCGGACGCGCGCCCAGCTGGGGATCGAAGCCCTTTTCCACGATGAGCTCGCGGACCGAATCCGAGATCTGGACCTTGATGTCGCGGGGTCCGAGGCGGTTTTCCAGCTCGGCCACCAGGATGTCCACGATGCGGCCCATGTCGCGCTTCTCCAGGGGGCGGAACACGACCAGATCGTCCAGGCGGTTCAGGAACTCGGGATTGAAGGTGCGCTTCACTTCCTCGCGGACCACCTTCTCCATGCGCTCGAACTCGCTGTCCAGGTCGTCCTTGCCGAAGCCCAGCCCCAGGCCCTTCTTGATATCCTTGGCCCCGAGGTTCGAGGTCATGATGATCAGGGTGTTCTTGAAGTTCACCTTGCGGCCGTAGCTGTCGGTCAGTTGGCCGTCGTCGAGGATCTGCAGCAGGATGTTGAACACGTCCGGATGCGCCTTTTCGATTTCGTCCAGCAGGATCACGGAGTAGGGCTTCTTGCGCACCTTTTCGGTGAGCTGGCCGCCTTCTTCGTAGCCGACGTATCCCGGAGGCGCTCCCACCAGGCGGGAAACCGCGAACTTCTCCATGTATTCCGACATGTCGATGCGGATGAGGGCCTCTTCGGTTTCGAACAGGAAAGCCGCCAGGGCCTTGACCAGCTCGGTCTTGCCCACGCCCGTGGGGCCCAGGAAGATGAAGCTGCCCATGGGGCGCTTGGTGGAATGCACGCCCGAACGCGAACGGCGGATGGCCTTGGAAATGACCTCGATGGCCCGATCCTGGCCCACCACGCGCTGGTTGAGCTCCTTCTCCATGTTCAGCAAGCGCTGGCTTTCCTGGTTGGCCATCTTGGCCAGGGGAATGCCGGTCATCTTGGCGACCACTTCCTGGATGGCTTCTTCGTCCACGATCAGGCGCTCTTCGCGCTTCTGCTCGCGCCACTTCTTGCGCATCTCCTCCAGCTCGGCCTTGAGGCTTTCCTGGGTATCGCGCAGGGAAGCGGCGGTCTCGTAGTCCTGGTTCTCGACCGAGGCTTCCTTCTCCTTCACCACGGCCTCCAGCTCCAGCTCCTTGTTGCGGAGTTCCGGCGGGATGGAGAGGCTGGCCAGGCGCACGCGGGCGCCGGCCTCGTCGATGATGTCGATGGCCTTGTCCGGCATGAACCGATCGGAAAGGTAACGATCGGACAAGCGCACGGAGGCGTCCAGGGCGGGTTCCGTGTACGTGACCTTGTGATGGGCCTCGTACTTGGCGCGCAGGCCCTTGATGATCTGCAGGGTCTCGGCGAGTGAGGGCGGATCGACCAGGATGGTCTGGAACCGGCGCTCCAGGGCCCCGTCCTTCTCGATGTACTTGCGGTACTCGTCCAGGGTGGTGGCGCCGATGCACTGGAACTCCCCGCGCGACAGGGCGGGCTTGAAGATATTGGAGGCGTCCAGGGATCCTTCCGAACCGCCGGCGCCCACGATGGTGTGCAGCTCGTCGATGAAGATGATGACGTTGTCGTTCTTCTGCAATTCGGTCATCAGGGACTTGAGGCGTTCTTCGAACTGCCCGCGGTACTTGGTGCCGGCCACGATGCTGCCCATGTCCAGGGTGACGACGCGCTTGTTCTCGAGCACCTCGGGAATGTTGCGCTCCACGATCTTCTGGGCCAGGCCCTCCACGATGGCGGTCTTGCCCACGCCCGGTTCGCCGATGAGCACGGGGTTGTTCTTCTTGCGGCGCGACAGGATCTGGATCACGCGCTCGATCTCCGGACCGCGGCCGATGATGGGATCCAATTGCCCCTGGCGGGCCAGCTCGGTGAGGTCCCGGCCGAAATGGTCCAGGAACGGGGTCTTGGACTTCTTGCGCGAGCCGGCGAAGTCGGTGCCGCTCTGGGCGTCGCCGCCGCGGAGCACGCGCTCGATCTCTTCCTTCACGCGTTCGTACTCGACGCCGATGCTGGCGAGCGCGTTGGCGGCCGCCGATTCGTGATCCTTCATCAGCGCCAGGAGCAGGTGCTCGGTGCCGATGTACTTGTGGCTCATGGAGCGGGCTTCCTGCGCCGCGATCTCCAGCACCTTTTTCGCGCGCGGCGTGAAAGGGATCATCTGCCCGATGGTCATCATCCCGCCCGAGGACGAAATGGACTTCTCGATGTTGCGCGCGAGATCGTCGAGATCGATCCCGAGATTCTTCAACACGGCCACCGCCACTCCATCGCCCTCGCGGATGAGGCCGAGCAGCAGATGTTCGGTGCCCACATAGTCATTGCCGAGCCGCACGGATTCCTCGCGCGCCAGCTGCATGACTTTTTTGACTCTATCCGTAAACATGCCGTTCATTTTTCGCTCCGTTGGGCCGGAATATACCGGCCCTTCTCATCCAGTGAATAAAATACTTGTTATCCCCTAAAATCCCAATCTTTACGAGATTTCTCCACTGTGCATCCTCAGGGATAATCTTACAACATTCGCCCGGGCAAAGTCCTCTTCTTCTTTGGACAAATCCCGTCCCGAAGTTACCGCCAGGTGACCGCTGGCGGCGGTTACGCGCAGTTCTTCCAGTATCCCCGGAATTTGGACGTTTGCCAATCCCAGCGCCGCTCCCAGCCGCACGAGGGACCCGGCCGCCAGTAACTCCGCGTAAGTGAGCGAGTCCGCCCCGATCAAGCGCTGGAGCGAGTGATGCGTCCGTTCTTCGAGCCTTTTGCGATGGTTTTCCAGGCACCTTTCCCGCGCCTCCCGCTCCCGGCGCAACACCGGGCCGATGGCGTTGAGGAAAGCCTGGTACACCTCGCGCGGGGCGCGCCCCAATCCGCCGCGGGAAGCCAGCCGGAAAAGGCCCGCATCCGCCGCGCCCGGGGAGACGGCATGGGGCGAAGGGACCGTGGCGGCAAGGAATCCGACTCCGGCTGCCGTCAGGTAGTTGCGCGCCTGGAGCAATCGCCGCGACAGGGCGAGGCCGGGCAAGTGCGCGACCGCCTCCACCGCGAATCCGGGACCGATGCGCGCCGGATCCGACGCCAGGTACCCGAAGCGCCTGGACCAGGCCCAGGGAGAACGGTCCGCACTCTCCGCCGGGGGCGCGAAGCAGGCTTCGGAGGCTTCCGGGGCGCAGCCGGGAAAGATGCGCCCGCAGGTGACGTGTTCCACTTCGTTCACCAAGGTCCAGCTTTCGCCGCCGGGGGAGGCGGCCAGGTATTTGAACCCCTTTTTGCCCGGAAAGGAAAGCGCCCGCTGGGGAAGGATTTCCCGCTCCCGCAACAAGCGGATCACCCGGGGAGGGCAGTCCGCCAGGCGCCAGACCGTGAGCCCTCCCTGCTTGGCCACGAAATCCAGGGCTTTGTCCGCGATGAGGGCGCAGGCGTGGGGCGGCGCCGACGCCACGAAGGGCAGTCCGGCGAAATTCCGGAAAGTCAGCATGCGGGTGAGAAGGACGGTGTCCGTTCCCGGGGCCAGGGAAACCTCCGGGCTACCTATCCAGGCCCGCGGGGCCGCGGCCAGGGCCTTTCCGGACAAGGAGGGATGCCCGGCCGGGGTGCGGCCGGAAGGATCAGGCGTGTCCAAGACCGGGCCTTCGCGCGGCGCCGCTTCCCAGGATGAGCCGGTTCAGGCGGGCCGCTTCCTCGTAATTTTCGGCGCGCAGCGCTTCCGCGATCTGCTCGCGCCACCTGGCCAGGCTCTCCGCGTCCGGCGCCTCCGGCTCGGCCGGCGCCTCCGGTCCGGGCGCCGTGAAGGCCAGGGCCTGGTGCAGCCAGGCCACGTCCGCCTGCAAGGCCTCTCCGAAGCTGAGATAGCATTGCGCGCAGCCGAGCAGGCCGCGGGAACGGTATTCGCCCCAGGTGAAACCGCATTGGGTGCAGACGAAGTTATCCATTGGGGTTTAACGTTCCACCCGCAACCCGCCGCCTTCCATCATGTAGACGCGGCGGGCCAGGGCGGCCAGGTTCAGATCGTGGGTCACCACCAGGATGGCCACGGACAAACGCCGGTTCAGGTCCAGGAGCAGGGCGTGCAGGTGCTCGGAGTTCCTGGAATCCAGGTTGCCGGAAGGCTCGTCGCAGAGGAGGATGCCGGGATCGTTGACGAGGGCCCGGGCCAGGGCGATGCGCTGGCGTTCGCCGCCGGAGAGCTCCGCGGGAAGGTGCTTGAGGCGATGGTCCATGCCCACCATGCGGATCAGCTCCAGGGCCCGCTCCTCGTCGGCGCGGCGCAGGCGCCCGGCGATGCGGACCGGCATCAGCACGTTCTCCTTCACGGTGAGATCGGGAAGCAGGTGGTGGAACTGGAACACGAAGCCGAGCTCGCCGTTGCGGATGGCGCTGAGGCTCTTGTCCGAAAGGCCGCCGATGTCCCTGCCCTTGAAGAGCACGCGGCCGGCAGTGGGACGGTCCAGCAGGCCGAGGATGTGCAACAGGGTGCTCTTCCCCACTCCCGAGGCGCCTTTGATGGCCGCGAAATCGCCGGACGCGATGGTGAAGTCCAGGTCCTTGAACAGTTCGATGCGGGTTCCCGTCTCCTCGAACACTTTCTGGATCTTCTCGACGGAAAGGAGCGGCGCGCCGGCCGCGGCGGAGACGGCGCGGGCGCGGGATTCCACGGTGTCATTCATGGCGGATGGCCTCCACGGGGTCGTGCCGGGCCGCCTTGAGGGCGGGCAGGATGGTGGCCAGGCCGCACAGGCAGTTGGTGACGACCAGGACGGCGATCACGTCGGCGAGGTGGAGTTCCACCGGGAGCACCGTCACGAAATACACGTCCCCGGGCAGTTGGATCAAGCCGAAGCGGCTCTGCAGCCAGTAGCTGAGCAGGCCGAGCGCGGTGCCGGCCGCCGATCCCGCCACGCCGATGAGCATCCCCTCCAGGATGAAGATGCGCAGGATGCCGCGGCGGGTGGCGCCCATGGCGCGCAGGATGCCGATCTCGCGCACCTTGTCGTTCACGGCCATCACCAGGGAGGAGATGATGTTGAAGGCGGCGATGATGATGATGATGCCCAGGGCCAGCCCCACCAGCACCTTTTCATAGGACATCCATTTGATGAGCGTGTAGTTCTTGGCCTGCCAGTCCAGGGCCCGGTACGGAAACCCGAGGGTGTCCTCCAGGTCCCGGGAAATGGGGCCGCTGGCGTAAGGATCGTCCACGCGCAATTGCAGCCCGGTCACCGCCCCGGGCTGGTCGAACAGGCGCTGGGCGTCGTCCAGGGAGACGTAGGCCAGGGACTCGTCGAATTGGTACATGCCCGATTCGAAGGTGGCCGCCACGATGAAGGGGACGATCTTGGGCGCGAACCCGGAAGCTCCCAGTTCGCCCGCTTCCGTGAAATCGGCCAGGAACACCTTGTCCCCGATGGAGGCCTGCAGGCGGGCCGCCAGGGCATAGCCCAGGATGATGCCGGGATAGCTCTTGCCGGTGGAATCCCGCATCCCGTGGAAGCGGTACGCCCCGTGGGAAATGGTCCCGGCCAGGCCTATCACGTCCCGGCTGCTGGCGCTGTCTATGCCGTAGACCACGATGCCGTCCTGGTTCTTCTTGCGGGAAATGATGGTCTTGGACATGATGAACGGCGAGGCGGCCGCCACGTGGGGGAATCCGCGCGTCTTCTCCAGGAGCGAATCGTAGTCCCGGACGGGCGCGTATTGGTATTGGGTGATTTCGATGTGGGCGTCCTTGCCGATCAGCTGCTTCTTGACCTCGTGCTCGAAGCCGTTGATGGCGGAGAGGACGAAGATCAGCAGCCAGGTGCCCACCGTGACGCCGGCCGCCGAAAACAGGGCGATCAGGCCCGTGGACAAGGTGCGGCGCTGGGCCCAGAAATACTTCCGGGCGATGAACCATTCGAAATATCTCACTCGGGCTTCATCAGCGGGAACAGCAGCACGTCTTTAATGGTAGCGCTGTCCGTCAAAAGCATAACCATCCTGTCTATCCCAATCCCCACCCCGCCCGTGGGCGGCATGCCGTATTCCAGCGCGCGCAGGAAGTCCTCGTCCAGGGGATGGGTCTCGTCTTCGCCGCCGCGGCCGCGCTCCACCTGCTCCTCCAGGAGCTTGCGTTGGAGGAGGGGATCGTTCAGCTCGGAGTAGGCGTTGCCCACCTCCCAGCCGTTGATGTAAGGCTCGAACTGCTCCACCAGGTCCGGATCGCTGCGGTGGCCCTTGCACAGGGGCGTGCTCTCCTTGGGATGGTCGATGATGAAGACGGGCCCCTTGAGCTGCGCTTCGCATTTGGCCTCGAACAGGGCCTTGACGGCCAGGCCGCGGCTGTACTTTCCCTTCAGCTCCACCCCGGCCTTGTCCATTTCGGCCATCATATCGCCGTCGGACATGGCGTCCACGTCCAGGCCGCCGAACTCGAGGAGGGCTTGCTTGACGGTCATGCGCGGCCAGGGAGGGGTGAGGTCGAATTCCTCGCCCTGGTAGGTGAACCGGGGGGATCCGTTGGCCGCGATGCAGGCGGCCGCGTACACGTTCTCGAAATGCTTCATCATGTCGTTGTAATCGGCGAAGGCCTGGTAGAACTCCAGCAGGGTGAACTCGGGATTGTGGGTCCGGTCGATGCCCTCGTTGCGGAAGTCCTTGGCGAACTCGAACACCTTGGGGAAACCTCCGGTGATGCAGCGCTTCAGGTACAGCTCGTTGCTGACGCGCAGGTACAGGGGGATGTCCAGGGCGTTGTGGTGCGTCAGGAAAGGCCGCGCGCTGGCGCCTCCGTAGATGGCCTGCAGGATCGGGGTCTCCACCTCCAGGTAGGCGTTGTCCAGCAAGTACCGGCGGATGGCCTGGATGATGCGCGACCGCTTCTTGAAGGTCTCGCGCACGCCGTCGTTCAGGGTCAGATCCACGTAACGCTGGCGATACCGGGTCTCCACGTCCTTGAACTCGTCGAAGACGACCTTGACGCCGTTCTCGATCTTCTCCTTGGGGATGGGCAGGGGCCGCACCGCCTTGGAAAGCAGCTCCACCGTCCGGGCGTGCACGGTGTATTCGCCCGCGCGGGTGACGAACATGCTCCCCCTCACGCCGATCCAGTCCCCGATGTCCAGGATCTTGACCAGCTCGAAGGAGGGTTCGCCCACGGCGTCCCGGCCGAACATGATCTGCATGCGGCCGGCGTCGTCCTTGAGATGCACGAAGGCCAGCTTGCCCTTCAGGTTGTAGCGCACGATGCGGCCGGCGAAGGCCACCTCGGGACCGGCCTGCGGAGCCTCGCCTTCGGCCGCGGGCAGCAGCTTTGCCTTCTCCGCCAGCAAGGCGGCGCTGTCGTGGGTGGGGGCGAAGCCGTACGGATAGGGGTTGATCCCCATCTCCCGCAGCTTGCGGAGCTTTTCCAACCTGGCTTCTACCTGATCGTTCATTTCCATCGTGCGTTCCAATCTCATGTGCCCTTCAGCCGCTCTTCGTCCGCGGCCAGCAGGTAGGCGTTGATGAAGCCGTCCAGGTTGCCGTTCAGCACGCCTTCCGCGTCCGAAGTCTCGAAATCCGTGCGCGCGTCCTTGACCATCTGGTAGGGCTGCAGCACGTAGGAGCGGATCTGGCTGCCCCATTCGATCTTGAGCTTGGAGGCGAGCTTGGACTCCCGCTTGGCCTCCTCGTCGTCCTTGAATTTCTGGTACACCTTGGCGCGCAGCATCTTGATGGCGCTGGCGCGGTTCTTGTGCTGGCTGCGTTCGCTCTGGCAGGAGACCACTATCCCGGTGGGAAGATGGGTCATGCGCACGGCCGAATCGGTCTTGTTGATGTGCTGGCCGCCCGCGCCCCCGGCGCGGAAGGTATCCACCTTGATGTCGTTCTCGTTGAGGTCGAACTCCACCTCTTCCACCTCGGGATACACGTACACGGCCGCGAAGGAGGTATGCCGCCTGGCGTTGGAATCGAACGGCGAGATGCGGACCAGGCGGTGCACGCCGATTTCCGAGCGGAGATAGCCGAAGGCGAATTCGCTGGAGACCTCGATGGTGGCGCCCTTGATGCCGGCTTCTTCGCCCGGTTGCTCGTCCAGGATCTCGAACTTGAGGCCGCGCTTCTGCATCCAGCTCACGTACATGCGCAGCAGCATGCGCGCCCAATCCTGGGATTCGGTACCGCCCGCGCCGGAATGGATACTCAGGATGGCGGGGCGGTCGTCGTTCTCGCCGCTGAGCATTTTCTTCAGTTCCAGCTCGCGCACCCTGGTTTCCAGGCCGCCCACGGAATCGCGCGCCTCCTTCAGGGAAGCTTCGTCCTTGTCCTCCTCGGCCATCTGGGCGAGCAGTTCCAATTCCTTCACCTGGGTGTCCAGGGACCTCCATTGCTCAAGCCACCATTGGTTGGTCTTGATCTGCTTCTGGACTTTCTGGGCTTTGGCGGTATCGGACCAGAAGCCGGGTTCCGAGGCGGAGCGTTCGAGAAGGGCTACTTCTTCTTCCTTGCGGGCCAGGTCAAAGATACCCCCATAGGCGGTCGACCCGGGCCTTCAAATTGACGATTTCTTCCACAATTCACTCCTGGGATGACGCGGTCAAAGGTAGTTAATTGGGCGGCCGGGGCCAACGGCGGGGCATTCCACTGCCGCCTCGCCTCTTTCGGCGAGGTGCGGTCCCGCGGGGCGGACGGGTCTCCGCGCGCCTGGAATTCGCCAGGCGATCCTCTTGCGCGTGGATTTCCCGTTTCAGGATTTCCCCCATATAAGTCTGGTATTTTTTCCCCTGCATCCGCGCCAAGGCCTTCAATTTCATCAGATCGGTACCGCTGATTCTCAAAGCGACCTGGCAATCCTTGATTTCCGCCTTCCGCCACTCGTAGTACCTCTCTATCTCCGTCCAGGGCATCGCCCCGGTCCTCAAAGCCTCCTTGAACTCTTCTTCCGTCCGGTACTCCCGAAACGTATCGGTGCTCACCCGCAAATCCGCCAATTTCGGACCTCTCATCCGCCCTCTCCTTTCCACCCCTCGCCTTTACAATGCATCTACATCCCTTGCTTCCACAATGTATCTACACCTCTTGCCTCCACAATGTATCTACACCTCCTGTAAATGCATTGCATGCATAACCACTGTATATGCAATGCATAGACGGGGCGATTGAGGAACAGGGCGAGGGAAGGATAGATCGAAGATTCAAACCAATTCGTGAGAACGCTCACGTGCAGGGGGGGGCGAAATCCCTCGGATGGGCAAGTGGCGCCGAAGCCGCTCGGACGGCATGTCCAGCCAGCGTGCCACCCGAGGGGAAGGTCAGGGCCCGGGCGGGCCGGAATCATTTTTTGGGCAGAATGTCCTGGTCGAAGATGGAGGTGGGGATCGCCACGGTGCAGGCGCAATTGGGGATGTCCACGATGCCGCCTATCCTGCCTTCGACCGGCGCCGCGGTCAGGAGCATGTAGGCCTGCTCGCCGGTGTACCCGAAGTTCTGCAGGTATTCGATGGCGTTCATGCAGGCGCGCCGGTAGGCTACGGTGGCGTCCAGGTAGTATTGCTTGCCGTCCTCCACGCAAATGCCTTCGAACATGAGCCATTTTTCGAACTTGGGATCGGTGGGGCCGGGCACGAAGATGGGCTGCTTGAGCTTGTACTTGGCCATGCCGCCCTTGATCAGGTCGAAGCCCAGATGCGTGTAGCCGTCCATCTCAATGGCGCCGCAGAAGGCGATTTCCCCGTCCCCTTGGGAGAAGTGCAGATCGCCCATGGCGAATCCGGCCCCTTTGGTGAACACGGGGAAATAGATCCGCGTGCCGATGGAGATGTTCTTGATGTCCGTATTGCCGCCGTGTTCCCGGGGCGGCACCGTCCGGCAGGCCTCCTTGGCCACGCGGTCCCGCTCGGCACCCTTCAAAGCGCCCACGAAGGCGGTCGGCTCGTAGGGGGGCTTGGCCTTCCCCTCCGCCGCCAGCGGGGCTTCGCGTTTGTTCCATTCATGCACCATGTCGATGGAAGGCATGGTGCCGATGAGGCCTGGATGGGTCAAGCCGGCGAAGCGCACCCCGGGGATGTGCCGCGAGGTGGTGTAGATGCCGTGGAAGTCCCAGATGGCCTTGGCCGCATTGGGGAAGTATTCGGCCAGGAACCCGCCTCCGTTCTCCTTGGCGAAGATGCCGGAGAATCCGTAGGGAGTGATGGTGCCTATGTCCAGGATGTCCACCACCAGCAGATCCCCCGGTTCCGCGCCTTCGACGTAGACGGGTCCGGTCAGGGGATGGGCCCGGGTCAGATCGATGTTGCGCACGTCCGAGGGATCGTCATTGTTGGCGATCTGGCAGTCCAGGAAGTCCAAGGTCTCCAGGATCAGGTCCTCGCCGGGCTTGACGCGCACGACGGCGGGGATGTCCGGATGCCAACGGTTCATCCCGATGACTTCCGGTTGCTCGCTCAGGCGGGTGCCCGCCTTCATTTTGATTCGCTTGGTCATGGATATCCTCCTTCGGTGGCTGGTTTCTCGTTTCGCGGGGCGGCGGGCGGGGTTCCTCTCAACAGCCACAGCCGCCATGGCATTTATGCCCCAGGATGCCGGTGGAACCGTCTCCGGCGGGCTTCATGGCGCCCTTTCCGGCGAGTTGCTCGGCCAGGGAGCGCGGGCTCCTGGATCCGGCGGAGCCCCGGACGAAAAAAGAGGGCGGCGTTTGCGTGGCCGTGGGCGCGGCGCATCCGGGGCAAGGAACGGGCACGTCGCACTCGGCGACCCTGCGGATTTCTTCGAAGGTGGAACCGCAGGGCCTGCAGACATACTCGTAGATGGGCATTTCGCGTCCTTCCTCAGACCGACAGATATTGCTTGATCTTCTCCGCGTCCACCTGGTCGCGCCCGTCCTCGTGGATAAAGCGCCCCTTGTCGATCACCAACAAGCGGTCGGCGATGGCCAGGGTGAAGCTCAGGACCTGCTCGGACACGAGGATGCTGATCTCCCGCGTCTTGCGGATTTCGTTGAGGACCCGGGCGATGTCCTTGATCACGGAGGGTTGGATGCCTTCGGTGGGTTCGTCCAGGATGAGCACCTTGGGCTCCGAGGCCAGGGCGCGGGCGATGGCGAGCTGCTGCTGCTGCCCTCCCGAGAGGTTCCCGCCCTTGCGCCGGCGCATCTCGTGCAGGACCGGGAACAGGGCGTAGATGTCCTCAGGGACGGTCTTGGCCTCCGCGGTCTCGAGCCCGGTCTCGATGTTCTCCTGCACCGTGAGGGCGGAGAAGATCATGCGCCCCTGGGGCACGAAGGCCAGGCCCTCCGCCACCCGCTGGTAGCTTTCCAGGGGCGTCAGGTCCTTGCCGTCCAGCTTCACGCTGCCCTTGCGGCCGCGCAATATCCCCATCAAGGCCTTCATGAGGGTGGTCTTCCCCATCCCGTTGCGGCCCATGATCGCCAGGGTCTCGTTCTTGCCGAGCTCGAAACCGAGGTTGCCGATCACCTCGCTCTGGCCGTAGCTGACCTGCAAATCCTTCACTTCCAGCATGCCGTGTCCTTTCAATGGCCCAGATAGACTTCGATCACTTTCTCGTTGGCCTGCACGCTTTCCATGGTGCCCTCGGCCAGGATCTTCCCCTGGTGCATCACCGTCACCTTGTGGGCGATGCTCTTCACGAACTCCATGTCGTGCTCGATGACGATCACGGAGCGGTTGCGGCAGATCCGGCCGAGCAGTTCCGCGGTCCGCTCCCGCTCCCTGACGCTCATGCCCGCCACCGGCTCGTCCAGCATCATCAGCTCCGGCTCCTGGATCAGCAGCATGCCTATCTCCAGCCATTGCTTCTGGCCATGGCTCAACAGCTCCGCCTCCAGGCTCAGGAATTCGTCCAGGAAAATCTCCTTGGCCACCTCCCGCACCCGGTCGAAGATGTCCTGGGTACGCCGGAACACCAGGGATCCCAGCACCGTACGGCCGCGGGGAAAGGAGATCTCCAGGTTCTCGAACACCGTGAGGTTGCCGTAAATGGAGGGTGTCTGGAACTTCCGGCCCACCCCCAGGTGGACGATCTGGTGCTCGGACAGCTTGGTCAGGTCCTTCTCCTTGAACTGGATCTTCCCCGCGGTGGCCTTGGTCCGGCCGCAGATGAGGTCCAGGACGGTGGTCTTACCCGCCCCGTTGGGCCCGATCACGGCCCGCAGTTCGTGCTTGTTGACGTACAGGTTGAGCGCGTCCACGGCCTTGAAGCCGTCGAAGGACACGGTCAGGTCCTCGATGGCGAGCAGGACTTCGTTGTTCGTCATGGCCTGGTCTCCAGGGGCATCCGTTTCTTGAGATGCCGGTCGTAGAGGCCGGCCAGCCCGTTGGGGAAGAACATGACGACGGAGATGAAGAGACCGCCCATGAGCAGCAGCCACAGGGCGGGATAGCTTTCGGAGAAATAGGTCTTCCCGAAATTCACCAGCAGGGTCCCGTACACCGCGCCCAGCAGGGACATGCGCCCCCCCACCGCGGTGAAGATCACCATTTCCACGGAAGGCACGATCCCCACGAAGGACGGGGACATGAAGCCCACCTGGAGGGTGAACACGGCGCCCCCCACGGCGGAAATGCCGGCCGCCAGGCAGAAGACGAACACCTTGAAGTTGGAGACATCGTAGCCGGAGAAGCGTACCCGCTCCTCTTTGTCCCGCATGGCCAGCAGCAGGCGCCCCAGCTTGCTGGAGGTGACGTAGCGGCTCACGAGCAGCGAAGCGACCAGGAACCCCCCGTTCACGAAGTACAGAATGTACTTCGCATGGTTGGTGCGGACGTCCCAGCCGTGCAGGGTCTTGAGGTCCGTGATGCCGTTGATGCCGCCCGTCAATCCCTGCCGCCCCACGATGAGGATGGTCAGGATGGCCGCCACCGCCTGGGTGATGATGGCGAAATAAACGCCGCCCACCCGGCGCTTGAACATGGCCACGCCGATGATGAAGGCGAACAGGGAAGGCACCAGGATCACGGCGAAGACCGTGAAGGTGAAGCTGTGGAACGGTTCCCAGAACCAGGGCAGCTTGGTGAGCTGGTTCCAGTCCATGAAGTCCGGGATGCCCGGGGTGGACTGGATGGCCGTGCTCTTGGGATCCGAGGCCTCCAGCTTGAGGAACATGGCCATGCAATAGCCCCCCAGGCCGAAGAAGACGCCTTGCCCCAGGCTCAGGATGCCGCCCTGGCCCCAGCACAGGACCAGGCCCACCGCGACGAAGGCGTAGGTCAGGTATTTCCCCACCAGGTTCAGGCGGAAGATGTCGAACGTGAGCGGCATGACCAGGAAGATCAATGCCGACAGGACCAGCAATCCGTACAGCCACGATTTATCCTTCAAGCGAACCTCCTCCATCGCATCCTCCTTCATTTCCGCACCCGGATGCTGAACAGCCCTTCCGGGCGCGCCATGATGACGGTGATGACGGCGAGCAGGGTCAGGACCTTGGCCATGGAGCTGGTGAGGAAGAACTCCATCACGGACTGCGCCTGGGCGATGGAGAAGGCGGAGGCCACCGTGCCGATAAGGCTGGCCGCGCCCCCGAACACCACCACCAGGAAGGTGTCCACGATGTACAGGGACCCCGTGGTGGGACCCGTGGAAGCGATGGTGGTGAACACCGCGCCGGCCACGCCGGCGATGCCGCAGCCCACCGCGAAAGTCAGGCGATCCACCTTGTGGGTGTTGATGCCCACGCCGCCGCTCATCACCCGGTTCTGGGTGGTGGCGCGCACCTTGAGCCCCCAGCGGGAGCGGAACAGGAAGATGAACACCAGCAAGGAGAGCACCAGGGTCAGCCCCATCATGAACAATCCGTTCAGGGGGATGTCGATGGATTCCGTGGGCTTGACCGAACCCAGCAGCCAGGCGGGCAGGGTGGCGCTCACCTCGCGGGCCCCGAAGGCGGAGCGGAACACCTGCTGCAGCACCAGGCTCACGCCCCAGGTGGCGAGCAGCGTGTCCAGCGGGCGCTTGTAGAGATGGCGTATCAGAAGCACCTCGAGCAGG
This sequence comes from Fibrobacteria bacterium, assembly GCA_035275285.1. Lineage (GTDB taxonomy): Bacteria > Fibrobacterota > Fibrobacteria > UBA11236 > UBA11236 > Chersky-265. Next base: position 19,385 of record DATENA010000207.1, on the reverse strand, counting down.
TACCCCATGCCGAAGGCGATGAGGAAGCCGAGCACGATGGCGAAAGGGAAATAGACGCCGACCAGGGCGGGGAAATGGTCCACCGCCAGCTTGGAGGTGAACACCGTGGCGTAAGCCCCCATGGTGAGGAATTCCCCGTGCGCCATGTTGATCACCCCCATCTGTCCGAAGATGATGGCCAATCCCAGCGCCATCAGCAGGTACACGCAGAACAGGCTCAGCCCGCTGAATCCCTGCATGACGAAAATCGCTCCCAGTTCGCCGACCGTATAACCGCCCATGATGTTCGCCTCCTGCGCTGTCCCGGTCCGAGGGACGTCCGCTATTGATATCCCTTGGGGAAGGGGTTCGGTTCGATAAGCCCCGATTCGTACACCAGCGAAGCCTGGCCGTCCGCCTTCCATTGGCCGATGCGCAGCTTGCTCCACAGATGGTGGTTCTCGTGCAGCTTCACGTATCCTTCGGGGGCCGTCTTCAGTTCGATCCCCGGCGAGGCCGCGGCCACCTTGTCCACGTCGAAGCTGCCCGCCTTCTCCACGGTGAGCTTCCACAGCCAGGGCCCCAGGTACGCGGCCTGGGTCACGTCCCCGATGACGCTGGTGGGGCCCCACATCTTCTTGAAAGCCGGCACGAAGGCCTTGTTGTTGGGGTTGTCCAGGCTCTCGAAATACTTCATGGAGGAATAGAAGCCCACCAGGTTCTCGCCCCCGATGCCGAGCACCTCGTCTTCCGTCACCGAAATGGTCAGCAGGGTCTGCTTGTCCGCCGTGATGCCCGCGGCCTTCAACTGCTTGAACCAGGAGACGTTGCTCCCGCCCACCACCGCCGCGAACACCACGTCCGGCTTCTTGAGCTTGATCTTGTTGATGAGCGAACCGAACTGGGTATGCCCGAGCGGGGCGAACTCCTCGGCCACCACCGTCCCGTGCAGCACGTTTTCGATGTGCTTGCGGGCGATTTTCATCGAAGTGCGGGGCCAGATGTAATCCGAACCCACCAGGTAGAAGGTCTTGGCCTTCTTTTCCTTGGCCACCCAATCCAGGCCGGCGAGGATCTGCTGGGTCGCTTCCTGGCCCGTGTAGATCACGTTCTTGGACTGCTCCAGGCCTTCGTAGAAGGTCGGGTAATAGAGCATGCCGTTCTCCTTTTCGAACACCGGCAGCACGGCCTTGCGCGAGGCCGAGGTCCAGCAGCCCATCACCGCGGCCACCTTGTCCTGCACCAGCAGCTTGCGCGCCTTCTCGGCGAAGGTGGGCCAATCGCTGGCGCCATCCTCGACGATGTACTTGATCTTCCGCCCCAGCACGCCGCCGCTCTCGTTGATCTGGGCGATGGCGAGCTTCTCCGCCTCCACCGATCCCGTTTCGCTGATGGCCATGGTGCCGGTGAGCGAGTGGAGGATGCCCACGGTCACCTCGTTGTCCGTGACCGCCAGGCCCGTGGTCATCACCTTCGCGGTCGGGTACTTCGCATCCGCGCCGTATCCCGCCGCCGCCATCACCACCACCGCCGCAGCCGGAAAGATCCCGCGGATCCACTTTCCGGAACACCCATCCCTGGTTTCGATTCCCGTCTTCATTCTCAGCCTCCTGTAGGTATACGTTCATGGAATGCAAGGTACGTGCCATTCATGTTACCTTGCCGCGGATGCCGATTGGAGCGCGTTCGGGCCCATCGCTCCGGCGGCGCGCCCGCGATCCCGCGGGGTAACCTCGCAATGTCCTCATTGGCAGGCCGGCAAAGCGGACAATCCGGACATTGGCGCCGGGACGGCGGCGCATTCCCTGGAGGGAGCTAAGCCGCTATGCCCAGCCTTTGGATGCGGTAGCGCAATTGGCGGACGGTCAATCCCAGGCTGCGCGCGGCGTGGGTCTTGTTGCCGCCGAAGCGGCGGATGGCCGTGGCGATCTCTTCGGTCTCCCGTTCCTGCACTTTCATGTAGGGGCGGGCGTTCTCCTCTTTCGGTTCCTTGGCCTTGGCCGCGGGCTCGGGCTGGTTGGGCGGGCGATCGGTTTCGGTATGCCTGGGCTTGGCGATGAGGACGCTGGCCTCCTGCACGAGGATCCTTTCGATCTGTTCCCGCGTGATGCGCCGGGATTCGGCCGTCAGCCCCGCCCGCTCGATCACGTTGGCCAATTGCCGAATGTTGCCGGGCCAGTCGAAGGATTCCATCAGGTCCAGGATGCCTTCGTCGAAGGTGACGTTGCGCTGGTAGTTGTGGTTGAATTCATGCAGGAAATGCAAGGCGATGATGCGCACGTCCCCGTTCCGCTCGCGCAAGGGCGGGAGGAAGATGGGGATCACGTTCAGCCGGTAGAACAGGTCGAGCCGGAAACGCCCCTCGTTCACGGCCGTCTGCAGATCCACGTTGGTCGCGGTGATGATGCGGAAGTCCACCTCGATGGATCCGCTGCCGCCCACGCGCTCGATCTGCCGCTCCTGGATCACGCGCAGCAGCTTGGCCTGCAGCTCCAGGGGCAGATCCCCGATTTCGTCCAGGAACAAAGTGCCCCCGTCCGCGCATTCGATCTTGCCTTTGCGGCTCTGGTTCGCGCCCGTGAAGCCGCCCTTCTCGTAGCCGAAGAGCTCGGACTCCAGCAAGGAGGGCGGAATGGCCGCGCAGTTGATGCAAACGAAGGGGCCCTCCGCCCGCCGGCTTTCCTGGTGGATCATGCGGGCGAACTTCTCCTTGCCGGTGCCGGATTCGCCCAGAAGCATGGCCGGCGCGTCGCTGGCGGCGATCTGATCGGTTTGCCGCAAGGCCTCGTTGAGCTTGGCGCTGTTCCCCAGGATGCCGTGCGCGATGCCTTTGCCCGTGCTCCGCAAGGATCGCATCTCTTCAGCCACGCGCATTTCGATGCCCAGGCTCTGGCCGATGACGGCGGCGGAAAAACGGAGCATGTCCATGTCGTGGACGAAACTGCGTTTCTCATCGTGCATGCGGAAGGCCACCAGCGCCCCCAACACGGTGTCGTTCTCGAAGATAGGCACGGCGAAAAAAGCGACCTTGCCCGCCGGCAGGCCGTTGCGGGGAGGCGAGAGTCCCAGCAGCGCCGAATCCCTGTCAATGTCCGGGACCAGCTTGATCTTGCCCGTCGCCAGCACTTGCCCCACCAAGGACTCCCGGCCCACCGGAAGGTCCAGGCCTTCCGTCCGGGACGATCCCAGGCAATAGCGGATCTTGGGCGGCCCCGATTCCCGCCCCAGGACGATGACCCTCCCCAGGATCAAGTGCAGCCTCTCGGAAAGCATGGACAGGATGCCGTCGATGATGATCTTCGGCTCCCTCTGCTTCTCCATCAATTGCGCGATTTCCAGGAGCATGAAGACCAGGTCCTGGCCTTTCAGCTCGGAAACCAAGTCCCGGGCGTCCGCTTCCATGCCGAACCGCTCCGCGCCTCTGCCGCCGTTCTGGAATACCATGGGGATCATGGAAAAGCAATAATCCGGCCAATCAAAGAAAGGGTTTTCGACGGTGGTTTCGCGACAAGTCCGGACGTTCGAAGGGCCTTTGACGGCAACGCCCGGAACGATTGTCATATCCTGCCCGGACTTGTCAGGCCCATGGCCGGTCAGGAGAAAATAAAACAGCGCTCAGGAAAGCCGGCGCATGGGGATGCCCGCGTCCGCCAGGGCGGCTTTGATCCCGGGTATCGCATAGGTGCCGTAATGCACCATGGAGGCGATCAGGCCCGCATCGGCCCGGCCCTGGTTGAACACGTCCACCAGGTGCGCGGGGGTGCCCGCCCCGCCGGAGGCGATCACCGGCACCTCCACGGCTTCGGCGATCAGGCGCGTCAGGTTCAGTTCGTAGCCGTCCTTGGTCCCGTCCGCGTCGATGGAGTTCACGCAGATCTCCCCCGCTCCCAGGGCCACGGCCCGCTTGGCCCACTCCACCGCATCGATGCCCATGGCCTTGCGTCCGCCCTGGACGAACACCTCGTAGCCGGAAGGCAGGCCCGCCAGGCCGGTCTTCTTGACGTCCATGCCCAGCACGATGCATTGCTTGCCGAAGGCCTTCGCCCCTTGGCGGATGATGTCGGGATTCTGCACGGCCAGGGAGTTCACGCTCACCTTTTCCGCGCCGGCCAGCAGCACCTCGCGCATGTCCTCCAGGTTGCGGATGCCTCCGCCCACGGAGAACGGGATGAAGACCTTGCGCGCCACCGCCCGCACCATCGCGATGTCGATGGGGCGCTTCTCCGCCGAGGCCATGATGTCGTAGAACACCAGTTCATCCACTCCGTCCTGGTAGTACTTGCGTCCCATCTCCACGGGATCGCCCAGGTCGACGTTCTCCTTGAACTTCACGCCCTTAGTAACCTTGCCGTTACGGACGTCCAGGCAGACGATCAGGCGCTTGGTCAGCATGCTCCATCCCACCCGCAGAAATTCCGCAGGAGCCGAAGCCCCCACTTCCCGCTTTTCTCCACGTGGAACTGGCAGGCCACCAGGTTGCCGCGTCCCAGCACGGAGGCGAAGGTCTTGCCGCCGTAGGCGGTTTCCGCCAGCACGTCGCCGCGCGCCGCCGGGGTGGGATAATAGCTGTGGACGAAATAGAATTCGCTGCCGTCGGGAATGCCCCGGAACACGGGATGGGCGGCCGCGCCGGGAGGGATCTGGCGCACCTGGTTCCATCCCATGTGCGGGACCTTGGCGTCCGGAGCGGCCGCGAAGATGTCGGTGCCTCCCGGGAGGAATCCCAGGCAGGGCGTGCGCCCGTCCTCCAGGCTCCAGTCCATGATGATCTGGCAGCCCACGCAGATCCCCAGGAAGGGTTTCCCGGTGGCGATGAAGTCCTTGAGCACGGGCGCCAGGCCCATCCCGTTCAGTTCGTCCATGGCCGAACCGGCCGCGCCCACGCCGGGGAAGATCAGGCGATCGGCGGCCGCGATGACGGCGGCGTCGGCGGAAATGACCGCGTCATGGCCCGCTTCCGCCAGGGCCAGCTGCACGGAGGTGAGGTTCCCGGCTTTGTAATCGACGATGACTATCATGGCTGAAGAGGCCCGGAGGGCCCGGTTTCATTCGGCCCGGCGCACCCGGCGGGACGTGAGGGTCACCCGGTCCGCCAGGGGCACGGCGGCGGAACCGGACGCGCCCGCGTTCTCGCCCACGATTTCGAAACCCATGTCGCGGATCATCTCGCGATCGAGGGAACCGGCCTGCCCTTCCGTGGTCAGGTAATCGCCCACGAAAATCGAATTGGCGGCATACAGCCCCAGGGGCTGCAGGCTGCGCAAGTGCAGCTCGCGCCCGCCCGCGATGCGGATTTCCGAGAATGGATTGACCAGCCTGAACAGCGCCAGGATCTTGAGGCAGTAGACCGGGGTCAGTTCTTCGCGGTGGCCCTGGGGGGTTCCCTTGAAGGGGATGAGGAAGTTCACGGGGATGGAATCCACTCCCAGCTCGCGCAGGCGGAAAGCCACGTCCAGGACGTCCTCGCGCGTCTCGCCCATGCCGAACAGGGCGCCGCTGCACGAGGAGATGCCGGCCTCGCGCACCTTGCGCACCGTGTCCAGGCGATCGGAAAAACCGTGGGTGGAGCAGATCTCGCCATAGTGGCGCTCGCTGGTATTGAGGTTGTGGTTGTAGGCGTCCACGCCCGCATCGTTCAGGACGCCGGCCTGCCCGTCCTTGAGCAGCCCCAGGCAGGCGCACAGCTCCAATTGGGGAAAACGGTCCTTGACCCGGCGCACGGCGGCGGCCACGCCGGCCACGTCCTTGTCCGAGGGGCCGCGCATGGAGGCGACCATGCACAAGCGGGCGGCCTTGTTCGCCACGGCCTTCTCCGCCGCGGCTTCGACCTCTTCCGGGGTCATCAATTTGTACTTATCCACCGGCACGTCGGAAATGCCGGACTGGGAACAATAGCCGCAGTCTTCCGGGCAGATGCCGCTTTGGATGTTGACCAGGTAGTTGAGGCGGACCTTTTTCCCGAACGCGGCCTGGCGCACCCTGAAAGCCGCTTGCATCAAGGTGAGGATGTCCTCCTCGGGCCATTCCAGGATCGCGAAGGCTTCTTCCCGGGACAAATCCTCGCCCGCCAGGCTCTTTTCGGCCAGATCTTGGGCGTTGAAGGTGAGGGCGGAAACGGGGCGCATGTCCATGGAGCCTGCCTTTGAAAAGCCCCTAAATATAGGAAGGATCGGGAATTTCAGGCTAAGGGTGGGAAAATCGGCCTCAGGGAAGGTCTTCGGGAGGGGGCAAGGTGATGCCGAAGCGGGACGTTCAGGCCTGGATATCGGGGGTGAATCCATGCCTCATGGTGTTTTCCGTGATGCAGAAGGGATCGGCGAATTGGAGCAGATAACCCGGTCCGCCGGCCTTGGTCCCCAACCCGCTGTGGCCGAACCCGCCGAAGGGCTGGCGTTCCACCAGGGCGCCGGTGGACCCGCGGTTGACGTACAGATTGCCCACCTTGAAGCGCGCCCGGGCCTCCTCGATATGGCTGGGGCTCCGGGTGAAGACGGCGCCCGTCAAGGCGAAAGGCGTGGCCGCGGCGATTCCCAGCGCCGCGCCGAAATCCTCCGCCTTCATCACGGCCAGCACCGGCCCGAACAATTCGTCCTGCATCAGGCGATGGCCCGCATCCTCCACCGCGAAAACGGCCGGGCCCACGAATTGGCCGCCCGGGGGAGCGTCGCCCCGGTAGAGCAGGCGGGCGCCGGGACCGGGGTCGGCAATGACCGCCTCCAGGCGCGCGCGCGACTCCGCGTCGATGACGGGGCCCATGTCGCAAGCCGGCGATTCCGACGAGGTCACGGCCAGGGTGCGGCAGGCCGCCACCAGCCGGTCGGTGAAAGCCTTGTGGACGTCCCCCACCGCGATCACGCGCGAGCAGGCGGAGCATTTCTGTCCCGCGTAGCCGAAGGCGCTGCGTAACACTCCAGTTACGGCTTCGTCCAGGTCCGCGTCGTCGTCGATGATGATGGCGTTCTTGCCCCCCATTTCGCAGACCACGCGCTTCAGGCGCGCCTGCCCCGGCCGCAGCGCGGCGGCCTCGCGGAGGATCTGCGCGCCCACCTGCAGGCTGCCGGTGAAGGCGATCTGGGCGATGCGGGGATGCGCCACCAGGCGGGCGCCCGCCTCCTCCCCCAGACCGGGCAGGAATTGCACCGCGTCCTTGGAGAAGCCCGCTTTCATCATGGCGAGGTAGAGCAGGTAGGCGGTGGCGGAACCCTGCTCGGCAGGCTTGATGATGATGGGGTTGCCCGCCACCAGGGCCGCCACGGACATGCCGCACAGGATGGCCAGGGGGAAGTTCCAGGGGGCGATGATGGCGGCCGGGCCCCGGCCCTGGTAGGCCAAGGTGTTCCGCTCCCCGGGGGCCCGGCCCTGGTTTTTGGGGGCCAGCTCCGCCAGGGCCTGGCGCGCATAGTAACGGCAGAAGTCCACCGCCTCCGCCACGTCCAGATCGGCTTCCTGCCAGGGTTTGCCCACTTCCAGCGTCTGCAGCGCGGCCAGGCGGATGCGGTCCTCCAACAGGATGTCGGCGAGCTTCTCCGCCAGCAGGGCGCGGTCCCGCAACGGACGATCGCGCCAGGCGGGAAACGCCTTGTCCGCGGCGTCGGCCGCCTTGTCGGCCTGGACGACGGAAGCCAGGTCCATGCGCGCGATCGCCGTCCCGGCGTCGTTGGGCGAAAGCCAGACCCGGGAATCCGGGGCCGGTTCCTCCCGGCCGTCGCGCACCACCGGCACGCGCAGGGGCAGGCGGCTTTTCCAATCGGTGAGCGCTTTGGCGAACGTCACCCGCGCCAGCGGCAGGGCGAAATCGATCCGGGGGCAATTGCGGAAGGGCGTGGCCAGGTCCCCGGGTACCATGTCGGTTACGTCCGCGGCGAACTCGGGCGGAATGGCGGTCGCGGGATCGGAGGCGGCGGGAGCGCGCGGCGCCGCCAGCAACGCGGCGATGTCCTCTCCCTCATGGTAGCTTTGCCGCAGGAAGCCGGAATTGGAGGTGTTCTCCAGCAAACGCCGCACCAGGTAGGCCATGCCCGGCAGGAGCGCGCCTACCGGCGAATACACGCGCATGCGGTGGCCCCGCGCCCGGAGCACCTTGCGCTCGGGCTCGGCCATGCCGTACAGCATCTGGATCTCGAAGGCGTTGCGCGGGACCTTCAGCTCTTCCGCGGCCACCAGGGCGTGCACCAGGGAGCGCAGGTTGTGGCTGCCGAAGGCGGGCGCCAGCAAACGGTGGTTCGCGAGCAGGACGCGCGTCAGCGATTCGTACTGGGCGTCCGTGGCCGCCTTGCTGGTGAGCACCGGGCAGGGCAATCCCCATTGCTTGGCCATCGTCACTTCGTAATCCCAGTACGCCCCTTTCACCAGGCGGACCGTGATGGGCGCGCCGCGCGATTCCGCCAGGGCCAGCAGGCGCTGCAGGTCGGCCGGAGCCGATTTAAGGTAGGCCTGCACCACGATGCCCACGTGGGGCCATGCCTTCAGCTCCGGGTGGGAAAGGAGTTCCCCGAAGAGATCATACGTGATCCCGTGCAATTGCCAATTCTCCAGGTCCACGTTCAGGAACACGTTCTTCCGCTTGGCCAGCAGGAACAGGGGAAGCACCTTTTCCTTGAGGCGGGCCACGCACCCCGCCGCGTTGACGGGATCCAGGCGGCCTTCCAGGGCGGAAAGCTTCAACGAAACGTTGGCGACGGGAATGGGGCCCAGATGGTCATGGTCCAGCACGGGATCCGCGGGCCATTTCGCCACCTCGGCGGACAGGGTTTCGATGAGGTCCCGGTAGCGGGCCAGATAGGCTTCCGCCTCTTCCCCCGTCAGGGTGGCCTCCCCCAGCAGATCGGCGGTGAATCCGATGCCCTGCCCGTGCAGCTTGCGCAACAACGGGATGGCTTCGGCCGCATCGTGGCCGAGGATGAAGTTCTCGGCCATGCTAACCACGTTCCGCTTGATCACTTCCACGGCCACCACGCCCGTGAGTCCGCCCGAGGCGGCCTTCAAGGCGGCGCCCAGGACCGCGGGCAGGGGCCGGCCCTCGCGCATCAGGTAGTCGCGCATGTGCTGCCAGACCTGCTTGCGGGATTTCAGCACCGGCAGCACGTCCACCAGGCGGAACAGGTCCACCCGGAAGGACGGATCCTTCATGGCCCATTCCAGGATGCGGCCCTGCCAGAAGTCCTTGTTGAAGATGCCGGGCACTTCCCCCTGCATTTCCCGCCAGATCTCCTGTCCCAATTTCAGGACCTGGGAATCCGGGGTTTCCGGTGAAAATGGCTGCAGAGTGGACATATTCTCCTTTTTCGGTTGGTTTCCCCTGTCTAGTCTATCAAACTACATGCCCGAAAGTCAGCGGGTCCACGGTTCAGGGCCCGGGACTGGCACAAAAGCTCCAATCCATGCGTCGAAGGATCTATGTGGCGGATTGGTTGGTTCCATTCGTCTTATCCAACACGGCCCCGGCGACGGCCGATCTACACGACCTCCTAAGGAGAATGTATGCGCATTACCCATAAATACGTCCTGCTGGCAGCCATGGCCGCGTCCACCACCTGGCTCGGCGGCTGCTTCCTCGGATCGGACGACGGCGGACCTTCCGCGGAAGACGTAACCAAATCCAACACCTCGACCACCAAGGCCGCGGGCAACCTGGAATCCTCCATGACCCGCATGAGCGACTTCGAACAGTTCGAATACGGCAAGGAAGACTTGACCGATCTCCGTACCGCCCGCGCCGACTACGCCGAGGCCGTGCGCCTCAACCCCGGCAACAGCCAGGCCCAGTTGGGCATGGCCCTTACGGGCATCCTGCTGGCCGCCCAGTCCAACCGCCTCAGCACCGTCATCAACCAGACCCTGGACGCCAAATCGCCTTTCGACACCCGCTTGGTCGAAGGCGCTTCCCCGGCCCGGGCCGGCGTGCTCCGCAAGGTGGCCCAAGCCTCCACGCTTCCGGAATTCCACGTAATCCAGGACGCCATCGCGGATACCCTGTTGCCCGCTCTGGAAGACGCCATCGCCCGCCTGGAAAGCGCGTACCATGACCCCGCCTTCGCCATGACCCTGACCGTCGACGACGAACCCCGCGAGCTCGATCACGCGGAAGCCGGCATCCTGCTGGCGGGCGTGCGCGCCATCCACGGCCTGCTCACCCTCTGGCTGTCCCGCGACATCGACGTGGACTTCAAGGGATCCTACGATTACCTGGAAGCCTTTTCCGGGCTCGACACCATCGAGGACTTCTCGCAGTTGACCTTGGAACAGCGCACCTCCTTCAATAAGGCCGCCCAGATCCTGGGTCCCGCCTCCCCATTCCTCACCGTCCGTCCGGGCTGGGCCGCCAGGCTCGCCGGCGTGGACGATGAAATCAAGGCCGCCCTGGCAGTGCTCAAGGAGTCCGTCGCCTCCATCGATCTCGAAACCGATCCGCAAAGCGACGACCTGGTGCATCTCTGCGCCCTCTTCGAGAACGGCGGCTGCATCGAGCGTTCGGACTATGCCGACGGCAAGGACGTCATCGACACCGCCATCAAGTACATGGCCCAGCCCTACGTCCTGGAACTGCCCGACCTCGACACCGCCATCAAGGTCAATTTCGCCGCGTACTTCAACGTGCAGGACTATAAGAAGCTGCTGCCCTATTACGGCTTCTACAACGCCGACGAATGGAGCGACGCCAAGCCCGTGCTGTATTTCACCGATGCCCGGGGCCAGGTGACCGGCAACGTCAAGACCTTGGCGCAGATCGCGGAAGACGCGGACTCCCTGGGAACCCCGGCCGCGCAGGTCGTCGCGCAATTGCGCGCCGTCATCCATTTCCAGGATCCCACGTTCCAGGGTTTTCTCCCCGGTGCCACCGAAGCCGGCGTCTGGAATCTCATCCTCAAGCAGGCCGAACACGACGAAGGGCATGACGGCCTCATAGTCTCCGCCGGCTTGCGGAAAAGCGCCGTGGCCACCCTCAAGCCGGACTTCGCGCTCAGCCTGATCGGCAAGTAGCGTTTTACCGATGCCCCGGTTTCCGCTGCCTCGCCAGCGCATCGCAAGGAAAGGCGGGTCCCAGACCCGCCTTTCCGTTTCCGGGGCCGCCTTCCTCGCCTTGATCCACTGGGCAGGCCCCCTTTCCGCCCATGAAAATCCCCTCCAATCCCTGCTCGGCCTGGACTATGACCGGCAGATTTGGATGCCCTGCGACGCCCCGGTCTCTCCTCTTGAAAAAGGGCCGGGATTCCCCGCGGCTGCGCAGCTCCGGGACCATGCGCGGGCCGCCGGGGAAAACGCGGCCGGCCTCCCCGGATTCTCGGCCGTCCTGACCTTCGGCTACCTGGATCTGATCCGCAAAACGGGGGCCTTCGCCTTCGATCACTCGGAGACCCTATTTTCCCTGGACCTGGCCACCACGGCCGTCCCGCACCTGGAAATCCGCTTCGCGGCGGATCGTTTCCAAAGGGATTTGGATCTCGGCGATGCCCACTCCGGCATCGACCTGGGCGCAAGCACCTGGGGATGGACCGGATCGGCGGCCTATCTCCTGACGCCTTTGTTCGTGCCCGCCCTGATCGTAGGCGGAAACTCGAGGGACAGCCATGACAACGATCTGAAAGCCCTTTCCCTGCGGGGCGCCGCCGCTCCGGGATGGGACTGGTCCCTGGCCTTGGGGGAGAAGAACCTCGCCTATCCGCTGGCCGTGGAAGCGCCGGACTATCGACCCCTGTCCGTGGGCATGCGCCTGCGCCGGAAATTCAGGGACCTCGCCTTGCGGTTCCGCCGGGGACCCTGGGAAGGTTTCTGGGCCGGACATTGGGAGGAGTCGCGCTATCCCCATGTCCGTCCGGAAGGCTACGGCCTGGCCGACAGCGGATCCGCATGGAAGCATTCGGCGGGAGCGGCTTTCGATCGCTTGCGCGGCGGCGACTCCGGTCGCGGTTCCCCTGGCCATGGCGGCTACGGCAACTACGGGGGGTACCGCGCCTCCCTGGATTTCGAGATGGGATACGGAAAGCACGTATTCCGGGGCACCAACCGCAAGGGGGAGAACCTCTACGCGTTCAGCTACCAGGAAGGCGCGCAGAAGTCCTACTCCCTCCGCTCCGACCTGCGCGCGCAAAGCGGCCGCTGGGAATGGGGCGCGTACGCGGGAGCCGCGGAATCGGAGTACGATGCCCTGCGGCCCGACGTCGCTTTCAATCGCTACTTCTGGGATCGCAACGGCGTGCTCGACTCCTATCAGGGCGGCCTGCTGGGCGTCTTCAACAACGAGACCTGGCTGTTCAACGGAGCCGCTTACCTGGCCCAGGCGGGCGGCGGAGCCTGGGGCGCGACCCGCCTGGGCGGATGGCGTGGGCGCCTGGGACTGGGGTACCAGCACCTGACCCTGGAAAGCAATTCCCATCTGACCAAGCGGGAAACCACCTTCCTGCTCGCTTATCGGGAGGAGCGCATCGATAAGACCTATCCCCGGGTGGATGCCGATATCCTGACGCCGGAATTGCGGGTGGGAACGTCCTGGGGGCGGATGGAAGTGATGGCCACGGCGGCGCAGGCGGTTCCGATCCAAGTGGATATGGATGGAAAAAGCGGCGCGACCTCCGGGACCTCCAAAAGAGGTTCCCGCTATTCCGGCTTCACCAGGGCCCGCCTGGAACTGGGTTGGCGGATGCCCTGACGCCTACATGCCGCGCACGGAAGCCGCCACCAGCGCCACCGCCTCCGCCATCGGCCCTATCTCCGCTTCCGTATTGCCCCACCCCAGGGAAAACCGCAAGGAGGAAGAAGCCGCTTCCTTCCCCTTCCCCATCGCCAGCAGCACGTGGGAGTATTTCACCGATCCGGACGCGCATGCCGACCCCGCGGATACGGCCGCTTCCCGCATGTCCAGGCCCATCACCAGCAGGTCCCCTTGGCATCCCGGCAGGGTCACGTTCAAGGTGTTGGGCACGCGCGGAGCGCCGGCCGCGTTGACGATCAGGTCCGGGATCCGGGCGCGCAAGGCCGCTTCCAGGGAATCGCGCAGGCCGGCCAGCCGGATCCGCTCCATGGCCCCCGTGCGGGCCCAGACCTCCGCCGCCTTGCCGAAGCCGATTATGCCCGGAACGTTTTCCGTTCCGCCCCGGGACTCCCGTTCCTGCGGGCCGCCCAGATTGAGCCCCTGCAAAGGCGCGCCCTTGCGCACGTACAAGGCTCCCACCCCTTTGGGCCCGTTGATCTTATGCGCGGAAAGCGACAGGTAGTCCGCCCCCCATTCCCGCGGGCGCGTTTCCGCCAGCTTTCCCAGGGCCTGCACGCCGTCGCAATGGAAAAGGACGCCGCGGCCGCGCAGCAGGGAGCCGATGGCGGCGACGGGCTGCACCGCGCCGGTCTCGTTGTTCACCGCCATCACCGACGCCAGGCCAGTATCCGGCCGCAGGCTCCGCTCCACGGTCTCCGCCCGCACCACGCCATCCCCGTCCGGATCGATCCAGGTGACCGCCCACCCCTCCGCTTCCAGCTTCCGGAACGCCTCCAGCACGGCGGGATGCTCGAAGCTGGCCGCCACCAGATGGCGGCCCGGCAGGCGGCCCGATGCGGCCGCGCCCAGGATGGCCAGGTTGTCGGCTTCCGTGCCGCCGCTGGTGAACACGATTTCCGCCGGATCGACGGCGATGAGCCCGGCCAGGGACTCGCGCGCGTCCTCCACCAGCCGGCGCGATTCGCGCCCGGCCCAATGGACGCTGGAAGGGTTGCCGAACCCGGGCGCCGCGCCCGGAGCCGCGCCGAGCGCGGCGGCCATGGCGGCGGCCACTTCGGGATGCAGCGGCGTGGTGGCGTTGTGGTCGAAGTAGATGCGGGGCATGCGTCGTCCGCGGCGGCACCGTCCGGCGCTTATGTCGCCTTGGAGATCCGGGCGATGACGAATTCCGATCCCAGGTTGGGCCGGCCCAGGCCCAGGAACAGCTTGGACAGCAAGGTATCTCCCAGGTAGAGGAACTTCTCGATGCGGATCCCCTCCCGCCGGCAAAGCAGGCGGAAATCGTCCAGGCTGAAGAGATGGATATTGGGCGTATCGTGCCAATTGTAGGGCAACGCCTCGGACACCGGCATCACGCCCGTCGCCATCAGGGACAAGCGATTGCCCGCATACGCGAAGTTGGGGAAGGCCACGATGCCTTTGCGGGCCACCCGCAGCATTTCGTTCAGCACCAATTGGGGCTTCTTGACCTCTTGCAGGGTGCGGTTGAGCACGGCGTAGTCGAACGCCCCGTCGCCCACCAGGGACAGGCCCCGGTCCGCGTCGCTTTGCAGCACCGGCACGTTCTTGCGCAGGCACTCCACCACGTGTTCCAGGTCGATGTCGATGCCGATGCCGGTCACCCCGTGGCTCTTGTACATGCTGTCGATCAGCGCCCCGTCCCCGCACCCGATATCGAGGATGTGGCTGCCGGGCTCGATCAGGGAAGCCAGGGCCTCCAGGTCCCGCGCCGCGCCGAATTCCAGGGGGCGGGCGGCCTTTCCCTTGGGGCCTCTCCGGCCGTTGCCGTTCTCCGAAGCCGGCTTTTCCAGGAATCCGTAGATGACCTGGGACAGGTTGGCCACCTCCAGCAGAAAGGCGTCGTGGCCGTAGGGGGATTCCAGTTCCACCACGGATACGATCTTCTTCTGCTCCAGGAGCACCTTTCCCAGTTCGCGCGTCTGCTCCGGGAAAAACAGCCAGTCTGAGGAGAGCGCCACCAGCAGGAACTCCGCCCGCGAAGGCGCGAACGCCTTTTCCAGCGACCCGTAGCGGGCCACCAGGTCGAAATGATCCATGGCCCAGGTGATGTGCAGGTAGGAGTTGGCGTCGAAGCGCCGCACGAACTGCTCGCCCTGGTGGTTGAGATAGCTCTCCACCTCGAACCCCGTCTCGAAACGGGCCTCGTCCCAATCCTCCCGCTGGCCCCCCCGGAGCCCGCCCAGGACCTGGTTGCGCCCGAACTTCTCGTGCATGGACAGGGCGGAGAGGTAGGTGAGATGCCCGATCATGCGCGCATAGGCCAGGCCGCGCTCGGGGATGGCCCCTTCCCGGTAGAAATCCCCGTTCAGGAAATTCGGATCGTTGACGATGGCCTTGCGGCCGATGATTTCGAATCCCAGCGCCTGGGCGGAAAGGCAAGCGGCCGCCGCGATGCAGATGCATTTGCGCACCTTGTCCGGATAGGCCGTGCTCCATTGCAAGGCCTGCATGCCTCCCATGCTGCCCCCCACCACCGCCTCCAGCACTTCTATGCCCAACTGGAGCGACAACAGGCGCTGCACGCCCACCATGTCCTCCACGGTTATCTTGGGGAAGGACGAACCGTAGGGCAGGCCCGTATCCGGATTGACGGAGCCGGGGCCGGTGGTACCCTTGCATCCCCCCAGCATGTTGGAAGCGATCACGAAATACCGATCGGTATCGATGGCCTTGCCCGGTCCGATCATATCGTCCCACCATCCGATGCGATCCTTGGCCCGCTCGTAGGCGGGGTTGTACCCGGCGGCGTGCGCGTCCGTGGTCAGCGGGGAGCAGATCATCACGGCGTTGCTCCTGGCCTCGTTCAGGACCCCGTAGGTCTCGTACGCCACCTCCACCGCTTTCAGGAACCGGCCGGAAACCAGCCGGTAGCCTTCCGGAGGCAGATCCAGCCGCATGATGCGGGTTTCCACCGGCATCTTTTCCGCGTCCGCGGCCATTTTCGGCTTGGGGATTTCCGCCTGCGCAGGCATCGCTCGATCCTTCCCGGGTCCCGGAAGACGGGGCTCGCGCCGGGTCTTCCGTTTCTTTTGGTATGTTGTTACCTGCAAATTTACATATTATGGGGCCGCCTACCGAATGCCAGAACTCCCGGAAGTAGAAACCATCGTGCGCATGCTCGCCCCCCGCGTGGAAGGGAAGCGCATCGAAGCCGCCGAACTGCGCCTGGGACGCATGCTCCTGGGGTCGGACCCGGGGAGCTTCGCCCCGGCCCTCAAAGGCCGGTCCGTGATCCGCATCCTCAGGCGCGGCAAATACATCGTGATGGAACTCGAAGAGTGCTCCCTGGTGGTCCACCTGGGCATGACGGGACAGCTCACCTTTTCGCCCGCGGAATACGTGGAGAACGCCGGGTTCGTCCGCACCGTCACCGGCCTCGAGAAACCCAAAGGGGTCCATCCGGTGGACAAGCATACCCATCTCGTCCTGCGGCTGGAAAAAGGGGAGCGGATCCTCTTCCGCGACCCGCGCACCTTCGGGAAGATCTTCCTGGTGGCCGGCCGGGAATGGCCCCGGCATCCCCGCTTGAGCATCCTGGGCGAGGAGCCCCTGGAACTCCGCGTCAAACCGTTCCTGGCGAAGAACTTCCCCGCCGCCAGCGCGCGCCCCATCAAGGCCCTGCTCCTCGATCAATCCTTCCTCGCCGGCGTCGGCAACATCTACGCGGACGAGGCGCTGTTCAAAAGCGGCATCCATCCCCGGGCCCGGGTCCGGGACCTGGGGGAAGCGGAGCGGGCCCGCTTGCTGGAGGCGGTCAAGGACGTCCTGCGGAAAGGCATCCGCAACAGCGGCACCTCCTTTTCCGACTACCGCAAACCGGACGGCACGGAAGGCTCCAACCAGGAACGCCTGCAAGTGTACGGACGCGGAGGCGAACCCTGCCGCCGCTGCCGCACCATCCTCGAGAAATCCCTGGTGGCCCAACGCGGCACCGTCCATTGCCCCACCTGCCAGGGCAAAAAGCCCGCGCGCCGTTCGTCCCGGGCCCGCCGCCAAGCGTAACATAAAAGTTACCCAGCTCCGGAAACCGGCCTCCCTCCCGGGCCGTCTCCAGGCGGCTCCGGAGGCCGCCGCATACTGCCTTTCCTCCTTCCCGTCAAGGGGAAAAAAGCTCCGGGTTGCTCCAATTTCCGCTAGGCCGCATTGCGATATCAGGTATATTCTATTAAACCCATTTAAGCCCTGGACAAACCCCGGGGCGGAAAGCATACTAGGGAAATGAGCAACGGGAACGTTGAGAAAGCCATCCTCGCCGAGATGGGGAAACCGCGGAGCGGGCTCATCGATCGCGTCACCCGGCACAACCAGATCCTCCTGCACAATTACCGCAAAGCCGTGCCCCGTTCCTGCGAATGCCAACTGATGGGCTGTGCCCAATCCTTCGCCATCACCCTGGTCCCCAACCAGGTCCTCTATCCCAAATATTGCGAGGCGCACCGCAGCGAATACCGCCGCGGGAACTTCCTGCGCCAGTTCGCGGGCCAGCCCGCCGTCTATCGCGTCGGGACCTTCCAGGTCGTCGCGGAACCCTCTTTGCTCCCGTCCCTCCCCGAATAAGATTTCCGTGCGTTCGCTGCTCCTGGGTCTGGGCTGTCTCTGGCTGCGGACGTTGCGGGTGCGTTGGAAGACGGCGGACGCCCCCGGCGGCGCCTCCCGGCATCGCTTCCCGCCCGCGCATGCCCTGCCCGGGCGCGCCGTCATCCTGCTCTGGCACGAGCATCTGCCCGCCTGCATCCGCGCCTTCTCCCATCGCGGCATCGGCGTCCTGATCTCGCGCAGCGCCGACGGCGCCTGGGCCGCCGATGCCTGCGCGCGTTTCGGCTATCGCGTGCACCGGGGTTCGTCGTCCCGCGGCTCCATGGGCGGCATGAAGGCCCTGGCGCGGGGAATGGAAGACGGCTCCGGCCTGGCCGGCATGGCCCTGGATGGCCCGCGCGGCCCCCGGCGCGTTCCCAAGGACGGCTCCCTTTGGCTGGCGCGGCATGCCCAGGCCCCGGTGCTGCCCGTATGGGTGGAAGCGCGATCCTCGATCCGCTTGCGGTCCTGGGACCGATGCGTGATCCCGCTGCCTTTTTCGAAAGTGATCGTCCACTT
Source organism: Fibrobacteria bacterium (assembly GCA_035275285.1). GTDB lineage: Bacteria > Fibrobacterota > Fibrobacteria > UBA11236 > UBA11236 > Chersky-265. The sequence goes on along the minus strand of DATENA010000207.1, from coordinate 1,582 downwards.
GGGAGCGGCGTTCCATCCGGAGAGCGTGGAGGAGATCGCGGAGGCGATGGAGGGGGTGGAAAGGCGGGGAAGAGGAGGAAGAGAGCTGCGCGAGACGGGGGAACTGATTGGGAATATCGCTCCATAGCGTCAAATTCCCTCAATCCCTCCCTACCGCTCTTCTCCCCTCTTCTCCCGCTCCCATTTTTTATATTCCCTGCTTTTCCCCGGAGGTCTCTTTGCTTCCTTTCGTCACCATGGTGGCATTCGACGTGGAAACCACGGGCCTCGATCCCGACAAAGAGGAGCTCATCGAGATCGCCGGCATCAAGTACACCTTCGAAAAAAGGGACGGCAAGCTGGCGACCCGGGAGATCGCCCAATACAGCAGCCTGGTGAAGCCGGGGAAGTTGATCCCGGAGGACGCCACGCGCGTCAACAACATCACCAACCAGATGGTGGAAAACGCCCCCGAGCTGAAACCCGTGCTCACCGCGTTCCTCCGGTTCTGCGGCCTCAGCTCCATCCTCGTGGCCCACAACGCGTCTTTCGATGCCGCCTTCCTGGGCAAGGCCATCCGCAAGCAAGGCCTGGTCATGCCTCAGAATCCCATCATCGACAGCCTCAAGTTCATCCGCAAGATCATGCCCGAATACGCGTCCCACCGGCTCAGCGAGATCGCGCGCAAGCTGGGCGATCAGACCGGCATGACTCTCGATAAGGGCGAACTGCACCGCGCCACGTATGATTGCCAGATCCTCAAGGAAGTGATGTGCGCCTGCCTGCGCAAGCGCTACCAGGATAAGGATCTCGCCATGGACCTGGCGGTGAAGTCCTTCGAGAGCGTGCACGGGGCGCCCCTGAGCTTCGTGCAATTCGCCTGAGCCACCCGCATCCGCAGGGCCGGATCCGGAGTGCCCAGACCCTGTAGGCAGCGCGTTTCCGGCCTCCGGGCTTTCAAATAATGGGCCGTTGGAGTATTTTGGCTTTCGGCAAGCCGCAAATTTTTCAATATACAGCGGTCTCCGGAAATTGGCCGGGGAAAATTTTTTTTATTTAGTTTTACTCCCGTCGAACCCGCATTCGGCCAAGAGGCATCCCCAAGCGGCTTGCTCTTTGCTGAAAGGAACAGAATATGACAAACCGCGACCGCAGCGGGCACATCCTCCAGGCAGCCTGGGTCGCCACCTTGCTCGTGGCCTACCCCTATGCCGGAGAGACCGGATCCGCCGGTTCCCAGGGAGTCCGGGAAATCCGCGAAGAAGCGGCCGTGAATGCGGATGCCAATGCCCTTTTCCAGAACATCAAGCCCGTCCTGGCCCACAGCTATGCCGGCATCGATACCGCGGCCTTGCTGGCCCGCGTCCAGGAACGCCAGCAATGGGGCGAAAAGGACGAACGCTTGATCGAAGCCGAGGGCATCCTGCATTGGGACCGCGGCGATATGCATCTGGCCATGCCTTGCTTCAAGCGCCTGACCCATCCCGGCTCCCTTTCCATGGGATTCCTGGCCGAAGGCCTCCTGGCCAAAGGCGAACGTTACGAAGCCGCAGGCTGGTTCCTGAAGGCCGCCCGCGCGGCCGACCCGGGCGATCCCGCCGCC
>DATENA010000206.1:0-12497 GCA_035275285.1 Fibrobacteria bacterium | reverse complement strand
AGGAGGGCCTGCAAGGCGCGCAGGATCCGCGTCAGCCAGGGCCGCGCCAGGATGAGCTTGAGGGTCTCGCCGTCCTGCACCGGCCCGGACCAATACAGGTTCGCGGTCTCCCAGCTCCATTCCGGCTCCCCGGGGCCGGACTGCACCTTGGAGACGTCAGCGTTGAAATTGCGCCGGGCCTGGAACGCCTGCGGAGCCGGAGCGCTCGGGGCCATCCTGCCCGACAAATCGTCCACCGCGCCGGCTCCGCCTTGGGCGGCTCCCGCTTGGCTTTCCCCGGGCATGGGCGCGTCGCCGGCCATCTCCGCTTTCTGGGACCGGTACGCTCCGTTTCCGCCGGAAAGCAGGCTGTAGTTCGCGTTGCGGAAGGAGGTGGACCCGGGCCCGTCCAATTGCGGGTAGAGCGCCTTGCGGGCATGGGCCACGGCGAACGGGATCCAGATGGCCGCCATCAGCGCCAGGGCGGCGATGCGGTAGAGGTTCGCGGCCCGGCGCAGCCTGCCTTCGGGCAGCGCGCGCCACAGGCCGATGGCCGCCAGCAGGTTGAGCCAGAGCGGCCCCGGCAACCCTTCTTCCTGCGAGAGGAGGACGAAGCAGGCCAGCGCCGCCAGGGCGGGCGCGATCCCGGCCAGGCGCAGCACGCCCAGGGTGAGGATGCACAGCAGGAATACGTCCCACAGGGACCATTGGGTAACCCAGGAGTTCCCTACGCTGTCCGGGCCGTCCGCATGGATGAGCTTCCAGCCCGGGGGCAGGTGCAGGGTGGCCGCCACGCTCTGGAAGGATTGGTTCCATCCGGTCGCGGAAAGCGGCCCGCGGGCGCGGTCGAACCGGCTCAAGGCCACCATGTCGAGCGGGCCGGCGGGGATCTCCACGCCGGCCCGGTCCTTAAGGGAAGTGATCATGACGGGATTGCCGTCGACGTCGGCGCGGCCCAGCCGGTACCCGCCGCCCATCTCCAGGCGCGATCGGACGGCCAGGTTCCCGGACAGGAAATCCTTCGCGGTGAAGGCCTTCCCGGAAAAGTCCAGCCACAGGTTGCGCCGGAGGCCCAGGGTTCCGGATTGGGGCGCGGGGTTCCCGCGCTGTTTTTCCCCGATGCGCAAGGTGTCGCCCGGCCGCATGCGGTAGGCGGGCAATCCTTTCCACGCCTCCGGCAGGCCGGATTGGGACGGATCGATCAGCGGCGCTCCGGCCAACTCCACCACGCGCAGATCGCGCCGGGCCTGGAAGGACCAGATCTCCTCGTCCGGCCACAGGCTGTCCAGCTTGGCCATGGCCAGGGAAGGGACGGGCGCGAGAAAGCGGCTGACGACCCGGATGGCGTGCTCGCCCGATCGGAGCTGGGCCCGCAGCCGTCCATCCGGCCCGATGCGCATGGGCAGTCCGCTTTCGAGGGACAGCACCGCGGAGCCTTCCGGCAGGAAGCGGCCCGTGACCACCTCCCGATCGCGTCCGGAAACGGAAATGGCGAGGTAGGTCTCCAGGCGCATGGGGATGCCGTCGACGAGCTTGCGATAGACCCGCAGGGAAAGCGGAGCCTCGGCCCCGGTCGTATCCCGCCGGGCGCGCACGCCCAATTGCAACTCGCTGCCTCCGTCCATTTCCGGGGCGGGGACGTCGAGGCCCTTGAGGCGCAGGGAAAGCAGTGCCGTGCCCGCCGGCACCCGCAGGGAGGCCGGACATCCGTTCCAGGAGAAATCCCCGGCCAGGACATGCTCGCCCTGGGACAGTTGCGCTTGCGGCGAACCGTTCCTGGGCAGGACCGGCACCGGGGCCGAGCCGTCCCGGACGTCCTTGGGCCAGGCTTCCGGACTCCCCGGCAAGGCCACCCATTGCCGGCCGAACACGGTGACCGCCTGGGAGAAGCGGCCGCCGCGATCGTCCAGATCGAGTTTCAAGGATCCATAGGCGACGCACAGCGCAGGGCCCTCGGCTTCGGCCGGGCAGGCGAGATCGGGATGCCTGGCGGCGACCCATGCCTTCCAGGGCTGGAGCGCCTCGGGCGCGGGCACTTCCCGGGCCCCGGAGGGGAGGGACAAGGACGTCAGGACGAGGATGGCGATGGCCGACGGGAAGGGGGGTAGCATGCGCATGACGGTAAAACTAGTTCCAATCCGAAGCCGGAAGGGTGGAACGATCCGCGGGAAAACGTCCGTCCCCTCGGGCTAAAACACTATTTTTGAAAAGACTAAAATAACGTGCAAAATGCGCGTACGGAATTCTGAATTCGAAACCATTGCTTAAAAAAATCTCCTTTTTATGGGAAGAATATTCAGAATAGTACGATAGTATCGAATTTGGAAAAGTGCTAAAAAAAGTTACCTGAATTCGATTTCATAGGATTATCGAAAAAAGGTATTTAATGGGAGGCAAGCAAATAACAAACCCATAATCCTGGTCGCGGACGATAAAGCGCCCATTCGCAATCTGATCCGGCAATTGTCGGCACCCTGTTCCCATCAAGTTTACGATGTCGCGAACGGGAAAGAGGCCCCGGAGGCGAAACAACGTTTCCGGCCGCGTCGCGGCAAAAGGATGAGGTTATACTTTATCCCTATCGCCAAAGGCGAAGGGAAAAGGCGCGCAACTTGGGACAATCCACCACTCTCTACCGCTTCCACATCCATCTCTCCGACATCGACCAGGGCGTCTACAAGACCCTCGATCTCCGCCTGGCCATGCATCCTTCCGAGTCCCACGCCTACCTCATCACGCGCCTCATCGCCTATGCCTTGAACGAACAGGAGTTCCTGGAATTCGCCGCGGAGGGGCTCGGGGATCCGGATGCGCCCGCCATCAGCGCCGCCACCCCCAACGGGGAGATCCGCCTGTGGATCGAAATCGGGAATCCCAGCGCGCGCAAGCTGCACAAGGCCGCCAAGGCGGCCAGGAAGGTGCTGGTCTATACCTACAAGGACCCCGAACCCCTGCTCAAGGAAATCCGCGCCAACAAGGTGTACCATGCCGAGAGCATCGGGATCCATTCCATCGATCCCCGGTTCCTGGAAAAGCTGGCGGCGCGGCTGGAGCGGACCAACGCCTGGGGCATCCTCCTTCATGAGAAGACCCTCAACGTCAGCGTCGGGGACGTTGCCGAGGTCACGGATCTCCGGGAACATCCTGTGGCGGACCCTTAGGTATTTTTCCGACGGTGAGGTGCGCTATATTGCACTTTTCACCTCCCCCCTTTCTGAAGTGCATTAAATTGCACCTGAACTCTGAAAATGGTATCTTATGCTCTGGAAAGGGGGTTGAAGTGCGATAAAATGCACTTTGTGGCTTATGAATTCTTCTCTGGAACTCGGGATGGCAATCAGGAAGCGGCGCACTCTGCTTGGAATCACCCAGCGGGATCTCTCGGAGGTGGCCGGGGTTTCCCTACGCAGCCTCAAAGCCTTGGAAGCCGGGGATGCGAACCCTAGTCTGGGCCAGATGATCAAGGTGTTCGATGCTTTGGGATGGAAAATGGCATTGGAAGAGCGCGGGAAATGAGAAACAGGAAAGCGAAAGTATTGTACAACGGAGAACTGGCCGGCTTCCTCACGGAAACCGGGAACGGGTACGTATTCGCGTACGAAGACGGATATTACCGGAACCCCGAGCGGCCGCCGATCAGTCTGACGCTTCCGAAGCATGTGCAGGCGCATACCAGCGATACCCTCTTCCCGTTTTTCTTCGGATTGCTCGCCGAAGGGGAGAATAAAAAGATCCAATGCCGCGTCCTGAAAATCGATGAAAATGACGACTTCACCCGGTTGCTGAAGACGGCGGGCTCCGAAACCATAGGTGCGATAACGGTGCGGGAAGATGACGGGAAGAACTGAATGTCCCGGCTGTTTCAAGGCGGACCAGCAAGGCTATTGCGCCGCCTGCTCCCGCCTGATGTTCGGCGGAAAAAGGATGTCCCCTATCCTTCCCTTTTCGAAACCGGATTACAATCGCGCGAAAAACAATCCGATGTCGCGGATTTCCCTCTCCGGGGTCCAGACCAAGCATTCCGTCAAACTCAACGGAAGGAAACTGGAACTGACCGATCGGGACGGGGAGTTCATCTTGAAGCCTGTTCCGAACGAATCCTTCGAACGGGTGGCGGACGTCCCCGCGAACGAGCATGTCACCATGCAAATGGCGCGGCAGCTCTTCGGCATGAATACGGCCGCCAACGCCTTGGTATTCTTCAGCGACGGGGAGCCGGCATATCTTACCAGGAGATTCGATCGGGACGGAAGCGGCTTGAAGTTCCTGCAAGAGGATTTCGCCCAACTCTCGCGAAAGACGGAAGCCTCGCACGGCAAGGGGTATAAATACGACGGGAGCTACGAAGAGATGGCCGGGACCATGAGGGAATTCGTCGGCCCGTACGCGATCGAAGTGGAAAAACTGTTCGCATGCATCCTCTTCAACTACCTCGTATTGAATGGGGATGCCCACCTGAAGAACTTCTCCCTGTTCCGGGATCCCCGCCGGAGCATCCATATCATGACCCCGGCCTACGATATGCTGAACACCAGACTCCATCTGCCCGATGAAGTGGGCGATACGGCCTTGCAATTGTTCATGGGCGATTTCGCCACGGATAGCTTCACGGCCAACGCCTACTACGCCCTGGATGATTTCATCCTGTTCGGGGATAGGATCGGGATGAAAAGCGCACGGGTTCTGCGCGTCGTGGACGCGTTCGCTTCCGCATTCGAACCGATCAAGGCCATGGTCGAAAGATCTTTTCTGGGACCGGAATCCAAAACCGAGTATATCGAACTGGTCCGGGAGCGAATCAAGCGTTTCAAATACAGTTACAAAGCAAGCTCGGCAAGGCCGGTATCCAAAAAGAAGCCCCGCCCCGCCCGCTGATCGCCTCCCTGGCCCCGCCGGTTTGCCCGGGCCAAATCATGCGCGGGGCAGGAATGCATCTTCGGTGATCCACAATTCCTCGATCCGGTACATGTGCAGGCAATCGTGCATCATGATATGCCGGACCATGATCTCCGGAGTGTAGATCGAGTATTCGGGATGGGTGGCCCTTTTGCCCCATACTCCGGAAGGAGCGGAGCGGATCATGCCGAGTAATTCCGCGCGATAGGCGGGGAAGGCCCCGAGGCGTTCCGGCAGGTCCATCTCCAGCAAGCGCGCTTCGCCGCCGTCCCCGGAGGGAATATAGGGCGTGAAGGCGGGATTCTCCTCCTTCAGGAAGCGCCGGAACCTGTCCATGAGTCAAGGCGTTCACGCTCGAGGTGATGGCAGCCCGGGCGGGCCCGCGCCCGGTCACTTCACTTCGATGTCCCGGAAGGTGATGTGGGCGATCCCCTTGTGCTCACGGGAAAAGAGCACCCCATTGTAGGCGGCGTAGTCCTCCCAGGTCCAGGGCACGCCGCGCCTCCCGCCCCGCCGGTGATAGGTCCATTCCAGGATCAACCCGTCCGGCCGCACGAACAGCTCGTAGCGGTCGTTGGGCGTGTACCCGTCCGATTGCACGTACGTGACCACCACCCGCCTCAGGTTCTCTTTCTTCTTCGGGGAAGGGGTAAGGCCGGAATCGATCTCGATGCGGGTGCCTTTGTCCATGCCCAGGTGCAGCGGGAAGGTCAGCCAGTATTGATCGTTGATGAAGCGCTTGTCGATGGACTTCTCTTTGTCCCCCATATGCCTGCGCGAATAGGAGACGCCTTCGTCCACCGAGGTGACGCTGTCGCTCCGGGGTTTCCAGATCCAGGTACGGCTGGGGCCCATGCCGAGCACCTTGCCGGAGAAGGTGAAGCGGATCTCTTCGGCCCGCTTGAAGGCCGGGTAGCCGTATTTCGCGAGGATGGTATCGACCAAGGTCCCGGCGCGGGCGGGATGGAGGACGGAAAGGCAGGCGAGGAAGAAGGCGGGAATGCCTGGCCATCCGGCGGCTGTTCGCATGGGATCTCCCGGCCTTAGAAGGCTTCCTTGATGTTGATGGCCGGCGCCACGCTCCCATCGATGAAGCCGACGTCCACGCGGATGTTCATGCGTTGGGCGGGATTCATGGCATAGCGCAGCCCCAGGCCGAAGCCCGGCCGGAACTCCCCGGCAGCGAAGTCCCCCAGGCCGCGCGCCACCTGCCCGGCCTCCGCGAACGCGGCGTATCCCAGGCGGTTGCGGATCCAGGGATGGCTGAGCCAGGACCAGTCCGGCAGGTAGCTCTTGTATTCCGCCTGCAGGAGCAGCAGGTTCCGGTCGCGGTATTTGCCGCGCACCAGGCCGCGCAAGGTATGGTCGCCGTCCGCCGTGGACAGCTCCCGGAAGGGCACGTCTCCGGACATGGCCTGCAAGGTGGCGGAGAGGCCCACGGCACCGGTGGCGAACACCGGGAGGAACCGGCGCGCCTCCAGGGAATAGCCGTCGTAATCGAATTCGCTGCCCCAGGCGGCGCGATACCAGGCGGCCTTGGCCCGCAGGAAGGCGCCGCGGCGGGCCCAATAGATGGCGTCCCGGCCGTCATAGGTGATCACCCCGCCCAGGCCGGCGGTCCGTCCGCCCGCATGCCCGGGAACCGTGTCGGTGAGCCGCCCGCGGGCGCTTTTCGTCTCGATGGTTTCGTATTTGAACAGGGCCTGGGGTCCCGCGGAGAGGCGGCGGAACACCTTGCGCTCCACGGTGAGATCGCCGTTCACGCCCTCGGCGAGGTAATTGTCCGCGCTGTCCTGGGGGATGTCGCTGCCGTTTCCCAACCCGTAATAATCCGCGGGCCAGCGGATGTATTTGAGACCCGCGGTCACGTGGTACAGGTTCCGGCGCAGGTACCATTCCGGGAACAGGTTCACTTCCACCTGGGCCTTCTGGGAGATGCGGGCCGCGAAGCCCACGGTGGACGGGCTGTTGAGGGTGTCCCCGGGGTTGAGGAAGCGCATCACCAGGGCGCCTGCCTGCACGCCGGTTTCCGCATTGGAGATGAGAATGGGCACGAAGGCCCAACGCTGGGCGTCCACGGACCCCTGGGCGCGGGGCTCCGCGGCCAGCGCCGTCGCCAGCGCGGCCAGGGCCAGGGCCTGCGTCGGACTCAGTCGCGATATTGCTCCGCATATCGCTCCTTCGTCCTCCTGGGCCGCAGCCCGCTCGCACGGCCTTTGGCCTCGCGGGGACTTCTTCAACACCCTGTTAAGGGGCCCGATCATGCGGGGTCCCGGGCGGAGGCCTGGGCGCGGGCGGCGGAGGGGGACATGCCCGCCGTCGCCGCCGTTTCCGCCGGACCCGCTCCCGCCATCGTCCCCAGCAGGCGCCGCACTTCGGCTTCCAAGGCCCCGGCGGAGGCGGAGGCGGGCATGGGGTAGCCGATCGCGACGGAAATCACGCGGCGGGAGGGCCTGGGCACGCTCGCCATGGCCTTGCCGCCCTTGCGGCTGAAGAAGCTGCCCCACAGGCCGCCGAGCGCCATGGGCACGACGGGGACCGCGTCCCGCGCCAGGATGCGTTCGACGCCCGGACGGAAGGGGTTCATCGATCCGTCATGGGTGATCTTGCCTTCCGGGAAGATGCAGACCAGGTTGCCGGCCCGCAATCGCCCGGAGATGAGCTCGAAGGCTTTCTCCTTGACCGCGGGGTCTTCCTTGGCGGAGGCGATGGGGATGGCCTTGGACAGGCGGAACAGCCAGCCGAGCATCGGGTTCCTGAACATGGCATTGTCCATGACGAAGTGGACCGGGCGGCGGCAGGCCGCGGTGATGACGAACCAGTCGATGAAGCTGACGTGGTTGCAGACGATGACGGCGGCGCCCTCGTGGGGCACCGAATCGCGGCCGGAATAGCGCAGGCGGTAGATGGTGCCGGCCAATATCCACACGATGAAGCGCATGGCGAATTCCGGGATCAGCAGGAAGATGTAGGCGCATACGGCCAGGTTGAGGATGGCCGTGAACAGCATGATCTCCACGGTGTTGAGGCCGGCCTTGAAGAGCAGCATGGTGATGACGGCGGAACCCACCATGAACAGGGCGTTGAAGATGTTGTTGGCGGCGATGACGCGCGAGCGGGTGTCCTCGTCGGCGCGATGCTGGATCAGGGCGTACAAGGGCACGATGAACAGGCTGCCGGAAACGCCGACCATGCCCAGGTCGAACATGACGCGCAGCCCCGCGGACAGGTAGGGTCCGTGCAGCAAGGCTCCCACGCCCATAAGCGCGGTCCCCTCGGGCGGATAGGAGATGAAGGCCAGGTCCGCGCAGAACAGCGTCAACCCCAGCGCGCCGAGCGGCACCAGGCCCAGCTCGATCTCGCCGCGGGAGAGTTTGGCGCAGAGGACGGACCCGACGCCTACGGACAGGGAGAAGACCGCCAGCAGCATCGTCACCACGGCTTCGTTCCCGTGCAGCATGTGCTTGGTGAAGTTCGGCAGCTGGGCCAGCAGGGTGGCGCCGAAATACCAGAACCAGGAGATGCCCAGGATGGAGTTGAACAGGGCCGCCTTCTTGCGGACGATGCGGGTGAGCGCGGCGGTCTGGCCGAAGGGGTTCCAGGAAAGCTTGAGGTCCGGCACCACGGCCGGGGCGGCGGGGATCTTCAGCGAGATCAGCCAGCCCACCGCGGCCACGCCGACGATGGAGCCGCAGATGGCGGTGATGTCCTGCTTGCCCGCCAGCAGGCCTCCCGCCAGGGTGCCGATGAGGATGGCGAGGAAGGTGCCCATCTCGACCAGGGCGTTGCCCGTCATCAGTTCATTCTCCCGGAGATGCTGGGGCAGGATGCTGTACTTGGCCGGGCCGAAAAAGGCCGAGTGGGTCCCCATCAGGAACAAGGTGGCGAAGAGGAGGACGTTGTGCCCCGTGATGAATCCCAGGCATCCTGTCAGCATGATGCCGATCTCGGCGGCCTTGATCAGGCGCATGATGCGTCCCTTGTCGAACTTGTCCGCGATCTGCCCGGCCACGCCCGAGAACAGGAAGAAAGGCAGGATGAAGAGTCCGGCGGCGAGATTGGTCAGCATGCCGGATTCGGCTTCGCCGGCCGCCCGGAACGCGAACAGGATGACCATGGTGTTCTTGAACAGGTTGTCGTTGAGCGCTCCCAGGAACTGGACGCCGAAGAAGGGCCCGAATCGCCTTTGGGCCAGTAGTTTGAACATGCTCATGACGCCACCCCGGATCGTTGGGAAACTTGAAGGAAAAAGGTCCCCAGAGTATAGTATTTATCGGTTTCTTTGCGCATTCCAGGGGGTTGGACGCGCCAGGGGCCGGAGGGTGTAACGGTGCCGCGCTCCGCGGCCCGGGCCCCGCGGGAGGCGTCCGGATCCCCCATCAGCCTTCCGTCCAGCCGATTCCGCGGGTTTCCCTATCCTCGCAGCAATCTCCGGGTGAGCAAGGTGTGCATGTCCCGTCTTCCATCCGCTATCAGGAAAACGTATACGTTGTCCTTCAGGATCCTGTAAATGATCCTGTAAGGTTTGAAAAAAGATTCCCGGTATTCCTTGACCCCGAACGTAAGGAGCTCTTTGGGGAAATCCCCTTTTTCCGGAGGCGGGAAACGACCTCTGCCGAAGAATGGACCTTGCCGTCCCGAATCTGCTGGTTGCCCAGGGCCAATATTTTCAGCAAGGCGATCGCTTCCTGGGTTTCCTCATAACTCCGGACATCCTGAATGACGACCTTGGCTTCCCCGTTTTGCGTGATGACCATGGGTTCGCCCCGATCCGCCAAATCCCGGATGATTTCGGTGGCATGCGCCTTCAGATAACTGATCGGCCTGATATGGGTTGAAAGCTTCATGGATACCGCCCTGTGGGAGCCAAGACTAAATTTGGTCCTTTTTTAGGTCGTCGGTCAACCTGTATTTCAAGGAGTCGGAGTCCTCGACTGGAATGCCGGCGGAAACTCCCCAAAAAAGGCTCAGGGCAGCTCTTCCACCTGCCAGCCCCGGGACCCGAAGCGCAGGTCCCGCTCCACGAAGGTCCATACCACGAGCTTCTTGTCCTTCAACAACTCTCCGCGCCGGGCCAATTGCTGGCGCACCACGGTGGAGGCCCCGCCGTCGTTGACGATGGAGGCCAGCGGCCGGTTGAGCAGGTAGGCCACGTGGGCGATGATGCCCGCGCCGCCCGGGGCGTCGGTCTGGTAGATGCGGGAGAAGCTGTCCCCCAGCCACAGGATGGACGAGGCCGGATCGTCCTTGTAGGGCTTGCCGGTTTGCGCGTCCGTGACCTGGCTGGCGGTGACGGGCTCCCGGGGCCAGATCTTCCTGCGGTCCGGCACCTTGGTCATTTCCGCGATGTCGCCCCAGCGTTCCACCACGGTGTCCTTCACCATGTAACGGGGCTTGGAGAACACCGAGTCCTTGGGCCCCAGCACGGCCGCCGTGTCCGGATCGGGGATCATCTCCTTGATACGCAGGGCCAAGGCCTCCGCGGCCACTTCCATGCCTTGCGGCGTCCAATGGGTGTCGCGCTTCAGGTAGAGCCGGGAAGCGCCCCCGGCCTTGGCCTGGAGCAGGGGATGGAAGAGATCGGCCACGTGGAAGCCGCGCTTGCGCAGATCGTCCAGCAGCCCCAGGGTGGGCGAGGCCGGCTGGCCCCGGACGCCGCTCCAGAGCTTTTCCGGATAGATGGAAGGCTTGCCCGGGATGGGCGCCAGCAGCAAATCGATGCCGCGGGCCTTGAGGCGGTCGCGGAAATCCTCCATGGCCACCAGCGGATTGCGGAGGTTGACCCGCTTGCCCGCGATCAGGGTGTCGAAGGTCCCCTTGTAGAAGCGCTCATCGGTGTAGGGCGGCTGCAGCAGGTAGTCCACGTCCTGGTCGTAGAACAGCCAGTCCTCCTCGCCTTTCACGGACTTGGGCGCCATCTCCCCCAAAAGGTCGTAGCGCAATTGCAGGGTGGCGGGGCGCAGCCACTTGGCGAAGACGCTGCGGTCCTTGGAATTGTCGTCCCAACGGTGCAGGTTCTCCTTGGTGGGGAACTTCCGGAACAGGTCGAAGACGTGGGGCATTTCCTTGTCGACCACGGCTTCGTGGACGGCCTGGAAAAGCGGGAAGCCTGCGACGACGGCGAGCAGGGCGATGACGAGGGTCCATTCCAGTTTGCGCATGGGGCCTCAGAACTGGAAGTAGAGGAAAGGGTTGAAGGCCTGGGTGTACATCATCACCACGCCGAAGAGGAAGAGGGTGAATACCACGGCGAACTTCCCCCAGGTGAGCCGGCTCCCGAACTCGTAGCTCTGCACCGGCTGGATGACGGCCACGGCGCAGACGAGCATGTTGAGGATATCGTGGGAATGGTAGATCTCCGCCCGGAGCAGGGTGGAGAAGGGGCCGGGATGGCCCAGGCCGAACATGCTCCCCAGGTAGCCGAACGCGTGCGGGAGGCCGTCCGCGCGGAAGAACACCCAGGTGATGAGCACCACGAAGAAGGTCACGCCCACGCGCACCTGGCGGGGCAGGTTGGCGTAGAAGGGCTTCTTGCCCCCCCAGCGCTCCAGCCCCAGCATGGTCCCGTGGATGCCGCCCCAGAAGATGAACTGCCATTGGGAGCCGTGCCACAGGCCGCCCAGCAGCATCACCAAAGCCAGGTTGACGTAGGTGCGGGCTTCCGTCTTGCGGTTCCCGCCCAGGGAGATATAAAGGTACTCCCTGAGCCAGGAGGACAGGGAGATGTGCCAGCGGCGCCAGAAATCCGTGATGCTGTCCGCGTGGTAGGGGGCGTTGAAATTGCGGATCAGCTCGAAACCGAACATCATGCCCAGCCCCAGGGCCATCACCGAATAGCCGTTGAAATCGAAATAGATCTGGAACGCATAGGCGAGCACGCCCCACCAGGCGTCCCAGGCGTGGGGCGACTGGGCCGCGAAGGCGGCGTCCGCGATGCGGCCGACGGGATTGGCGAGCAGGATCTTCATGGCGAAGCCCAGGAAGAACAGCATCACGCCCCGGGCGAACAGGGTGAGGGAATGGGCGCGGGAATGCAATTGCTGCGAGAGCACGTTGTAGCGCAGGATGGGCCCGGCCACCAATTGAGGGAAAAGCGAGACGAAGCAGGAGAAATCCGCGAACGATTTCACCGGCCGCTCCCCGCGGTAGATGTCGATGATGTAGCTCATGCTGTGGAAGGTGTAGAAGGAGATGCCGATGGGGAAGGCGATCTGCAGTACGCTGAAGGTGGGCCGGCCCACGGCCGCCAGCAGGTGGTTCAGGTTCTCCTGGGTGAAGACGCCGTACTTGAAGATCCCCAGCAGGCCCAGGTTCATGACCATGGAAAGGACCAGCACGGTCTTGCGGCGGCCCCCGGGGACGTCGTCCCGGCCCAGGTACAGGCCGAAGAGGTAATCGGCCACGTTGGTGAACATCATGGGCAGGACGAACCAGGGTTCGAACCAGGAATAGAAGACGTAGCCCACGATGGTCAGCCACAGGTTGCGCATCCAATAGCGGGATTTGCCCGGCTTGGGGTTCTCCTGGAAAGGGATCAGGTAGTAGACGAGCAGGACCAGGGGCAGGAAATAGAACAGGAAGACGTCTTCGGTGAAAACCATGGAGCTATGCGTCCGCTGCGG
>DATENA010000205.1:0-3280 GCA_035275285.1 Fibrobacteria bacterium | reverse complement strand
ATGCCGCGGCGCGACCGTGACGACGAATCGGCTCTGGCTTTCCGAGAAGAGCTTGGTCCCGGAGGCGAGCGTGCGCCCGCCGGCGGAATCCTCGACCGGCAGGCCGGACAGATCGACCTGGGCGCCCAGGCGGCCGGCCATGCAGACTTCGGCCAGGGCGGTGAACAGGCCCCCGTCCGAACAATCGTGGGCGGAGCGGACCAGCCCGCTTTCGATGGCGTCCGCCAGGCGGTGGTACAAGGCCAGGGCGGAAACCGCGTCCACCTTGGGGACCGCATTGCCGGTGAAGCCCAGTTGGCGGAAGTATTCCGACGCGCCCAGCTCGTCCCGGGTGACGCCCAGCGCGTAGACCAGATCGCCCGCGGCCTTGGCGTCCATGGTGAGGGTCTTTTCCACGTCCCCGATCTTGCCGATGACGGTGAACAAGAGGGTGGGAGGCACGGAGATCTTGTCCTTGCCCCGCCCGTAGTCGTTCTTCATCGAGTCCTTGCCGGAGATGAGCGGCAGGGAATAGGCCACGCAGTACTCGTACAAGGCCCGGTTGGAACGGACCAGGTGGGCCAGCTTGAGCTGGCCGTCCGGGGTGTGCTCCGATTCCACCGGATCCGGCCAGCAGAAATTGTCCAGGCCGGCCAGGGTGCCGGGCCGGGCCCCCACGGCCACGGCGTTGCGGACGGCTTCGTCCAGGGCGCAGGCGGTCATGTGGTAGCAATCGATGTCGCTGTAGCGGGGCACGATGCCATGGGAGACGACGAGGCCTTCCTTGCGATCATACAGGGGCCGGATGACGGCGGCGTCGCTGGGGCCGTCCGCCTTTTCGCCCACGAAGGGCTTGATCACGCTCATGCCCTGCACTTCGTGATCGTACTGGCGGACCCAGGTCTCCTTGGAGCAGATGTTGAGGGCCGAGAGCAGGGTCAGGGCGTCTTCCTTGAGATCGCGCGAGGACCAGAAGCCGGCGGGCGGTTCGGCATGGCGGGGCGGCGTCCAGCGGGCCTTGAGGCTGAGCTTGGGATTGCCGTCGTGCAGGAACTCCATGGAAAGCGAGCAGGCGGGCTCGCCTTGGAAATAAGCTTCGAACAGGCCGTCGCCGGAGAACTCGCCCAGGTCGGTGGCTTCCACGCCCCGCCGCCCGGCCAGTTCCAGGAAGGCCGCCCGCTTTTCCGGGGGCACGGCGAAGGACATGCGCTCCTGCGCTTCCGAGACCAGGATTTCCCAAGGGTCCAGGCCCGCGTATTTGAGCGGGGCCTTTTCCAGGTGCAGCTTGCAGCCGCCGCTCTCGCGCGCCATCTCTCCCAGCGAGGAGGACAATCCTCCCGCGCCGTTATCGGTCACGAAGCGGTACAGGCCCAGATCGCGCGCCTCCAGCAGGAAGTCGCCCAGCTTCTTCTGCGTGATGGGATCGCCGATCTGCACCGCCGAGGTGGGGGAGGCTTCCGTCAGCGCGGCCGAGGAGAAGGTGGCCCCGTGGATGCCGTCCTTGCCGATGCGCCCGCCGGCCATGAGGATGCGGTCCCCGGGCTCGATGGTCTTTTGCCAGGAGGGTTTGCCGCCGACCTTGGCGGGGTGCAGGCCGCCCGTGCCGCAGAACACCAGGGGCTTGCCCAGGAAGCGATCGTCGAACACGATGCTGCCGTTCACGGTGGGGATGCCGCTCTCGTTGCCGCCGTCCCTGACCCCGCGGTGCACTTCCTTGAAGATGCGGCGGGGATGGTGGAGCTTCTCCGGGATCGGTTTGTCGTAGAAGGGGGAGGCGAAGCAGAACACGTCCGTATTGAAGATGGGCCGCGATCCCATGCCGCTGCCCAGGATGTCCCGGTTCACGCCCACGATGCCGGTCATGGCGCCGCCGTAGGGGTCCAGGGCGCTGGGGGAATTGTGGGTCTCGGCTTTCATGCTCACGTCCCAGTCTTCCGTGAACGCGATGATGCCGGCGTTGTCGGTGAAGACGGACTTGAGCCAGGGGGCCTTGGGCCTCACCTTCTCCGTGGCGGCCTTGATGTAGGTCTTGTACAGGGAGGAGATGGTCTCGCGCGCGCCGGTCTCATCGGTGTATTCGATGTCGGCGGCGAAGATCTTGTGCTTGCAATGCTCGCTCCAGGTCTGGGCCAGCACTTCCAGTTCCACGTCCGTCGGTTCCGCGGGCAGGCCCTTCCGGGCGCGACGGGCGCGCGTTTCCGCGTCCGCGTAGTAGGCCTTGATGGCCCGCATCTCGGCGATGGTGAGCGCCAGCACCTTCTCGTCCGAAAGGCGCCGCAGGGCCTCGTCGCTTTCGGGAAGCTCCACGGTGCGGACTTCCGGCCGGTGCTTGGACGCCACCTTGCCCGAGGCCTTGGGCAGGAATGGGTTGGATTTCCATTCGTCCCGGGAACGGATCAGGTAGGTTTCGATGAGCGGGTTGGCCAGCAGCTTGGTGGCGATGGTCTCCGCGTCCGCGCGGGTGAGCCTGCCCCAGAAGCGGAATTGGCGGCCGGTGAAGACCTGATCCGATTCCTCGAGGACGCGGCCCAGCAGATCGGCGATGCCCTCGCGGCTGGAGCGGCCCACGTTGTCGGTGACGCCGGGCTTGTAGCCCACCTCGATGAGGAAGTCGAAGCCTCCGGCCTTGACGTCCGCCTCGGCGCCGGGGCCGGAGGCCAGGGGCGCGTCGATGGCGAACGCCTCGGTAATGGGATCCGTCAGCAGTTCCCGGGCGATCCGTTCCTTGTTCTTCCCGTCCAATTCCATTTCCAGGGTGTACACGGATAGGGTCGCCGCCATTTCCACCTGGGCGGCGGAGAACCCGAAGGTTTCATGGAGGGTGGCGAGGAGTTTCCGGGCCTGGGAATCGGTGGAGGGGGATTTCTGTCCGACCTCGATGCGTGTGAGCAAAAAACGTCCTCTACCCGGTTTGCCGGACAAGGTCCGGGGGCCGGATGAAACCGGGCGCCGGGAAAGCCGGCGCCCGCGGGTTCAGCACCCGCCGGTAAATTTAGTACCGGGCGCCCTCGGGTCCAAACCCGGGCGCGCCGAGGGACGCTTCCGCGGGCGGATTCCCGGCGGATATGGACAAAAGCAGGACCTTATCGTAGGCAATGGTGTAAAAAAGGGCCAGGCGCGGATGATGGGCCCCCGCCTCCATGGCCAGGGCGTAAATGGGGGGATCCTGGGAAACCAGGCGGCCTTTTTCGGCCTCCCGTTCCAGGACCCACTTGGCGCCTTCCAGGAACTCGTCCAAACGGCGGACGTGCTTCTCCAGTTCGGTCGAAGCGTGGAGCATGGCATCGGGAAGGATCAGGGT
>DATENA010000204.1:0-3546 GCA_035275285.1 Fibrobacteria bacterium | reverse complement strand
CCCAGCGCCTGATCCCGGGCCGGACTCCCGCGCCGGCCAGAACTTATTTTCAATCTATGGGCCCGCTCCCGCCTCCGGGGGGCGGGCCCGTTTCCGCGTTTTTTCCCCACTTGCACATAGAGGTCCTTATGAAACGAAACGCCGAGGAAACGGGGCAAGCGACTGTATTGGAAGAAGGCGAGATTTTCTTTTATTTCCGCCCGCGGGCGGGCGGCGACGATCCGGACGGGGACGGCAGGCGGCTCTTCATGATCCTGCATCCCCTGCGCAAATCCCGCTACCGGTTGATAGCCTTGGGGAGGAGGCATACGCCCGCCTTCAAGGGCGCTGCGCCGCGCCTGCGGGCTTCCATCGACAAGGTGATGCCGACCCTGGAGGAATTGCGCGAGGCGTTGACCGCGCAGGAATACCGCGCCGGGAACCGGGGCAACCGGATCCGTCCGGCGGCCCTGCAAGCGGCCGAGGGCATCTACGCCATCCTGAAATACCGCGACGATACGCATCTCATCTACGCCTTGGACCAACCCGTCCGGGATGGAGGGCTCCTGGAGGAGATGGGCGTCTCCCAGGAGGGGGGCTATACGGCGAACGTCCGGAATCCCGACAGCGTCGAAGGCGCCGGATCCGGAAGGCATCCCGACTTCCCCGGGCCCTTGCTGGAGCGCTTCCAAGGCAAGGAATCCATCCCCGTCGATCCCGTGGAATTCCTCAACGCGGAAGGCGCGGAGCTGGTCCTGACGGGCGTGATGCGGGACCCTTCCGAAGGAATGGGCCTGGAGTTCAACTCCCGCAACGGATCCAGGACCGGGGACCATTGAAACGCGGATTTCCTCCGGAAAAAGCCCGATTCCGATTGAAAACCGGCCCCATCAGGATATAATTAGAAGGCTTTTTCCGAAGGAATCCGGAGGTCCGAGTGGTCAATACGTGGCGGTACGCATCCAATGATCTGATCATCCGCGAGAACGATCCGGGCGAATCCGCCTACATCATCGAGTCGGGCAAGGTGTCCGTCACCAAGGAAAGCAACGGCAAGCGCATCCACATCGCCTTCCTGGGCCCGGGTTCGACCTTCGGGGAGATGAGCATGGTGGACGATCTCCCCCGTAGCGCCAGCGTTACGGCGGTGGAGGAAACGGTGGTCAGGGAGTTCCACCGCGACGATCTCTACGCGGCGATGAAGGAAAACCCCGACGTGTTCGGGAAATTCCTGAAGAGCATCTTCGAAAGGCTGCGCGAGGCCAACGGCATCATCGCGAACATGGACCCGGATTCCGGGCGGCCCGGCCGCCTCGCGAACCTGAAGGATCCCGGCGGCAAGCCGGAGGTCTTCTCCATCGAAGGGCTCACCCCCACGGCCATCGGGGCCGTCGCGGCCAACCCCGCCGTCATCAAGAGCTTCCCCTTCAAGATCGGCAGGAAGAGCGACGATCCGTTCCTGTACAACCATTTCGAAATCGAGGACCGGGATCCGGCGCAGATTTCCAGGCACCACGTCAGCATCCTGTTCGAAGGCGGGCGCGTGGGCGTGGTGGACAGGGGGAGCGAGCTGGGGGCCTCCGTGGACGGAACGCGCATCGGCGGCAAGCACGGCCCGGGCCCCGTATTCTTCGACGGCAAAGAAGGGATCCTGATCCTGGGGAACGAGTCCTCGCCCTTCCAATACCGCATCCGCGTTTCCTGGTGAGCCGTCCGGCCCCGGGTCACTCCTGCCGCGAAGCCTGGGCTTCCTGCAAACGCTTCCCCTGTTCCAGGTGCGCGGCGACGTGGTCGCGCGTGGCGGCGAGGTGCTTTTGCAAGGCTTCGCTTTGCGCGCTCGGGATCAATTGCGCGTCGATCAATTGCAAGGCGTCCGTATGTCCCTGGACCATGGCATCGATGTACGCCTTTTCGAAATCCTTCCCCTGCATGGCGGACAGGGCCTTCAATTCCGCCTTGCCTTGGGCGCGCAGCTGGTCGGCCGTGGGGGTGCCGACCGGCTTCAGCCCGAGCTGCTTGCCCAGCTTCCGGGTCTGGTCCGCATTCTCCGCGTGCTGCTTATGCAGCATATTGGCGTAGGACCTCGCATCCGCGCTGAGCTGTTTTTTCTCCGCCTTGGAGGCGGCGGCGATTTCATTGTCGTCCACCGCCAGCACCACGCCGAGGATCTCCGCCTCGGTGAACCTGGCCGGGTTCTTCATCACGTCATTGGCGCCGGGAGCGGCGTTGTTGATGGAATCCTGCACGGTGGGCGCGGCCGGGCTCGCGGGCGCCTGGACGGTGCCGGACGCCGGTTGGCCGAAAAGGGCGGTGGAGAAGCAGATGCCGCCGCCGACGATCGCGGCCAGGGCCTTCAGGGTACGCATATCCATAGTAGTCTCCTTGGTGAGGGGATGTTTATGCTATGAATTACGCGTTGGGGGGCACCTTGGCAAAAGAAATCTTCGGACCCTCCTGTCGGTTTATTTTCCGCTTACCGGCGCCCTCCCTGCTACTCCGTTTTGCCTTGGATCTCGGGCAGCACGCGGGTGTCCGCCGTCAGATCGAGGAGATCGATCTCTTCTTCGACCACGTGGAAGGCGTCATCGCCGATCAGATTGCGGGCCCGCAGGTCCCGGAGCGCTTCGCGCTGGGCCGCGACCGCCCGCCGCTGGAGCGCGGCGAGGCCGGCTTCGTCCCGGACCGTCCCTTCGCTTTCCCGCTCCCCGGCCAGCAGCCTGGCCCGGTACTCGCCCCGCAGGACGTCGGCCGAATGCGAAGCCGCGCCGTTCCGCTCCAGCGCGTCCATGGCGGCGCGCGCGGTCCCGGCCCGGGCGATGCCGATTTCGCGTTCGACGGTGCCGTCGTCGTGCAAGCGGAGCCGCCGCATCAGCGGCCGCAGGGTCAGGCCCTGCAGGACCAGGGTGGACAGGACGACGCAAAAGGCCGAGAATACGACGATGTCCCGATGGGGGAACCCGGAAGGCCCGGCGGGCAGGGCCAGAGCCGCCGCGATCGTGACGATGCCCCGCATGCCGCACCAGGAGGCGAGCATCGCATTGCCGAAAGTGGGCAGCGACTCCGGCCGGTACGCGCCGGAACGGCTCCGCTTCCAGCGCAAGGCCGCCGTGGTCGGCATGATCCAGGCGAGGCGGACGAGGAAGACGGTGGCGCACACGGCCCCGGCGCACAGCGCGTATCCGCGCCATTCGTCCCCGCCCACCCGGGAGAGCGCCCCGCGGAGCTGCAATCCGATGAGGACGAAGGCGAGCACGTTGAGCACGAGCACGGCCACGTCCCACACCGCATAGGAGGCGATGCGGCGGCGCGCATCGACCCGGCCGCCCGCGCGCCGGGCCAGCGTCATGGCGAAGGCGACCACGGTGATGATGGGCGAGAGATGGAGCTTGTCGGCCAGGATCCAGACGGCGAACGTGCCGACGAATTGCAGCATCACGTTGAGGGCGATGTCCTCCACCCGGCTCGAGAACCATATCTGGGCGCGCGCCAGCGCCCAACCCGCGGCCAGGCCGCCGCCGCAGGCCAGCAGGAGCATCGGCGCCACGCTCCAGCCGGAGTACGCGCCGG
>DATENA010000203.1:0-6923 GCA_035275285.1 Fibrobacteria bacterium | reverse complement strand
GGCCGCTGCGGCAGCGGCCGGAACCGCTGCCGCAGCGGCCGGGGCAGCCGCATCCGCTGCCACCGCCGGAGCGAGGGAAGGCGCTTCCACCGGAGGCGTATGCGTCAGCACCCACAGGGCCAGGGAAATGCCCAGGATCATCAGCCCCGCCTTGCGCAGATACTGTTCGGCCTTGTGGTACGTGGAAGCCGCCACCACCCGCAACACGGGTTTGCGCAGGGCCGGCAGCTCCAGGATGAATCCGGACACCTCCCGGTTGCGGCGGAGCTTGCTGATGACGGTGGACACGACCGCTCCCAGCACCAGGCCCGCCACGTACAGGGCGGTCAGGGCCAGGCCCCCGATCCAGGGCTTGCCCTGGGGCGTGATGAAGGCCAGCAGCAGGGTATAGACGGGCAGGCGCGCGCTGCAGCTCATGAGCGGGATGATGAAGATGGTCAGGTTGCGCTCGTAACGGTTGGGAATGGTGCGCGCCGCCATCATGGCCGGGATGGCGCAGGCATAGCCCGAGAGCAAAGGCACGAAGGATTTCCCGTTGAGGCCGATCTTGGACAGGGGCTTGTCCACCAGGGCCGCGCCCCGCGCCAGGTATCCCGAGTCCTCCAGGTAGCCCATCGCGAAGAAGAGGATGAGGATCTGCGGCAGGAAGACCATCACCGTGCCCGCGCCGCCCACGGCCCCGTCCGCGATCAGGTCGACGATCCACGATTGGGGCAGCGCGTGCTTGAGGGCGGAGATGGTCCAGCCGAACGCGCCGTCGATGAGGTCCATGAAAGGCGTCGCCATCCAGAAGATGGACGTGAAGATGACGAACATGGCGGCCAGGAAAATGGCCAGCCCATGGACGGGATGCAGCAGGATGCGGTCCGCGGCGGCGGTGCGCGCGGCGCGATCCGGCTTGCCTTCCCTGTCGGCCACGACCAGGCGCTCCACCTCGTCCAGGGCGGCATAATAGCCCCGCACGCGCTCTTCCGTCATCCCCGCCGCGAAAGTCCGGTAGGCGTCCTGATCCGCGGCCGTATGCCCCGAGGCCGCGCGGCCGGCCGGCCAGCGCTCCTGCACCAGGCGGCCCAGGTCCGCCGCCTTGTCCTTCTTGCGGGGATCCAGCGGGATCACCGGGCACTCGATCAGTTCCGAGAGCCTGCCCGCGTCGATGCTCCGGCCCCGCCTGTGCAGGAGGTCGGACATGGTCAGGGCCACCACCAGGTTGAACCCCAGGTCCTGCAATTGCTTGACCAGATAGAGATGGCGCGACAACTGGTTGGCGTCCACCACGGCCACCACCACGTCCGGGCGGTGCTTGGCGAACAGGGCGTCCACGGTCACCTTCTCGTCCAGGGAGGCGGGGATGAGGCTGGTCAGCCCCGGCGTATCCATCACGCGGCAGGGAAAGCCCATGAAGTTCCGGCCGGGGCCGATGGCGAACTCGACGGTGGCGCCGGGATAATTGATGGTATTGTAATGGGACCCGGTCAGCAGGTTGAACAGGGTGGTCTTGCCGGAATTCGCCGACCCCACCAGGGCGATCAACGGTTCCGAACCGGAGCCCGGCCCGGAGGCCGCGTTGACGGATGCGTCGGGAGTCCGTTCGGAAGCCGAGCCCGTGGCCACCGGTGGATTCAGGTCCGGACCCGTATGCATCCGGCCTCGCTCCTGCGCAGCGCTATCGACGTCCCCCGCAACGCATAGATGTTGGGATCGCCGAACGGCGTGGACATGAGGAAGGCGATGGGGCTTCCGGCCACGAATCCCAGTTCCATCAAATGCAGCTTCAGGGTCGGCTCCGCGGCGATGTGGAGGATGGTTCCCCCTTCGCCGGGTTTCAGGGAATCCAGGGAAACTCCCATTTCCACCCCGGGGGGTTCCTTCCCCGCGGCCAGGGGTTCGCGATTGATGATCTTTACCATGGGAGACGCACTTCCTGGAAAATCAGGTCCTTAGGCTAAGTTTACTCAGATGGCGGCACAAAATCAAGACTTAGTCTCAATCTTATCCCCAAAAACCTCCTATGGGGCTTTACGGGGCTTTTCCGAAGGGGAGAATGCGCGCGATTGGGAAATGCATGCAGGCCCTTGCGAAAGAAACCGGCCGGAACAGGTCCTGCGGTCTTCCCCATCCACCTCCAATCCCGGGGGCTGGCCCGGGGCCGAAGCGCCGGACCGGAGGTCGCCCGGCCCCGGAAGCGGGATCGGGGCCGGCGCGAAAAAATTAGTATTTGGACCGCGGAGAGGGAGTGCCATGCCAGCCGAGAAGACCGATGCGCATTTCCAGGCGCCGGAAATCCCCACCGATGGATTTTCGGACTGGCTCGACCGCACGCGGCGCGCGCAGACGACCGGACAAGGGGCCGACGTGCCTTGCGGCGCATGCCGGGGCTGCTGCACGTCCGCTTACTTCATCCCTATCGGGCCCGGGGAAACGGAAACCCTCGCCCGGATCCCGCGGAAGTTCCGGTTCCCCGCTCCCGGCCTTCCCCAAGGCCATGTCCTGCTGGGATACGATGAGAACGGCCACTGCCCCATGTTCGTAGACAATGCCTGCTCCATCTACGCGCACCGCCCGCAAACGTGCCGCGACTACGATTGCCGGATATTCCCCGCCACGGGGCTTCCGGTGGACGAAGGCAAGCCCGCGATTTCCCGGCAGGCGGGCCGATGGAAATTCGGTTTTCCCTCCGCTCGGGACATCCGCCGCTTCTCCGCGGTACAAGCCGCGGCCAAACTCCTCGGCAGGCACGCGGCTTCCTTCCCGCCGGGTTTCGTGCCCGGCAATCCCACCCAGCAAGCCGTCGTCGCATTGAAGGTCCACGAGGTGTTGCTGGATCCGGAACACCGCCTCGCGCTTGCCGGGGGCGCCCCGGAACCGGAAACCGTCAAGGCCATGGTCGCCGCTTTTGAACGCTTCGGGACAGGGAACGCACCGCCCCGTTCCAGGACGCCCGTTTTCCGGACACCCTCGGATAAAGGAGAAAAGGACATGCCAACCGAAAGAACCCGATTCGAAACCGTGGATGAATATATCGCCTTCTTCCCCAAGGAAGTCGGCGCCACCCTGGAGAAGATCCGCAAGGCCGTCAAGAAGGCCGCGCCGGAGGCCGAGGAAGTGATCAGTTACCAAATCCCCGCCCTGCGGCTGCACGGGATGCTGATCTTCTACTCCGCCTTCAAGAAGCACTATTCCCTTTCCATGCCGCCCTCTTCCGCGGCCTTCAAGGCGTTCAAGAAGGAGTTGTCCCGCTACGAAGTTTCCAAATCGACCATCCAATTCCCCATGGACGAGCCGATCCCCCTGGAATTGCTGCGGGATATCACCAAGCTCCGGGTGCGGGAAAACCTGGACAACGCGAAAAAGAAAAAGAAGAAATAGCCGGGTCCGTGCGCTGCGGAAATGAGGGCTTGACAAGCGGCCCCTGGCCTGTTTATATTACCATTTAGTTATGCAACTACAAGGTTATGGAACTTCCGACTCGGCCCGCCTGGACGCCACCTTCGCGGCCCTGGCCGACCCCACCCGGCGGGCCATCCTGGCCCGGCTCGCCTCCGGAGAGGCCTCCGTGCTGGAATTGGCGGAACCCTTCGCGATGAGCCAGCCCGCCATCTCCAAGCATCTCGGGGTGCTGGAACGGGCCGGCCTGGTTTCCCGCGGACGGGCCGCGCAGCGGCGGCCCCGGAAGCTGGAGGCCCGACCGCTCGCCGAAGCCAGCGAATGGCTGGAGAAGTATCGCCGGTATTGGGAAGGCAACTTCCAGGGCCTGGACACCCTGCTCCGGGAGCTGCAGGCCAAAGGCAAGAAACGCGCAAACCCGAAACGATAGAGGAGATCCCGATGGACGCCCAACCCAAAACCCTGAAACTCGCGACGCCCACGGAACGGGAGATCGTGATCACGCGCGACTTCGACGCTCCGCGCGACCTGGTCTTCGAATGCTTCACCAAGCCGGAGCTGCTCAAGCGCTGGCTGGGGGTGCACAACGGCTGGGTCCTGGCGGTTTGCGAAATCGATTTGCGCGTCGGGGGCGCCTACCGTTATCTCTGGCGCGGCCCGGGAAAGACGGAAATGGGGATGGGGGGGAAGTACCTGGAGATAGTCCGGCCCGAGCGGCTGGTGTCCACGGAGAAGTTCGATGCGGCCTGGTATCCCGGAGGCGCGGTGGGAACGCTGACCTTGGCCGAGCGGAGCGGCCGGACCCTGGCCACCACCAGCCTGCTCTACGAGAGCAAAGAGGCCCGGGACGCCGTCCTCAAGTCCCCGATGGACCAGGGCATGGAGGCGGGATACGCCGCGCTGGACGCGTTGCTGGCCGCGCTCGGAAGCGATGCGGGCGGAAGGAAGGCGGGCTGATCATGGCCGATGCGATTCCGAAGCGCAGCCTTCCCCGCAGCATCGGCGCCGTGTCCGCCGGACTGCTCGCCATTTTCATTCTCTCCATGGGCGTCGACGGGGTGCTGCACGCGACCGGCGTGTTCCCGCCCATCGGCCAGCCCATGTCCGACGCCCTTTTCCTTCTGGCCACGGCCTACCGCATCGTCTTCGACGTGGCGGGCTGCTGGCTGGCGGCGCGCCTCGCGCCGGACCGGCCCATGCGGCATGCGTGGGCGCTCGGCATCCTCGGCTTCGTCTTCAGCATCGCCGGCGCCGCGGCCACTTGGAACAAAGGGCCGGAGTTCGGGCCCAAATGGTATCCCATCCTGCTCGTCCTGACCGTCGCGCCCAGCGCCTGGGCGGGCGGCAAGCTTTATCTCATGCAGGCCGCCGCGCGCGGCGACACCCGAGGAGGAAAATGACATGCAGAAGATAACCCCGTGCCTGTGGTTCGACGGAAAGGCCGAAGAGGCCATGCAGTTCTACGTCTCCATTTTCAAGAAATCGAAGATCGGGAAGGTCACCCGTTACGGCAAGGAAGGTCCCGGAAAGCCGGGATCGGTGATGTCCGCCACCTTCCAGCTCGAGGGGCGGACATTCCACGCCCTGAACGGCGGCCCGGCCTTCGCTTTCACGCCCGCCATTTCCTTTTTCGTGGATTGCAAAACCCAGGCGGAGGTGGATGCCCTCTGGAAGAAGCTGTGCAAAGGCGGCCGGCCGAACCCATGCGGCTGGCTGCAAGACAAGTTCGGGGTCTCCTGGCAGATCATCCCTTCCGTGCTGGGGAAATATCTGGGCGACAAGGATCCCGTCAAGTCCCAGCGGGTCATGCAGGCGATGCTGCAAATGACGAAGATCGATATCGAGGGGCTGAAGCGCGCTTACAAAGGAGGGTGAAGCCTCCGCGGACGGAGGACGGATCCCGGCCTCGAGGCCATCGAGGCCGGAAACCGGCCCGTTACCTGGCCAGCCCCAGGATGACGTTCTCGGGCTCGAACCCGGCGAAGACGGTTTTGCCTTCTTTCAGCCCGGCATCCTCCGCGGACTGCAAGGATACCCTGGCCACCAGCCTGGAGCCCCCGCGGAGCTGCGTCACCACTTCCGCGTTCGATCGCGCCTTGCGCAGGGAAATCACCTTTCCCGGCAGCCGGTTTCCCGGCCCTCCCGCCTTGCCCCGGCCGGAGGCGAGGGAAATCCAATTGGCCTTGATGAGCGCATAGGCGTCCTCCCCTTCGCGCAACCCCAAGCCTTCCAAGCCGTCCACAGTGATCTGGGAGCGGATCCTGTCCCTGCCTTTCAGGCGCAGCATCACTTCGGCGGTGAGGCCCTCTTCGCGGATGGATTCCACCACCCCGAAAAGCTGGTTCCGGGCGCTGGTCTTCAGGGAGATTTTCCGGGTCAGGCGCAGGAACCGGTCGAAATCGTGGATGCCTTCGCGCAATCGCTCCAGGTATTTCCGGTGCTCTTCCTCGATGGCGCGGTATACCTTCAGGAGGTCCTCGCCATGCCCGGTCAGCCGGGTGCCGCCGCCGCTCTTCCCTCCCGCCGTCCGCTCCACCAAAGGCCTGTCGGCGATGTCGTTCAGGTGATCGACGGTAAGCCACGCCGTCCGGTAGCTGATGCCCACGGCCTTGCCCGCTTTGGTGATCGAGCCGGTCTCGGCTATCTTCTCCAGCAAGGCGATGCGCGATTCGTTGAGGACGTTCTCGCCGTCCCGGCTCAGCCAGACCTGGCCGGCGGCACTGAAAGGTTTTTTCCCGGACATCCGATCGACCCGCACCGTTTCCCGTTGACGAAGGACAGGAAAGGTAATTCGGGGATCAGGGAAGCACGTACCCGTATTTGGAGAAAATGGCGCGCGCGGGTTCCGAATACAGATAGGCCAGGAAGCGCGCCGCCAAGGCGGGGTTGTTGTCCAGGCCGTACTTGCAGACCAACGCACCCTGGGCGATTTTGTCGTACAGGGTGCTGTCCACTTCCTTCCATTTCCCCTTGCCCTTCACTTCCCCGGCCATCACCACGGATTTGGCGGTGAAGCCAATGTCGACGTTCCCGGTCAGGATGTATTGGGAAACCTGGGCGATGCTCTCGCCGTAGACGAGCTTGGACCGCGTTTTATCGTGCACGCCGGACCTTTGCATGGCTTTGGCCGCCTCCCGCCCGTAAGGGGCCCGTTCCGGATCGGCCAGGGCCACCTTGGAAACGCCCGAGTCGAGCAGCACGGCCAGACCCTTGTCCAGATCCAGATCCTTGAGGCTCCAAAGCACCAATTTCCCGTAGGCGTAAGGCTTGGCCTTGTCGGGAGCATAGCCCCATTTATGCAGGGAATCGGGGAAGTCCATGTCGGCGGAGATGAAAAGATCGAAGGGCGCGCCGTTCTTGATCTGGGCCGAGAGCTTTCCGGAGGAGCCGTAGACGGCTTTCACGTCCACGCCGGTCGATTTCTTGAAATCCGCCTTGAGATCTTCCATGGCGAAATGGACGTTGGCCGCCACCGCGGCGGTGATCTGCGCGGACGCGCCGCAGGCCAGGGCCAGGGCGAACAGGCAGGGCAGGATGGA
>DATENA010000202.1:0-30624 GCA_035275285.1 Fibrobacteria bacterium | reverse complement strand
CGCTGCCCATTCCGGCGCACCAAGCGGTGAAATCCTCCCCGCGGGAAGACTCCACCACCTGCTTCCGGTCCTCCATCCAAACGGAGAAATCGTAGAGCTGGGAGCAAGCCTTGCGGCGCACCAGATTGGAAATGAAGCGTTCCTTGAGCCAGATCTGGAATACCTCTTCCAGGCGTTTTTGCAGTCCGGCCCGCTGCGGATAATGCGATTTCAGGGGAAATCGGGGGATCCGGTTATTGATGACGTAGGTGGACATGCAGAATCGCCCTATTCAATAAAGTAATGGAAACCCAAGTGGTCCGCCATATTACGGTTGCTACATTGGAACGAGGGGATCGTTCCATGGATGCCGTGTCCGAGAAATATAACGCCGTCGTGGTGGCCAGGCAGGCTTTGACGCCGGATTTGTTCATCCTCAAGGTGAAGCCGGACAAGCCCATGGCCGAGTTCACTTCGGGGCAATACGTGCTGTTGGGGGTGTCGTCCAACGTGGCCCGCCGCTCCGGAAGCGAACCCGAGTTCAAGGAAAGCAAAGCCGACCGCATGATCCTGCGGGCCTATTCCCTCGCTTCCGCGGGCCATGAACCCGGCCTGCTGGAATTCTACATTTCCGTGGTCGCCAACGGCTCCCTCACGCCCCGCCTGGTCTCCCTGCAGCCCGGGGACCGCCTGATGGTGGGCGACAAGATCCGCGGCTTCTTCACCCTGGATACGGTTCCCAAGGAGCATAAGACGGTGGTCCTGGCCGCGACCGGCACCGGCCTCGCGCCCTATGTCTCCATGATGCGGCGCCATGCCTTGCAGCCTTATCCCTTCCGGTTCATCATCCTGCACGGGGCGCCGCGCAGTTGGGAATTGGGCTATCTCGACGAGTTGCGGATGCAATCCCGCTATCTGCCCAGGGTCGCCTACATCCCTTCCATCACGCGCACCAAGGAAGATCCCTGGTGGACGGGGGAAACCGGACGCATCACCCAATGGTTCCAATCGCATCTGTTGCGGGACAGGCTGGAAGTGGAATTGGATCCCGCCAAGACCTCGGTTTTCCTATGCGGCAACCCCGCCATGATCCACGAGGTGGGAACGCTTTTGGAACCGCTGGGGTACACGGCGTACACTACGCAGAACCCGGGGAGCTTGCATACGGAGGAGTATTGGTGAGAAGGGAGAAGGCAAAAGTCAAAGTTCAAAGTGCAAAAGGCAAAGTTAAGAGAAGATTGGCCTGGCGAACTCCGGATTTCCTTCTTCTATTTTGCACTTTGACTTTTGCACTTTGCACTTTGAACTCTCCCCGGTAAGCCCTACTCCCCGCCTTCGGGAAGCCCGCCCTCTTCCCGTTCCCCGCGCAAATCCTCCGCCAGGGACCACATGAACTGGCTGGCCTGGCGCTCTCCCGCCAGGTGATAGGCGTTGATGAGGTTGCGCAGCACGCGGGCCACGATGGCCTCGGGCGAGGCCGCGGACTTCAGCAAGCGCGAGAACTCCGGGGCGTATTTGCGTTCCAGCAGGGCCAACCGGTCCGCCTCCAGCACCCTGCCGCCGTCGAAGCAATCGATGATGACGTCCTTGCCCTCTTCGCTGGCCCGCGTCAGGAAATGTTCCGGAACGTCGCAGCCGGAAATGCCGAACCCGAGGCGGTGTCCCACCAGCATGAATACGCAGGCCAGGCTGATGGGGATGCCCTGGCCCTTCTCGATCACCCGGACCAGGTCGCTGTTGTCCGGGTTGTAGTAGTCGTTCTCGGCGCCTTTGAAGCCCTTCTCCGAAAACAGGAAACGGGCCAGGGACGTCGGCCGCATGGGCCCGCCGGAAAGGCGGAACTCGAGCGCCAGGCCGTCCAGCATGGCCGCCAGTTCCGGATGGCGGGGAGACATGTCCAGGTTACCCTCCGGATCCCCGGACCTCCCCTCCCCGGTCCCTTCCGCGGACCCGGAACCCTCGATGGGCCCGAAGTCCGCACGGTAGTCCACGTTCTCCCGGTGGTTCTCCTCTTCTTCCCGATCGTCCGGAAAAGAGGGCGCATCCGCGCGGGTCCCGCGCTCCCGGCGCGACCTGTCCGCGGCCAGGTACCAGGACAATCCGGACAAGGCCGCTTCCAGCTTTTCCATGTCACCGGCGAAACCGCGCCAGCGCAGCCAGGAGGAGCGGAAGCCTTTCCGGGCCCGGCCGGAAAGCAGGTCCATGAGCTTGCGGCGGGGCCCGCTCGGCAGGCCTCCCAGGCGGGCCCTGATGCCCGCTTCCCAGGCGGGCAGATTGGCTTCCAGCTTTTCCCAGACGCGATCGCGCACTCTGGGGCTTTCGTCGTCGAGCAACTTGAGAATGTGGACCAGATCCTTATCTTCCGCCATGTATGACCGGAGAAGTTAAAAAATGCGCGGCCAGGATGTATATTCCCCGATAGGAACCATGAGCATCGCTTCCCAAGCCCGGCGCCTGTTCGTCGGCGACCTGCACGGTTGCCTGGCGGAACTCAATGAACTCCTGGACCGGTTCGGGTTCCGCCCCGGCCGGGACGGCCTGTATTCCGTGGGGGACGTGGTGGGCAAGGGCCCGGACGTTCCCGGTACCCTGCGGCTCCTGAGGGAGGCGGGAGCCCGGGTGGTGATGGGCAACCATGACCATGCCCTGGTGGAAGCGGCCCGGCAATTGCAGGCCGGCAAGCATCCCAAGCATCCCGACTACCTGGAATCCCTGGGAGGGGAACGGGAGGAATGGGTGGCCTGGATCTCCTCCTGGCCCCTGTTCCTGGAAATGCCCGACCTGATCCTGGTCCATGCGGGGCTGGAGCCGGGCAAGCGGGACCTTTCCGCCATGTCTCCGCGCATCCTCACGCGGATCCGCACCTGGGACGGCAAAGGGGCCCACCTCGACAGGGACGGCGATCCGCCCTGGTTCGAATGCGTGCATCCCGGAAAGACGGTGGTGTTCGGCCATTGGGCCCGGCGCGGCCTGGTCGATCTGCCCTGCTTCAAGGGGCTGGATACGGGCTGCGTATACGGCGGAAAGCTCACGGGCTGGTGCCCGGAGGAAGCCCGCTTCGTGCAAGTGGACGCCAAGCGGGCCTATTCTCCCGTCCACTACCATTGAACGATTCCCGCCCTCAGGGCTTGGCTCCGGCCTTTTTCTTGCGGCCCACGCCTTTCGCCGTTTTTCCCGTTTTTCCCGAGGGAACGTCCACCACCCAGCGGCGGATGCTGTTCGTGCCCAGGCGGGTATGGATGGGATGGCCGAAGGTGAAAACGATCACGTCCCCGGAAGTGACGAGGCCCGCCTCCTTCAGGTCGCTTTCCAATTGCCGGAACACCAGTTCGGGATTCACCACCTCTTTGATCATGGTGGGCTGCACGGAATAGTAGAGGCTGCTGCGCTGGTAGATTTCCGGGTTCAGGCAGGCCACCACCACGGGGATGTTGCCGCGGTAGGTGGACAGGATGCGGGGCGTGGTCCCATGGGTGCTGATGGTCACCATGACCTTGGCCCCGCTGTTGGAAGCCAGGTACAGGCCCGCTTCGCAAACCAAGGCGATGGTCTCCGGATGGGTGATGCCGACGATTTCCTCGTCGAGGTTCCCCTCCGCCGCGCGGATGATGCGGTCCATCATTTCCACGGCTTCCACCGGGTACTTCCCAGTGGCCGTCTCCCCCGATAGCATCAGGGAATCCACCCGCGACAGCGCGGCGGTGGAAACGTCCGTGACCTCCGCGCGGGAAGGGCGGGCGGAGACCATCATCGACTCCAGCATCTGGGTGGCGATGATGGTGACCTTGCCCAACTCGCGGGCCAGCAGGACGACGTTGCGCTGCACGGTGGGGATCAATTCCAGGTCCAGCTCCACGCCCAGATCGCCGCGGGCCACCATCACGCCTTCGGCCGCTTCCACGATGTCCCGCAGGTTGGCCACCGCTTCCGCGCTTTCCACCTTGGCGATCAGGGGGACGTGGAAATCCAGGCTCTCCATGAATCTCTTGATGACGCGCACGTCCTCGCCCGTGCCGACGAAAGAGGCCGCCACCCAATCGAAACCCGCCTTGGAGATGAAACGGAGATCCTCCTTGTCCTTCTTGCTCAGGATGGGGAGGCGCAGGCTGACGCCGGGCACGTTCAGGGATTTGTTGGACTTGAGGGTGCCCCCGCGGATGACGCGGCAGACGACCTTCCTCCCCGCGCCCTTTTCCCGCTTGGCATGCTTCTCGGCCCGGATTTCCAGCTTGCCGTCGTCGAGCAGGATGCGCTGCCCGGCCCCGATCAGTTCCACCAGGCCCGGATAGGAAATCCCGATGTCGTTGCAGGAGGGATCTCCCGGCCTGGCCACCAGGCCGACCTCGGCCCCATTCTCCAATTGGTATTCGCGCGCGTCCACGCGCACCTTGGGGCCCATGAGATCGGCCAGGATGCCGCAGGGCCGCTTCAGCTTCTTCGCCACGGACCGGATCAGCTCCACGTAACCGAGGTGTTGCTCCCTGCTCCCGTGGGAGAAATTGATGCGGAAGGCGTTGGCGCCCGCCTTCATGACCCGTTCCAGGACGGCGGGATCTTCCAGGGCGGGACCCATGGTGGCCAGGATTTTTGCGCGGCGAGGCTTCATGACCGGGAAAGATAGCATCCCCCGACCCGCGCCGGATGTATATTTTTCCCATCATGACCCGGATGGCGAATTGATCATAATTGTCATTTTCCTGACCCTGGTGTATTGCGGCTTGATGGCGTTCTTCATACTGGGGGGCTTGCGCCTGGGCCGCGCCCGCGACGCCGTTCCGCGTCAGGGGGAAGTCGCGCGCGGCCGCCGGTTCGATTCCGGATCCGCCGCCTCGGCGGCCTCCGCGGCGGGTTCCCATGCCAACGCCTTCCCCTTCGCGAGATCGGAATCCTCCCGCTCCCGGACCGCGTTCGCGGGCCCGGCGCCGGGCGAATCCTCCCTGGCGGAATCCGCCGCCGGGGAAAGCGAGGACTCGGACTATCCGTACCTTCCCAGCGTTTCCGTCATCGTGCCCATGCGCAACGAAGAAGCGCACGCGCCCGCCACCCTGCTGGCTTTGTCGAACCAGGACTATGCCGGGGAGTGGGAGATCATCTGCGTCGACGATCGCTCC
Source organism: Fibrobacteria bacterium (assembly GCA_035275285.1). Lineage (GTDB taxonomy): Bacteria > Fibrobacterota > Fibrobacteria > UBA11236 > UBA11236 > Chersky-265. The sequence goes on along the minus strand of DATENA010000202.1, from coordinate 25,534 downwards.
ACCGACGGGACCGAGGCCGTCATCCGGGGCTTCTGCGCCCGGAACGGGCGCTTCTCCCTCGTGAGCGTCCCCGCGGACGCGCCCAGGATCGCCAGCCCCAAGAAAAGGGCCCTGGCCGCGGGCTTCGCCGCCGCCAAGGGCGAGGTCCTCATGACCACGGACGCGGATTGCCTGGCGGAACCGGGCTGGCTCCGGTCCATGGCCACGCGCTTCGCGGCGGACACGGGCATCGTCCAGGGGCCCAAGCGCATCCGCGGCAACGGCACCGTGCTGTCCCGGTACCAGGAGCATGAGGTGTTCGGCCTGGTGAGCATCGAGGCCGCGACCTTCGCCCTGGGCCGCCCGATGATCGCGAGCGCGCCCTCGCTCGCCTACCGGAAAACCCTGTACGAAAGCGTGGGCGGTTTCCAAGGGATCGAGGATTCCATCTCCGGGGACGACGATCTCCTGGTCCGGAAGATGCAGAAGGTGCCCCATTGGAAGGTGGCCTACAATCCTTCCGCCGAGGCCTGCGTCACCACCTCGCCCGCGGCCACCTGGAAGGAAATGTTGCAGCAGCGCGCCCGCTGGGCCAGCAACGGCGCCCATTACGAGGAAAAGGGATTCGTGGCCCTGCTCTCCTGCGTTTACGCCTTCTATTGGTGGCTGGCGCTGGGACCGTTCCTGGCCGCCGCCGGGCTGGTGCCCTGGGCCTTGTATGCCGCCACCGTGGCCGCCAAAATCGCCTGCAACGGACTCTTCCTGGGCATCACCTCCCGGCGGCTGGGCCATTCCGGCATCCTGCGGGATCTGATCTGGTGCGAGATCCTGCACGTTCCCATCGTGCTGGCGGCCGTCATCCTGGGCCACCTTGGTCTCTACCGGTGGAAGTAGCTATTTTCCCTTCCATCTTTCACCGCTTCTTCCGAGGAATTCCATGAAGGTTGTCCGCGTCCTCTCTTCCCTTTCCGGAGCCGCCGCTCTGGTCTTCGCCTTGTGCGCCTCCAAATGCGAGCACACCACGGAGATCCTCCCCTTCGTCAAGGAAATCTGCAACGATGGGATCGACAACGACACGGACGGCAAGACCGATTGCCGGGATACGGATTGCGACACGGAATGCGAGGTGCAGGTGCAAATCAGTCAGTTGCCCTCCGCCATCACCGTGGACACCCTGGACGTCGCCGGCACGCACTTCAACGCGACGGGCATCGCCGTGACCGTAACGCCCAGCGGGACCGCCGGAACCGCGGTCATCACGGGCGACAAATGGACGTCGCACCTCACCCAGCTCTCCACCCCCCTGACCACCTACACCATCACGGCGATCGGTTCGGACGCCCAGGGCCGCAAGGATACCGCCATCGTCACCGTCACCCGGCAGAACTGAAATGCCTTCGCGATGGAGGCGGACCCCGGGTTCCGCCCGCCCGGTCCGCTTCCTGGTCTTGGCCCTGCTCTGCGCTTCCGCCGCGACCCTGGCGGCGCCTCCGGCTCCCCCTTCCGCCGCATCCGCGGCTTCCGCGACCGCCACCAAGGGCTTGGCGGACCGTCCTTGCCTGGAGCTCTTGAACGCCTTGCCGGCGGGACGGCCGGAACCGGCCCCTTACCTCGCCGCCGCGGCTTGCCTGCGCCGCCAGGATTCCCTGGCCGCGCGTCCCGGCGACGCCGGCGCCCATTCCCCTCTGGAGCGCATCCTTCGCTCCGCTTCGGGACGCTCCCCCTCCGCCGCCGACTCCCTCCTCCGGGCCAGGCTCCCGGACGGCAAGGATTGGTTCATGGCCAACATGGAACGCGCGCGCTTGCGGCGCGAAGCGCCCCGGATCCTGGATATGGCCTATCTCGCCGAGGCCAAGGGCCTGGCGGAGGCGGAAGTCTACCGGGAGCTTTCCGCCCTGTACCTGGCGGTCCCGGATACCTATCGCGCCGGCCTGGCGTTGCTGCGGCAGGCGGAATCGGATACCCTGCAAGGCGGCTACATCCAATACCAGTTGGAAAACCTGGCCCACTATGCCGGCTCGGACGTCCCGGCCCTGGACCTGGTGGATTCCCTCACCGCCGGCTACGTCCACCGGAAGGTCCGCACCGCCGAGATGCTGGAAACCATGGCCTGGTCCAACCGGGCCTATCCCGCCGCCTATCGCAACCTGATGGCCATGATGGAATTGCAGGCCCCGGCCCCGTCCTTCGTGCTGGAACGCGTGAACCGCTTCCGGTCCCTGGGATATTTCGATCAGGCCGCGGCCGTGCTGGACAAGCTGGCCTGGCGGAAGCTTCCCCAGCCCTGGCTTTCCCTGGGCCGCACCCTGCATCTGCAGATCCGCAGCGCGCTCCAGGACTGGCCCGCCGTCACCGCCGAATCGCCGGCTTCCGCGGGGCGGGACGTAACCGGCACGGTACGTCCCGCCCCGTTCAGCGACGAGGAAACGTTCCTCATAGGCAACGCCTTCCTGAAGCTCGGCAAGCCGGAGGAGGCCCTGGCCCGCGGCAAGCGCCTGGAAGAGAAGGGCGAGGCCCCGTGGGGCTTCCGGGGAAGGCTGCTCAAGGCCCAGGCCCAGATGGCCTTGGGCAGCTCCAAGGACGCGGGCCAGACCCTGGACGCCTTGAAGCGCGATCCGCGCCGGCAGGAAGGCACCGGTCCCATCCTGTTCTGGCAGGCATGCCTGGCCCTGGATCAGGCGCGTTACGCGGCGGCCGAGTCCCTGCTGGTGCTGGCCTCCGCCTATACCGGGGCGGAGGAGGCCCAGCGGGCCCTGGAATACCGGTTCTTCCTGCTGGCGGACACGGGCAAGGCCCGGCCTTTCTTCTTCCGCGGGCTGCCGGAATCCCCGCACGGCGCGGCGGAACGCAGGCGGTCCCTGGACAAGGTGGAGGCGCAATCCGGCCTGTGGCCTTTCGCCCAGCTTGAAAAAGCCCAAATCCACCTGCAAAACGGCGAGCCGGACTCGGCCGAGGCCGTATTCGACGCGGTCAGCAAGAACAGCCCGGACCGGCTGGCCGGCTTCCAGGCCGAGGCCAAAGCCGCGTTCACCGCGGAGAAACTTCCCGGGGGGCGCCAGGCCGCCCTTGCCAGATACGAAGACCTCCTGATAAAATACCAGCAAGGCGTCATCCCCGAGTTTTCCCGCGGAAGGATCAAGGCCTTGAGGTGAGCGCAAGCCATGAGCATACGCTGGATTCGCAACGTGGTCGTGGACGGGCGGCAGACCACCCTGGAAGTGCTCCTGGGGGAAACCCGCATCGCGGACAAATGCTATATCCGGGTCAACCAGGATGAAGAGTTCTGGTTCCGGCCGTCCTCCGACAATCGCCAGGCCATACTCCAGCAGGGGATCGACATGCTGAAGTCCCGGCTGGACGGCAAAAAAGTGACCGCCCAGAACGGTTCCTCCTTCCCCTGGCACTGATTCCCCGCCGATAATCTCCGGTTACCCCGATGAAACCACTGCCCTGCGGATGGTGGAAATAGGTACATTGGAGCATTAATATGCCCGAAGCCGAGTCCAACCGCTACTTCTGCATCCACGGCCATTTCTACCAGCCTCCCCGCGAGAACCCGCTGATCGAACAGGTGGAGCACCAGCCTTCCGCGCAGCCCAGCCACGACTGGAACGAGCGCGTGTTCCTGGAATGCTACGCGCCCAACGGCGCCTCGCGCATCCTGGACAGCCACGGCCGCATCCAGGACATCGTGAACAATTACGCCTACATGAGCTTCAACATCGGCCCCACCTTGTTCTCGTGGCTGGAGGAGAAGCATCCCTATACCTATTCGCGCATCCTGGAGGCGGACCGGCAAAGCTGCGATCGCCTGGGCGGCCACGGCAACGCCATCGCGCAGGTCTACAACCACGTGATCATGCCCCTGGCCACCCCCGAGCAGAAACGCCTCCAGATCAAATGGGGCGTCGCCGATTTCGAGCGCCGCTTCCGCAGGCGCCCGGAAGGCATGTGGATGGCGGAGACGGCCATCAACATGGATACGGTGGTCGCCATGATCCGCGAAGGCATCAAGTTCACCGTGCTCGCCCCCACCCAGGCCCACCGCATCCGCTCCCTTACCGGGGACGCCTGGACGGACGTATCCGCCAACGCCATCGATCCGCGCCGGCCTTACCGCATCTTCCCCGTGGCCGAAGACGGCACGCCCATCGAGAAGGGCTACCTGGACGTCTTCTTCTACGACGGCCACCTTTCCCACGGCGTCGGCTTCGAGCATTTGCTGAAGGACGCGGTCCGTTTCGGGGACCGCATCGCCGGCGCCTTCGATCGCCACGATCCCGGCGATCAGTTGGTGTCCGTGTGCACGGACGGGGAGTCCTACGGCCATCACGAGCCGTTCGGGGACATGTGCGTGGCCTATCTTTTCAGGGACGTGGCCCCGCGCCAGAACATGGTGCCGGTCAACTACGCCTGGTACCTCGCCAACCATCCGCCCGCCCACGAGGTGCGCCTCAAGAACGCCCACGGGGACGGCACCGCCTGGTCGTGCGCCCACGGCGTGGGCCGGTGGAAAGAGGACTGCGGCTGCACCAACGGCGAGCAGCCCGGGTGGAACCAGAAATGGCGCGGACCCCTGCGCCGCGCATTCGACATCCTGTACGGTTACGCGGAGACGTTCACCGAAGGGACCGGCCCCTCCCTGTTCAAGGATTGGCCCAAGGCGAAGGACAGCGCATTGCTCGCCTGGCAACTGGATCCCTCCATGCGCAAGTCCTGGTGGGAGGCCAATCTCCGCCCGGAGGCCGACCGCGCCAAGGCCGCCGATCTCATCGAAGTGCTGCGCTACTCCCATTACATCTTCACCAGCTGCGCCTGGTTCTTCGCGGAGCTGACCGGCATCGAGGCCGTGCAGAACCTGAAGTACGCCCAGCGCGTGCTGCACTTGCTGGAAACGGGCGGGGCCTATCCGGAGCTGCGTCCCGCTTTCCTGTCCGCCCTTTCCAAGGCGGAGTCCAACCTTTCGGCCAAACCCGGGGACAAGGTGTTCCTCGATCTGGAGAAGGATACCCTGCCCCTGCACGCCTACCTGGCCCTGGGCCAATGGGTGAAGGAATTCACGGACATGCCCTTCCCCTACGCGGAGAGCCCTTCGTGGCATCTGGCCGCGGAAGCGAAGCGCACCTTCGGGTTATGGACCGTGCGCGAGTCGCGCTTCGTCCATGAAGTGTCGGACGCGATGGAAACCGCCTGGCTGGTGTTCCATCAGGACGGCTTCGACGCGGACGTGTTCGCCTATTGCCGCAATCCCCCCTCCCCCCTGGAATCCTGGATACCGGCCACGGATCCCCATTCCGAATCCACCCGGCAATGGCTGGCACCCCTGGACCCGCTCATCCTGGGCGCGAAAAGCCTGCCCATGGACGTCAAGGACAACATGGCGGTGCATCTCAAGCATGAGTTCTGGCTGGAATCGGAGCCGGAAGTGCGCATGCAGGAATGGCGCCTGGCCGTGAAACAGAAACAGTACCAGCGCCTGGGCTGGCCCTTGCCCCAGAGCATCCAGCAGACCCTGCACATCATCGAGAATTTCCGCCTGGTGGAAGCCTTGCTCGCGGGCATGCAAAAGGACGATATCGGGGAGATGCTGCGGGCCCTGGTCCTGGCCACGCGCCTGCGCAGCCAGGGGATCGTGGCGCATTTGGGGCCCGCCAAAGGCCGGGTGCACGACTATCTGCTGCTGCTGGGCCGGCGCCTCATAGAGTCCAAGGAGAAGATGGACCTGAAGCCGTTTTTTGTGCTTTTGGATCTGGTCGATACCCTGAAATTGAACCTGGAACGGTACCGGATTGAGAATTTGGCATTTCCCATCCTAAAAGCCCTGAATTCGTGGAAAGAGACGGGGAGCTTCGGGATGAAATTCGATCCCGAAGACGCCATTTTGCTATTAGATAGATTAAATTTCAATACAGAATCTGCGAAAAAGTATCTTGATTCCCGGAAAGTTACGGAACCATGATCTCGGAAACCATCCTCATCCTGACCATCCTCGCGGCCGTGTTCATCACGGGCGCGTCGCTGGGGCAGTTGCTGTTGCGGATCCGCCTGGCCAAGCTGGAGCGGATGAACCTGGAGATGGAACAGAAGCGGATCGTGGACCTGAAAAAGGCCATCAATTCCAGGGCCATCATCATCGAGCGCCGGCGCCCCACCAAGTTCGAGCAGGAAATCCAGGACGAGATAGACGAAATCCTCGGAGACATCGAGAACTCCTGATTTCCGCCGCGCCCACGGCTGCGTTCCCGCGGTTTTTTCCGCGGAAAACCCTGATTCACCCCGGTCCCATGGCCGGGTTTTTTTATTTTCATCCTGTTCAGGTTCCCACCAGTCTCTTTATGCGAGGAAGCGTGGAGTTTGCGCAAGCAAACCGCATAGCGACGAGCCGCTTAGGTATCTTTTACGCGAGGAGCGGGCAGTTTGCGCAGCAAACTGCATAGCGACGAGCCACTTAGGTATCTTTTATGCGAGGAGCGGGCAGTTTGCGCAGCAAACTGCATAGCGACGAGCCATTCTAGGAGAAAGCATGATCCCCATCCTTACCTTGGCCGAGATCAAGGAAGTCGAACGCAAGACCGCGGGCGAATCCGGTCTGACCGAGTACGACATGATCCTGAGCGCCGGGGAGGCCGTCTTCGAGACCATCAAGACGATGTTGGAGCAGGAGGCGGCCGACGAAGATCTGCGCGATGAGGACATGGACGACGAAGTGGATGCGCCCGACGAGCCTCCCCGCCCCGGCCGCCGGGAAGAGAGCATCGCCTTCGTGTGCGGACCGGGCCACAACGGGGCGGACGGCCTTTCGGCCGCGCTGCTCGCCTCCCAGGCGGGCTTTCCCGTGGTCATCTACCAGATCCCCGCCGAGCGCGGTTTCTCCGCCGAGACGGAAAAGCTCCAATCCGCCCTGGCGGACGCCGACCTCACCATCCACGCCATCCGCTCGCCCCTGGACCTGCCGGTGTTCCAGGACATCTCCCTCATCGTGGACGCCCTGCTGGGCAGCGGCATCACGCGCGATCCGGAAGGTCTCATCCAATCCTGCATCTTCGGCATGAACCAGAGCGGCGTGCCCATCCTGTCGGTGGACGTGCCGTCCGGGGTCCGCTGCGATTCGCCCGCCCTCTCCGGCAGCACGGTGCAGGCTTCCGCCACCGTGTGCCTGGGCGCCATGAAGATATCCGCGGCCTTCTATCCCTCTTCGCTCGCCTTCGGCAAGGTCGGTTACAGCCCCATCTGCTTCGACGAGAAGCTGCTCATGGGCCGGCCCTCCCGCATGCGCCTCTACACCATGGACGATGCGGTTACCGACTACCCGGAACGCGACTATCGCGCCAACAAATACACCACCGGCAAGGTGCTGGCCATCTCCGGCTCGCGCGGCATGCACGGAGCCGCGGCCCTATGCTCCAACGCCTCGCTGCGGGCGGGCGCAGGCATGGTGAAGCTCGCCTATCCCGCCGGCATCCACCCGGAAATCTCCGTGCACATCCTGGAGATCATCGGCGTGCCCATCGGCGCGGCCCAGGGCGTGGGGTCGCAAGGGCCGGGCCATTTCCGCCCGGAGCACCTGGCGGAGTTGCAGGAGATGATCGACTGGGCCGACAGCATCCTGGTGGGCCCGGGGCTGGGCAAGCATCCGGAAACCATGGCTTTCCTGCAGGCGCTGATCCAGAAGCTCAAGGGCAAGCGCATCGTCCTGGACGGGGACGCCCTCGCTTTCGTGACCCCGGAGTTCCCCCTGCAGACCGATCTGCGCGGCTACGACAATTTCGTGATCACTCCCCATGCGGGCGAGTACAAGCGCATGGGCGGAGAGTACGATTACGAACATCCCCTGGAACTGATGAAGGCCGCGCGGTCCTTCGCCCAGAGCATGAACCTCAACCTGATCCTGAAAGGCGCGACCACCCTGTTCGCCTCGCCCGACGGCCGCATCGTGGTGTTGCCCGTGGGCAACCCGGGCATGGCCACCGCGGGCTCGGGAGACGTCCTGTCCGGGATAGTGGCGGGATTGCTGGCGGTCAAGCCGCCCGACGCCGCCTCCGCCCTGGCGGTCTTCTCCCACGGCAAGGCCGGCGACCTGGCCCGCAAGGACCGCGGCACGCTCGGGCTGGTGGCCTCGGACCTGCTGCTCTATCTGCCGATGTCCCTGTTGGAGATCGAAGAAGGCGGAGAAGAGGAGGACGGGGAGTGGATTACGGATTGAGGAGAGATTTCAAAGTGCAAAGCGCAAAAGTCAAAGTGCAAAATTTAAGATTGGGACGGCTCAACGGTTGGCGCGACCTCTTCTTCATTTCGTCTTCTTCTTAACTTTGACTTTTGCACTTTGCACTTTGACTTTTGAATTTCCCTACCTCTTCCCCATCCCCTTCAAAATCTCCCCATGGATCAACCCGTTCGTGGAGATCCCCGAGTTCTCGGTAATCGATTCGTTCCCGGAAAACGCGGTGAAGCGCCCTCCCGCCTCCGGCAGGATGATGGCCATGGGCGCCACGTCCCAGACCGAGACGATGGGGTCCACCATGGCCTCGGCGCGCCCCGCGGCCACCAGGAAGTGGCCGTAGCAATCGCCCCATCCCCGGTGCAGCTTGGCGCGCGCGCGCAAGGCCGCCCAGGCGGGGCCGTGGCCCAGCCGCTCCATGGTGCTTGCGCTGCCGTCCAGCAGCAGGGAGTCCTCCAGGCGCTCCATCGCGGATACCCGGCAGGGTCTGCCGTCCAGGTGGCAGCCCGCGCCCAGGGAGGCGTGCATGACGTGGCCCAGGGCGGGGAGCGCTATCACGCCCACCACGGGCTTCCCGCTTTCCAGGAGCGCGATCAGGGTCCCGAACAAGGGGACGCCGTGGATGAAGGCTTTGGTGCCGTCGATGGGATCGACGACCCATTCGCGATCGGCCTTTCCGGCCTGGGTCCCGAACTCTTCCCCGATGATGCCGTAGCCGGGGGTGTGCTTCTCCATCAAGGCGCGCAAGGCCTCCTCCGATTTCCGATCGGCGATGGTGACCGGGCTGTTGTCGCCCTTGGTCTCCACCTGCAGGCCGGTCTGGAAATAGGAGAGGATGATCTTCCTGGCTTCCCCGGCCATGCGCAAGGCCAGTTCCGTTTCCTCCCGATATGCGGTCATCGATAGCTCCTCGCCCAGGCCCGCGGCATGGCGGACCGTCGGATCCCTGTACATCGGAATAATAGATTCCCGCGCGCGGATCCTCCCGTTCCCGCCCTTATTGCGGACGGGTCCGGGGATTGCTTTCGACCCCGGGCCGCAAAACATATCTTCAATGCAAGGGGGACCCGCCATGGCGACCATCGATACCCATCCCGAACCGTCCAAGCTCAAAGACCCGTCCGTGGTCAGGATCATCAAGGACCTGAGGGATGATGTTACGGCCCTGTTCCGCCAGGAAGTGGCCTTGGCCAAGCGGGAAATGAGCGGCAAAGCGGCCACTTTCGGGAGAAACGCGGCCTTCCTGGGCTTGGGAGCCCTGGTGGGCCTCTACGCGGTGCTCTTCTTCTGCCTCTTCCTCGACAACCTGTTGCAGGCGGGCCTGACCGCGATCGGGTTTCCCGACCCGATCGCGGCCTGGTTCGCGCCGCTCATCCTGGGGATGCTGTTGGGTATCGGCGCCCTGCTCCTCTCCCTCAAGGCCCTGAAAGCCATGCGCAAGGAGAAAGCCCTTCCGACCCGCACCCTGGATTCCATCCGCGAGGACAAGGATTGGGTCAAGGGGAAGCTGAAAGGATGACCCGCATGCGCACCAGCATAACCCCCGCCCCCCAGGTCGACTGGTTCCAGGCCGGCCCCGACGAGATCAAGGCCGAGATCGCCCGCACCCGGGCGCATATGGACGCGCTGCTCTCGCAACTGGGACGGAAATTCAAGCCCAGGCTGAACCTTTCGCGCTTGCAGGTTCCCCTGGCGGCCCTGTTCCTGGCGGTGTCCGGCATCGTGGTTTTCCGCGCGATCCGCCGCAGGTCGAAACCGAAAGCATGGACGGACCGGTTCGGCGAAAGGATCGGACGCATCCAGAACTCAGCGAAGGCGAAGAGGCCGGAGGTGAGATCGGCGGGAATCCTCGACCAGGTCCGGGCCCTGCGGTTGGCGGCTTCCGCGGCGCGCTCGGGCAAGCCGGCCATCTATATCGTCGAACCGCGCCGGATCTGAAACCGCCGGTCCGGTGAAACCGCCGGGCCGTCAGCCCGCGGCCAGATCGAGGCGCACGTATTCGAACGGCAGCAGCGCGATTTCCCATCCGTCCGCGTCCCCGGGGCAGGGCTCGAACGGCGTGGCGCGGTAGGCCTCCGGTTCCGCCATCGCCTCCATCACGTTGGTCTCGTTGAGGCGCCGCAATCCGCCGACGGCGCCCAGTTCCTTGAGGCGCACCGTTCCCGGGGTTTCCTCCAGATTGGCCAGCAACAGGCTGGCCTTGTCGCCGGCGTGCAGCAGCACCGCGTCATAGCGGAGAGGCGAATCGGATTTCACATCGTAGGCGTTGCCTCCCACGAACCCGGCGAAATCGGCGAAAACGTGGTACAGGGGATAGACCCAGCCGGGAGCGATGGCGAAATCGAAGGCGGGCGATTTGAGCAGGTCCGGAGGCAGGTCCTCTCCCGCCATGATGCCCAGCAGGCCGGTGGCTTCGAAATAGGTGGCGGAATTGGCGCCCTCGAGGGCCATGCGCTTCAGGGAGCCCAGGGTCCACCCCGCTCCGAACAAGGAGAATTGGCGGGTGTCCACCTGGTTGCGCCAGAGGGAGGCGACCGGGGATCCCGGCGCGTCCAGGGGCGGCTTCTTCAAGGCCACCGTGAGCGGGCTTCGTTTCAATGTGATCGGCGTGGCGATCGCATTTGAACGGGGCCAGGCCGCCGCGACCGTCCTCAGGGTCCAGGCCTGGCCTTCCAGGGACTCCACCAAGGTGCGGTTGTCGGTGAGATGCACCTGGGGGCACATCGCGTAGGAAAGGGAAATCCCGGGCTGCGCCGGTGGGCGGTTGCGGTTCAGCAGCACGAAATCGCCTTTGGATCCGCGCGCGAAGGTCGCCAGGGGATCCAGGTGGGCCAGGTGGTTCCGCGCCGCCTGCATCGTCTCCTCGGTGGCGACGTCCGCGTGATCGGACAGGATCAGCCAGCGCACGGCCTCGGCGCCGGATTCTTCCCAGGCGGCGGCGAATTCGCCCAGGGCCGCGTCGCCGTCCCGCGGGACCACCAAAGCGGTCTCCAGGGGCAGGCCGAGTTCGCCCGCCTGCGCGGCCACGCGGAAGATCTCCTCGCGGAAACCGGGCTGGGCCAGGCGGAAATCGGCGCGCAGGTGGAAGGGCGAAAGGGCTTTCAGGCGGGCCGCGTCCCGGGCGTGCAGTGGGCGGCCGTGGCTGGGCATGCCGAACCCGAAGCCGGGCACGGGCTTGCCGCGATCCGTGTCCGGGACCAATGTGGGAGCGGTCACGGCCGGCGGCAGGGCTTCGATCAAAGCCTCTATGGGCTTGGACTCCGGGTTGAGCAGCATCAAGGTGGCCGTCTGCAGGGTCTCCCATCCCGCTTCGATCCGGCGCGGCTTGGGCTGGTCCTGGGGAGGGCAGTAGGTCTTGAAGGATCCGTCCGTCCAATTGCGCTGGTCTTCCATCTCGAAGGTCTCCCCTTCGAAACGCACCAGCCCCAGCCACTCCTTCTCCACCACGTGGGCGATCTCGTGGAAGGCCAGGAAGGGCTGATGGGGATTGACGAGATCGGGGAACCGGCCCTCGCGGGCCTCATCGTCCACGCCCCTGACCAGGGCGGGCATGCCCGCGCATTCGCGCAGGGGATGCAGCACGCAAATGCCCACCCGGTTGGTCGCGAAGGCCGCGCCCGCGCGGCCCCGGGCCTCCAGGCGGATGTTCCCTTCCGGGCCGCCGGTGAGGGTCACCGTCCAGGCGAAGTCCACGTCCCCCTGTTTGTAGGCCAGGACGTACCCGGCGGAGAAATGATCGGCCCTGGCGTCCACCCGCAAGGCGGAGATCTCCGCGGGAACCGTGCTCCAATCGGGTCCGCGCACGGTGAGGTAGATGCGGCGGATCACCTCCCGGTCCCCCAGGCGGATGCGGCGCAACTCCCCTTGTTCGAAGAGCATGGTGAAAGGCCCGGAACGCAGGACCTGGGAATGGGGCAGATTGGCGGGGCCTCCGCAACGGAGGGCGGGAAGGGAAAGGGATGCCATGGATGGGGAGTCTCCGTTCGTGAAAAATACCGTCCGAAAAATAAAAATAGCAAGGGCCGGCTCGGGGGCCGGCCCTTTTATCGGAAGGTGTTCAGGGAACAAATCGTTCAGGGAACGGATGGAATCAAGGAGCGGAACCGGGCCGATCGGACCGGATCCGCGGGGAAAATCACTCCGGGAGCGGTTTGCCCTTGGTTTCCGGCGCGAACCAGATGAGGACCAGGCCCAGGACATATACCAAGCTGACGATGGAACACATGCGCGCGATGTCGCCTCCGAACGACTTGACCAGGGCCCCGCCGTAGATGGCGCCGCCCGCGGCGATCATGCGGCCGGCGTTGAAGGTCACCCCCGAGCCCATGGCGCGCACCCGCGTCGGGAACAGCTCGGGCAGGTACAAGGGCAGCAAGCCGTAGAAGCCGGCGGTGATGCCGCCCACGAAGAAGGTCCAGAACAGGAAGCCGGCGCCGTAATGCATGTCGAGCCGGAAGAGGATCATGCAGGAGACCAGGGACAGCAAGGACAGGGCGAAATAGGCGTTGCGGCGGTTGAACCTCTCGGCGATCAGGCCGAAGCCCAGGCTGAAGACGATGGCGCCCAAGGCCGAAGCGATCTGCACCTTGGCGGCCACGTTGGGGATGCCGGAGGCCAGCTTGCCGGCCCAGGCCGGGATCCATTGCACCGAGGCCCAGGTGCCCATCAAGGCCACGGCGCCCAGGGCCGCGCCCAGGATGGTATGCTTGGCCAAGCCGTTCTTGAACAGGTCGGAAAGGCCCACCTTGGCGTTCACCTTCTTGGAATTGGCTTCCCACATTTCCGACTCCGGGACGAAGACGCGGATGAGGAAGGTCAGCAAGGCCGGGAAGGCGCTCAGGACCATGAGCAGGCGCCAGCTTCCGTTCTGCAGCAGCACGGTGGCCAGGGACGAGGGCAGCACGGCGTGCAGGACGGTGGACAGGCTGGCGAGGATGGAGTTGAGGCCGATGGCCAGCAAGGCGATCAAGAGGAAGCCGATATTGGCGGAGGCGCCGATGACCCCGGCCATGAGCGGACGGGACCTGTTCGGGAAGATTTCCATGACCAGGGCCACGCCCAAGGCCCATTGGCCTCCCATGCCGAGGGCCGCCAGGAAACGGAACACGGCGAGCTGCCACGGCGCGGTGACGATGGCTCCGAGCCCGGAGAACACCGAATAGGCGAGCACGCTCCAGACCATGGCGCGGGTCCGTCCGATGCGATCGCCCAGCCATCCCAGGGCGAAACCGCCGAACGCGGCGCCGACCAGGAACACGGCGATGATGCGGCCGAACCAGGGACCGATATCGCCCCCGTTCAGCATCTCGGTCAAGGCGGGCCGTCCGACCAGGGGGAAGATGCCCATTTCCAGGCCGTCGAACATCCAACCCAGCACGGCGGCGGACAAGGCCATCCATTTCGCATTGCCTTGGAGGGCGCTGGGCCCCTTGGCCGCGGTCCCATGCTTCACTAAGGTTTCCGTTTTCATCCTCCGCCTTTCTGATTTTCCGGCGGGACCTTTTCCGGAAGGTTCCGCGTCCCGTGTAAAGTAACCCGGAGCGGGCAAAAAATAAACCGAAATCCGCGCCCGCGGCCGTTCCGAATGCCTCCGGAAGCGGCCGGGGACGGGAACAGGATATTTTTTTGCGCAGGCGATAACGCTATTGCGCCATCGCAAAACCATGGATCGCCCGGGTTGCCGGCAAAGGCCGCCTAGTCCGGGTCTTCGCCTTCCGCGTCCGCCAGGCGGGCCCGGCGGATGGCGCTTTCGCCGAATTTGTTCCGCACCGCGTCCATGGCCCGGTCCAGATTGGAGGCGGATTCGGGGTTTTGGAACAGGGACTGTTGCTGGACGTCCTGGGAAAAGTTGGACAGCCGCACGCCGATGAGGCGGAACCTGCGCCCGGCCCTGCCCGCGCCTCCCTGCCCGGCGGCCTTGGCGCGCGCGACCTCGCGGAAAAGATCCACCGCCGCCGCGTAGATCGCCTGGCTGGAATGGGTGGGCTCCGGCAGGGAGCGCGCGTGGGACTGGCGCGAGAAATCCGGGTTCCGCCACACGAAGGTTACCGTACGCCCCGCGTAACCTTCCCGGCGCGCGCGGCGCGCGACGCGTTCGGAAAGGTCCAGCAGGGTGGCCGTCAGCATCTCCGCGTCCGAGCTGTCCGCCTCGAAGGTCCGCTCGTGGGAAATGCTCTTCTCCTGGGATTCGGTGACGATGTCCCGGTCGTCCTCCCCCCGCGCCAAGGCGTGGAGGTGCCGCGCGAAATGGTCCCCGAAATTCCCGGCCAGGGCCTCCAGGGTCTGCTCGCGCAGTTGGGCGATGGAATACAGGCCCACGCGGTGCAGTTCCAGCACGGTCTTCTTCCCCACCCCCCACAGCCGGTCCACCGGCATGGGATCGAGGAAAGCCCGGGTCTCCTCGGGCCTCACCACCACCATGCCGTCCGGCTTGCGGGCGTCCGAAGCCAGTTTGGCCAGGAACTTGTTCTTGGCCACGCCCACGGAAGCCGTGAGCCCCAGGCGCTTGACGATGGCGGCCTTGAGCTTGCGGCCGGACTCCTCCCCTCGGCCGAACAGCGCTTCCGTGCCGGTCATGTCCAGGAAAGCTTCGTCCACGGAGACCTGTTCCAGGGAAGGGGAGAATTCGGAAAGCACGTCCATCAGCCGGCGGGAATAGTCCCCGTACAGCGCATGGCGGCCCGCCACGTAGATGCCGTGGGGACAGCGCCTGCGGGCCTGCGCCACGGGCATGGCCGAATGCACGCCGAACGCGCGCGCTTCGTAAGAGGCCGAGGAGACCACGCCCCGGTTGGAATCCACTCCGCCGACGATCACGGGCTTGCCGCGCAAGGAAGGGTTTTCCAACTGTTCCACGGAAGCGAAGAACGCGTCCATGTCCACGTGGAACACCATGCGATCGGGAAAAGCGGATTGCGTATCGGCCCCCATGGTTGCGGGCCCCCCTGCCCGGCTGCCGGCGCGGGATCGGGCGGCCCGGATCAAAGGTAGCAAGGCCCGGGGGAAGGGGCGACCCCAGGGCCAGCGCCGCCGGCGCGGCCGGGGAAAGGACGGTTTACGGGGGCATGCAAAGGATTATAACTTTCCCAGATGAAGCTTTTCGCCCTGTCCGATCCCCATCTCTCCTTCGGCGTGCCCGGCAAATCCATGGACCGTTTCGGCGCGGAATGGGTGAAGCACCCCGACAAGATCAAGGCTAATTGGGAGCGCCTGGTGGGGCCCGGCGACGTGGTGGCCGTGACCGGCGACATCAGTTGGGCCAAGAAATTCGAGGCCGCCCTGGAAGACCTGAAATGGATCGGGAGCCTGCCCGGCCGCAAGGTCATCCTGCGCGGCAACCATGACATCTGGTGGCCTTCCGCCTCCGTCCTGGAGCAGGAACTGCCCCCCGGCATTTCCTTCATCCAGAACAACCACGTGAAAATCGGGCCTTTCGTATTCTTCGGATCCCGCCTGTGGGATACCGCGGAATACTCCGTCTTCGATCTGATCGAATGGGACCCCAAGAAGGGAGCGATCCCGGGGGTGAAAAGCGGCGGGGACCTGGCGGAACAGGAGCGCATCTACGATCGCGAGCTCATGCGCCTGAAGCTGTCCGCGGATTCGATTCCACCCGATCTGCCGGGCCTGCGCATCGGCCTATGCCATTATCCCCCGTTGGACCACCTGCTCAAGCCGTCCCGGGCCTCGGAAATCTACGCCCGGACCGGCGCCCGGCACGTGATCTTCGGGCATCTGCATTCCGTGAAGAAGGCCTTCCAGGGGAAGGCCTTCGGGAATCTCGGCGGGGTGGCATACCACCTCGTTTCCTGCGATTACCTGGACTACGCGCCCAAGCTGATTTGCGAGGCGTAAGCGCGCATGCAGGGGCGTCAGTATCCGGTCGTCAAGGAAATCGTGGTCACGTGGGAGACCCCGGAGCTTGTGGCCGGCGGAATGTAGCAAGACAAATACAACCAGCCGTTCCCGGTTGAAGTTGAAGGGTAAATAGAGGTCGAAGCGATCTGGACATAGGGCGAGTTGTTGGCCAGGGCGGCCTTGCCGGTCAAAAAGCTGTTGCCATACACATCCGTCCCATTGATGCTGCATGAAAGCTTGGTCGCAGAAGAGTTGCGATTGTACCCGGCCAATAGGATATAAGCATAGCTGAAGGTATGGCTCGGCAGGGTAAGCGGGCAGGTCAAGTTCATGCCCGTCGTGGTGCTGGTGTTGTACGGCCCGAACTGAGAATACACAGGGGTATTCCCCACCGTGGTGGACACGCAGCTATTGCCTTGAATGATGTAACTCTCATAGGTGGTCGCCGAGGCCGTGCGCGCTCCGCATAGCGCCGCCACCAAAACCAATGCTGACGATATCTTTTTCATGATCATTTCTCCCAAGGTACGGGGGTTTGTTCCGCACCGTTATTTGGATGCAAGAGCCGCGGGAATTGTTTTATTTTTTTTTTGACCGGAATCAGGAAAAATCTCCGGCCATACCGGGATTGCCCTATGGGCCGGCGCAACTTGCGGCTCCTGGAACATGAGTTTCGGGAGAAAGGACAACTTCACCGGTGTTCCCCAGGCCATCAGGTCGGCACCCCATCTCGTTCAGAAACTATTTGAACTCCATGGTTCCATTTTTCTTTGTCGATTCGATAGATGAAATTCAAAGTTGTGGCTTCGCCGTAATACTCTACTTCCGCTTCGCCGATCTTTTTCGCTCCCAGTTTTTCAATCGCTTTCCGGGATCGGATGTTTACGGCGCCGATATGAAAAATGACGCTGTTCACGAACCTGAAGGCATGATCGAGCATCAGCGTTTTCAGCGCCCGATTATAAGTCGTGCCCCAATGATCTCTCGCAAGAAAAGTGTATCCAATCGCAATGGAGTTCCCTTCGTTTTCAATCGCATAGAATCTCGAGCTTCCTATCGGCTTGCCCGTTTTGGCATTAAAGGCGAGAAATGCTCCTTGCGATTCCATTGCGCCCTTGAAGTAGTTTCCAAACGGTTCCTTTTTATACCGGTTTTTATTCGGATGCTGTTCCCAAATAAGCGGATCGCAAGCGATGGAATAAAGCGTTTCAAAATCATCTTCCCTAAGCGGGCGTATCTTCACGAATTCATTTTCAAGAGTCGGTTGCAGATCAAAGTTCATTGCTCCGGACGCCGCCCTTTTCATCACTCCGCGCGCGAGCAGATCGGATCCGATCTCGTCCAGGAACAACCAACCCTCGTCGATAAGACGGATGGTCTCCCCGTCCCGCGACAGCATCCCCACCTTTTCCCACTTGCCCAAAACCTCCTGCGGCAGCGTGAACCCCCGGTCCCGCAAACGCCCCAGGTGCACACCGTCCGCTTGGCGCAGGCCCAGCAATACGGCCTCGGAAACCAGGTTGTCCGGGGTCAGGGTCTCCTCCACGCAGGAAGCCGCGTCGAAGCCGCGTCCGCCCCACTCCAGGTACCCTTCGAAAGACCGGGGGCTCACCGTGCGCTTGCCCGCGAAAAAGCTGTGGGCCCCAGGGCCGAAGGCCAGGTATTCCACGCCGGTCCAATAGCCTCGATTGTGAAGGCTGGGCTTCCCCGGCTGGGAGAAGTTCGACACTTCGTAGCGCTGGAAGCCGTGCCGGCGCAGCAGTTCCACGCCGGCCGTATACATGCCGTTATAGATCCCGTCCTCCGGCATGATCAGGGCGCCGGAAGCCCGCTGCTTGGCGAACTCGGTGCCTTCTTCGATGGTGAGGCCGTAAAAGGAGACATGGTCCGGCTCCAATGAAATCAGGATCCCCAGGCTGGCCAAGAAGGACGCTTCGGTCTGGCCGGGCACGCCGAAGATGAGATCGCCGCTGAATTGGAACCGCCCGTCGGCCTTGACGGTTTCCAAGGCCAGGCGCGCGGTTTCGGGCGTATGCACCCGTCCCAAGCGCGCCAGTTCCTCCGCGTGGAAACTCTGGATGCCGATGCTCATGCGCGTGAAGCCGAGCCGGTGGTAAAGGTCGAGCTTATCCTTCTTGAGGCTGCTGGGATTGCATTCGATGGACATTTCCCGCATGCGGGACAGATCGTAGCGCGCGCGGATTTCCGCCACGATGCGTTCCAGGAATTCCGTAGCGAGCAGGGACGGCGTGCCGCCGCCGAAGAAGACCGTGTCCACGGGACGGCCCTGGGCCAGATGCGCGCGGTCCGCAATCTCCTTGAGGATAATCTCCGTCCAGCGGCGTTGTTGCACGGCGGGCAGTTCCCAGCTGGCGAAGTCGCAGTAATGGCACTTCTTTTCGCAGAAGGGGACGTGGACGTAGAGTTGGATGGGACCGGACATGGCAGTGGAGAATATAGGAAAGGGGGGGTAAGAAGAAGAGTTGCGGGGCTGGGAGGGGAGGGGATTTGACGCTGTTTAGCGCTTGAACCGCATCACGTCGGGGGTCGGGGGTCGGGAGTTGAAGAAAAGAGTGAGCATGTCCCATGCTCGTTCCAGGGCTCAGAGTTTCCCCTCTTTTTTCAACTCCCGACCCCCGACTCCGAAGGGCGTAGCGGCGGACACAGGGTATCTGCCTGTACTCCCGACAATGGAAGCCTTGGGCAGATGTCCGATCCAAACTGTACTTCCGACCGAAGGCGAGTGACCTCGGGAAATCTCTGCCTGTATGCCCGACGGGATGCCTCCCCGAGCGCAAAAGTATCCATCCAGGTGCCTCCGCGGCCCGATCTCTCTTGGTCTAATCCGCCTGATTCCGCAAGAACGCCGGAGTCTCATAGTCGATATCCGGATCCAAATCCTTATACCGGCCCTTCTGGCCGGGAGGCGTGACGGTTCCCGATTTGCGGGACGGATCTGCGGGGTCATTGAACAGGACCCGGTTCTCATCGTCCCGGGGAGCGGGGGTCACGTATCCGAAACCGGCCTTGCCGGGAACCTGGCCGGGAGCTTGCCTGGCGAAGGGCACGCGCGAGGGCGGGACCTCTTCGGCGGGCTTGCCCGAGCGATCCAGGGGGGCGCTGCGATCCTGGAAACCGGCCACGCGTTCGGGCGGAGCCAGGCGTTCCACGGGAGCGATGCGATCCGCGGGAGCATACCGTTCCGGAGGCAGGCCGCGTTCGGGGGCCACGATGCGTTCGGACGGGGCCGGACGGTCATACCCCATGTCCCGGAAAGGCTCGACGATGGGCTGCTTGGGCTCCGCATAGGCCGGATAGGAAGGCGCGGGACGGGAAACGTCGGGACGCCGGGACGGATCCAGGCCTTTGGCGAGGTTGGGGTTCAGTTGCTTGGGCATATGCACCTGGCCGAAGCCGGTCGCGATCACGGTGATGGCGATCTCGTCCTTGAAATCCGGGTTGATGACGGTGCCGAAGATGATGTTGGCCTGGGTGTCCGTGCCCACGGCCTCGTAGATGAAGTTCATGGCGTCGTTGACTTCCATGATGCCCAGGTCCTCTCCGCCGGTGATGTTGACCAGCACGCCGGTGGCGCCGGCGATGCTGACATTGTCCAGCAAGGGCGAATGGATGGCGCGGTCCGCCGCGATGGTGGCGCGGTTCTCGCCGCTGGCGTGGCCTGTGCCCATCAGGGCGTCGCCGCCCTGGGACATGATGGCGCGCACGTCCGCGAAGTCGACCTGGATGTCCCCGTGCTTGAGGATTATTTCCGAAATGCCCCTCGTGGCCGAGCTGAGGATGTCGTCGGCCATCTTGAAGGCTTCGCGCAAGGGCGTGGACTTGCTTACGACCGAGAGCAGCTTCTGGTTGGGGACCACGATGACCGTGTCCACGTTCTTGCGCAGGGCGTCCAGGCCGCCGGTGGCGTTCTTGTCCCGGACCGGGCCTTCCCACAGGAAGGGCTTGGTCACCACGGCCACGGTGAGGATCCCCATCTCGCGGGCGATCTCGGCCACGACGGGCGCGGCCCCGGTTCCGGTGCCGCCGCCCATGCCGGCGGCGATGAACACCATGTCCGCGCCTTCCAGCTGCGCGCGCACGCGCTCGCGGTCCTCCTGCATGGACATGTTGCCCACGTTCGGGTTCGCGCCGGCGCCCAGGCCGCCGGTCAGCTTGGTGCCGATCTGGATCTTGACGTCCGCGCGGTTATGCTCCAGGGCCATCGCGTCGGTGTTGACGGCGATGAACTCCACGCCCTGCAGGCCGGAAGTGACCATGCGGTTGATGGCGTTGCCGCCGGCGCCGCCGACGCCCACCACTTTGAGCTTGGCCACCGTCTTGACGCTGTCGTCGAATGAAAAAACCATCTGAATCTCCTTGCCCTTAAAGGATTTACCCTTCATCGTCCCTATACGTACTGCTTGACCCAATCGGTCATCTTGCGCAATATCTCTTTAAACCTGTCGCTGCCCTGCACGAAAGCCTGTTCGTCCCGGTTCTGGCTGGAGCGCATCACTCCATATTGGACCAAGCCCACCCCCGTGGCGTGCACGGGCGTCGCTACCGAGTCCACCAATCCGCCGAAACCCTTGGGAACGCCCAGCTTCACCGGCATCCCGAAAACCTGCTCGGCCAGTTCCACCGCGCCATGCATGAGCGCGCCGCCGCCGGTCAGGACCACTCCCGCCCCGAGCATGTCGAGGTAATGGTTCTTCTGGAGCTCGCGCATGATGAGGGTGAAGATCTCCCGCATGCGCGGCTCGATGATGGATGCCAGCACCGCACGGCTCACTTCGCGCTGCTCGCGGCCGCCCACTCCGGGCACGGCGATGTATTCCGAATTCTCCAGGCCGGCGCGCAGGCAGGTGCCGTGGTTGCGCTTGATCTCTTCCGCCCGCTCCAAGGGGGTGCGGATGCCGATGGCCAGATCGTTGGTCACGTTCTTGCCGCCCAGGCCGATGCTGGCCGTGTGGCGGACGCTGTCCTCGATGAAGACGATGAGGTCCGTGGTGCCGCCGCCCATGTCGATCACGGCCGCGCCCAGCTCGCGCTCGTCGTCCTCGAGCACGGAATAGGAGGAGGCCAGGGGCTCCAGCACGATGTCGGCGACCTTGAGGCCCGCCTTCTCGACGCTCTTGTAGATGTTCTGGGCCGAGGTGATGGCCCCGGTCACGATGTGGACGTCGCCTTCCAGGCGCACGCCGGACATGCCGACGGGATCCTTGATGCCGGGCTGGTCGTCCACGATGAATTCCTGCGGGATGACGTGCAGCATCTCCCGGTCCATGGGGATGGCCACGGCGCGGGCGGCTTCGATCACGCGGGCCACGTCCTGGCGGGTGATCTCATTGTCCGTGCGCGATACCGCGATGACGCCCCGGCTGTTGATGGAGCGGATGTGGTCCCCGGCGATGCCGACGAAGACGGATTCCACGTCCACCCCCGCCATCAGCTCGGCTTCCTCCACCGCGCGATGGATGGACTTGACCGTCTTCTCGATGTTGACCACCACGCCCTTGCGCAGGCCTTCGCTGGGGCTGGTGCCCACGCCTACGATCTTCAATTGGCCGTTCGGATCCACCTCGCCGATGATCACTCCGATCTTGGTGGTGCCGATGTCCAATCCGACTATTGGGTTTGCCATGGGGATCTCCTTCAATTATAGTAATTCTTTTGCAACGGATTCCGCTACAATCTTTTTTCGATCCGAAACGCCCGCGCGATCGGACTTTCCTGCGCGCGAGGGGGTAACATCCGACACACCCCCTTCCGCAGGCCCGGCCACAGCGGTTGCGGAGGCGATCTCAACGCACATACGCGTACCCGTACACTCTCAGGTCCACGGTCCTGCCCACGTCGATGGCGGCGCTTTGCTGATCGATCAGCGCTTGCAGGAATTCCAGCGAATTCAACGACTTATTGGAAGCCCCACTAGTGGCCTTCTCCTGGGTAATCAAGGAGTTAGCCGGGGCCGGCGACGGCAGGTCCAATCCCACCAGCACCTTGAGGCGGCCGTCGCGGAGGATGATTTCCAGCCCGTCGTTCCCGCGCAGCGCCAGTTGGGAGAAGTTCGCGTACAACCCCGGATGCCCGCGCTTGGCCCCGTCCAGGAACGCGCCCAGGGCCGCGCGCGCCGCCGGGTCCAGGCCCGCGAAGCCGTCCACCACCGGCAGGTCCGATCGGCCCCAATCCAGCCCGGCGATGCGCGATCCGTCGGGAGCCAGGCCGTACCAGCCCCGGGCGTATCCCACGGCCACCGGCTCCTTCTCGCGTACGCGGATCTCTATGCGCGACGGGAAGATACGCCGCACATCGGCCTCGCCCACGCCGGGCAGGGAACGCAAAGCGGCCTCGATGCGCTTCACCGGCACGGCGGGGAGCTTGGTGCCCAGTTCCAGGCCCGCCTTCTCCAGGATGGCCGCTTTGCCCACCAGCTTGTTGCCCACCACGTCCACCTGGCGCAAGGCCAGGAAACCGTTGTTCTCGAATGCCCGCCAGCCGGCCCAGCCCGCCGCTCCCAGGCCTCCCGTGACCGCGGCGGCCAGGACCGAGGTCCGCAGCACGGCCCAGGCCCGGCGGAGCAGGCCCGTGCGGCGCGCGCGCTCCCGTTCGCTGCGGACCTTGTCGGACTTCTGCGAATTCACGCCGCGGCGGGCCGGCGGCGGCACGTTGCGCAGGATCCGGCCTTCGTTGCCGCGGAAGCGGGTTCCCCGCTGGGCCCCTGCGGATCCCGGTTTGGCGCGCTTCATGCCAGCGCCTCCATGATCCCGGTGCAGCGCATGCCGATGTCCCCCGCCCCCATGGTCACGACCAGATCCCCGGCCCGCAGCGAGGCGGCCACCAAGGCGGGAAGGGTTTCCAGGTCCTCTATGTAATGCACCATGCCGGCGGGGAGCACCCCGTTCGCGGCCGCATCCGCGATCAAATCGCCTTCCACCCCCGGAATCGGCGCCTCCCGGGCGGCATAGACGCGGGTCACGAACAGCTCATCGCACGCCTTGAAGGCCTGGGCGAATTCAAGATGCAATTGCCGGGTGCGGCTGTAGAGATGGGGCTGGAAGACGGCGATGAGCCTTCCCGTCTCCCCGGAACCGGCGGCGGTGAGCCCCCGGGCGGCCTGCAAGGCGGCGGCGACTTCGGTGGGATGATGGGCGTAGTCATCGTAGAAGGTCACGCCGCTTTTCTGGCCGCGATACTCCAGGCGGCGCTTGACCCCGGGATATTCCCGCAGGCCGCGCTCCACTTCCTTGAAGGAAAGGCCTTCCTCGAGGGAAAGCGCGGCGGCGCCTAAGGCATTGTAAACATTGTGGATACCCGGGACCTTCAGAACCACTTCCCCAAGCTTCGCGCCTTTGCGTTCCAGGATGAAGACCATGCCCTGCCCCTCGGGGCGCACGTCCGCGGCGCGGTAATCCGCTTCCCTGGCGCGTCCGTAAGTCACGGTGCGGCGGGTCAGGCGCGGCAGGATGGCGCGCACGCCTTCGTCGTCGCGGTTGGCCACCACCAGGCCATAGAAGGGCAGGCTCTCGGCGAAGGCGGCGAACGCGTCGCGGACGCCTTCCACCGTGCCGTAGCAGTCCAGGTGATCGGAGTCGATGTTGCCGATGATGGCGGAGGCGGGACGCATGGCCAGGAAGGAGCGATCGAATTCGTCCGCTTCCACGATCAGGATCTGTCCCTGGCCGGCCACGGCGGAGAGGTTCTCGCCCCGGGCGGTGCCGCCGGCCAGCAAGGTGGGATCCTTGCCCGCATGCAGCCAGATGCGCCCGAGCATGGTGGTGGTGGTGGTTTTCCCGTGGGTGCCGGACACGGCCAGGGGATACTTGCCGCGCAGGGCTTCGCCCAGCATCTCCGCGCGCTTGACGGCGGGGATGCCGCGCCGGCGGGCCTCCGCCAGCTCGGGATTGTCGTCCGGGACGGCGGAGGAATACACCACCACGTTGGCCTCGCCCACGTTTTCGGCGCGGTGTCCCACCTCCACCCGCATGCCCAGGGCCTTGAGCCGGCTCACGGTTTCGCCGCCCTGCCCGTCCGATCCGGAAATGCGGAAGCCCCAGGAAGCCAGCACTTCGGCGAGCACGGACATGCCGGATCCGCCGATGCCGATGAAATGCAGGCGCGTGAAGCGGATGGAGGGCTTCATGCCGCCGCCCCTCCGCGCGTCCCGCGCACCCTTCCGAGCGTCTCGCGGGAACCTTGCGACCGGCCGCGGCCGGGACGGTTCCGGGCCGCGCCCGCCAGCAATTGCCACTTTTCCGGGTTCTCGCGCCAGGATTCCGGGATCGATTCCAGGGAATGCCCCGAAATGTTCAGCAATACGCCCATGGCGAAAAGGCCCGCGCACAGAGAGGTGCCGCCGTAGGAAACGAAGGGAAGCGGCTGGCCCGTGGTCGGGAAGAACTTCGCGCATACGCCCACGTGCATGATGACGTTGACCGAAAGGGAGACCACCATCCCCAGGGCGGCCAGGCTGCCGAACCGATCGGGGCAATAAAAGGAGACGCGCAAGCCGCGCCAGATGACGAGGGCGAACAGGGACAGGCACAGCACCGTCCCCATCAGCCCCAGTTCCTCGCCCAGGATGGAGAAGATGGTATCGGTGAAGGGCATGGGCAGGTAGCCGAGCTTCTGGGTGCTGGTGCCCAGGCCGGTGCCGAATAAGCCGCCGTTGCCCAGGCTGATGAGCGCCTGCAGGCTCTGGTAGGAACTGGCGGGATTGTTTTCGGGGTGCAGAAAGGCCATCACGCGTTTGAGGCGGTACGGGCTGCTGACCATCAGGGCGCCCAGGGCCGGGACCGCCACCAGACCCACGCTCAGGAGATGGGACACCCTGCAACCGCCCGCGAAGACCATGGCCACGGAAATGGCCAGCACGGTGGCGGCGGTGCTGTAGTTCGGCTGCTTGAGGATCAGCAGGAAGGTGACTCCGGAAACCAGCAGGGAGGCGACGAACCCCTTGCGGAAGGTCCCCATGATCTCGGCCTTTTCGGTCAGCAAGCGCGCCAGGAAGAACACCATGGCCACCTTGGCCAGCTCCGAAGGCTGCAGGCCGAAGCTCGCGAACTGGATCCAGCGGCGCGCGCCATGGGCGGACATGCCCACGGTCACCACGATGGCGAGCAGCGCCAGCGCCAGCAGCATCACCGGCCGGGCCGCCTTCTCCCAGGTCTTGTACGGCACGCTCAACCCGATCAAAAAGGCGATGAAACCGATGATCACCTTCTTGATGTGGTTCACCAGGAAATACGAATCCGGCAACCCCCTTCCCTGGGCGAACGCGGCGGAAGAACTGTAGATGATGACGATGCCGAAGCCCACCAGGGCCAGGACGCCGAGGAGGAGGAAGAGGTCGATGCGGAGGTGCTTCATGGGACACGCTCGAGTTAGGAAAAGACGGATCGGGAATCAACGGAACTTTGGTAGACGCCTTTGCCCTCGGGGATGCTCTCCGTCGGGAGTCGGGAGTCGGGAGTCGGGAGT
>DATENA010000201.1:0-14869 GCA_035275285.1 Fibrobacteria bacterium | reverse complement strand
CGGGGCGGGGGCGGGGGCGGGGGCGCCTCCGGCCGCGGGAGTGGCGGGGGCGGTGGAAGGAGCCGTTTGCTTGGGACCTTTCGAGGAATCCACCGGAGCCGTGCCCGGGGCCGTGGTGGGCGTTTTGGCCGCCCCGGAAGCGGAAGCCGGTCCGTGACCGGCCTCGCCGTGTCCGCCGGCGGCGCCTTCTTCCACCTTCACCGGGGACGTGAAATTGATCTGCTGGGTGAAGCTCGGATCCACTTCGCCGCGGAAGGAGGTGTCCACCCAGGTGAACAGCACGAAAATGAGCAGGAAAACGAAATTGGAAAGGAAAATGGTCAGGTTGAGCAGTTTGCTCTCGTAGCGCAGGCCCATCAGGAACATGGAGACGATGATGCCCATGACCAGGGCGATGCCCATGATGAGGCAGGCCTTGAAGGCATGCAGGTCCATCCAGTCTACGCCGAAGCGGTCCGTGTCGATGCGGGACAGGCAGATCATGACGGCGGCCAGGAACAGCAATGCGAAATAGCTGCCGACGATGGTCGACTTGGGGATGGCGTGGCCGGGGCTTTGTTCGTTGGACATGCGATTACCCTATCAGATAGAGAAGAGGGAAAAGGAACACCCAGACCAGATCGACCAGGGCCCAATAGAGGGCCACCATTTCGATGGGGGTGAAATACGCGCGGGTGAATTGGACCTTGCTGGAGCGGACCAGGGCGAAGATCATCAGGCCCATGCCGATGAGCACGTGCAGCCCATGGAGGCCGGTCATCACGAAGTACAGGCCGTAGAAGATGTGGGTGAAGGGATCCGTGAACCCTTCCCCATGCCAGAAACGGCCGGGCAGGGTGCCGTGGTGGATCTTGGTGGAATATTCGATGGCCTTGACCACGAGGAACCCCGCGGCCAGGAACAGGCTGGCGATGATGTTCACGCGCACCTTGGCCTGCCGGCCGGCCTGGGCCGCCAGGACGGCCAGGCCCATGGTCAGACCGCTGGTCAGGAGGAAGAAGGTGTTGATGGCGCCCATGCGCCAGTCCAGATGGCGGGAGCCCTCATGGAACGCGTCGGGGTGCAGGGTCAGGAAGACGAGCGCGCCCACGAACAGGGCGCCGAACATCATGATTTCCGAGGCCAGGAACAGCCACATGCCGGCCTTGGCGGAGTCGAACTCCTGATCGGCCGAATCGAAATGATGGGCTACGTGATGTTCGGGTAATCCGGTGCTTGCGGTGGCCATTAGGCTTTCTCCGTCTCGAAGGCGTAGGGACCGTGGGTGACCACGGGGGTCTCTTTGAAGTTGTAGAGCACGGGAGGGGAATCCGCCTCCTGCCATTCCAGGGTCTTGGCGCCCCAGGGATTCTTGGGGGCTACGGATTCATTGAAGAAGGACGCGATCAGGTTGCCGAGGGCCAGGAACAGGCCGGAGGCCAGGAGCACGAAGCCGATGGTGGAGATCTGGTGGTGGATCTGGAACTGATCCTGGTAATGGTAATAGCGGCGCGGGCTTCCCTGGGAACCCATGATGAGCTGCACGAAGAAGGTGACGTTGAAGCCGATGAACACCAGGATGGACGCGAGCTGGCCGACCTTCTCGTTGTACATCTTGCCCGTCATCTTGGGCCACCAGTAATGGATGCCGGCGATGAAGGCGATCATGGTGCTGCCCATGGCCACGTAATGGAAATGCGACACCACGAAGTAGGTGTCGTGCAGATGGATGTCCACCGAGAGGATGGCCAGGATGATGCCCGTGAGGCCGCCGATGGTGAAATTGAACAGGAACTGCAGAGCGTACAGCATGGGGGTGCGCAGCTCGATGGAACCCTTGTACAGGGTGGCGGTCCAGTTGAACACCTTGATGGCGGAAGGCACGGCCGTGAAGAAGGTGAGGAAGGAGAAGATGGAATCGGCCAGCTCGGATTGGCCGGCCACGAACATGTGATGGCCCCAGACGATGAAGCCGATGATGGCGATGGCCACGGAGGAGTAGGCCACGAAGCGGTAGCCGAAGATGTCCTTCTTGGCGAAGCAGGCGATGATCTCGGAGGCGATGCCGAACCCGGGCACGACGATGATGTACACGGCCGGATGCGAATAGAACCAGAAGAAATGCTGCATCAGGAGCGGATCCCCGCCCAGCGCCGGGTCGAAGATGCCGATGCCGAAGAAATTCTCGAGCAGCAGCAGGACCAGGGTGATGGCCAGCACCGGCGTCGCGAAGATCTGCATGATGCCGGTGGCGTACATGGCCCACAGGAACAGGGGCATGCGGTACCAGGTCATGCCGGGAGCGCGCATGTTGTGCATGGTGACGATGAAGTTCAGGCCCGTGAGGATGGACGAGAATCCCAGGATGAAGGCCGCGACCATCATCCAGAGCACGGCGGGATTGCGCGACAGGGAATACGGGGCGTACATGGTCCAGCCCTGGTCCGCGTGGCCGGCCACGATGGAATACAGGGCGATGGCCGCGCCGATCCAATACAGGTAGAGGCTGGTGAGGTTCAGCTTGGGAAAGGCCAGATCCTTGGCCCCGATCTGGATGGGAAGGATGAAATTGCCGATGGCCGCCGGAATGCCCGGGACCACCACCAGGAACACCATGATCACCCCGTGCAGGGTGAAGAACTGGTTGTACTGGTCCGGCGTCAGGAACTCCTTCAAGGGACTCCAGAGTTCCAGGCGGAAGAGGCCCGCGAAGGTGCCGCCGGTGACGAAGAAGACCAGGATGGAGGCCAAGTACATCATGCCGATGCGCTTGTGGTCCACCGTGATCAGCCAGTTCTTGAGGCCCTTCGAGGCCTTCAGATAATTGATGTTTTCGTGATGTACGTGGGCAATCATGTTGATCCGTCCAGTTTTAAGCTGTCACTTCAAGGTCTTGATGTATTCGATGATGGCCGCGACTTCCCGATCGGAAAGCACGCCCTGGAAGGTGGGCATCACGGGCTGGAAGCCCGTCACGACCTTGGCCTGGGGCGCTATCATGGATTCGTGCAGATAGGCGTCGTCCACCGTCACGGAGCCGGCGCTGGTGTTCTCCTGCTTGCCGTAGATGCCCTTCCAGCTGGGTCCCACGGCCTTGGTGCCGTCGACGCTGTGGCAGGCGTTGCAACCGCGCTTCTGGTACAGGATGGCGCCGAATTCGGCCGGGGACTTGCCCTTGCCGGGATCGGAAGCGTTGGCGAGCCATTCCGTATACGCGTCCGGCTCCATCACCTTCACGGCCGTGAGCATGTAGGAATGGTTGGTGCCGCAATACTGGGTGCACTGCACCGGGAACACGCCCGTGCGGGTGGCCTGGAACCAGAGCGCATGCCAGCGGTTGGGGATCACGTCCGCCTTGGTGCGGAAGGCCGCGATGTAGAAGCTGTGCAGCACGTCCCGGGAGGTCATGGCCAGCTTGACGGGCGTGTTGACCGGGACCACCAGGGTATCGTTGATGGCGCCGGAGGGATATTCGAAGCTCCAGCTCCATTTCTGGGCCTTCACGTTGACTTGCATGTAGCCGGCGGGAGCGACGCGCATGTGCAGGAAGCCTTTCATGCCCAGGAAGAACAGGCCCATGACGATGAGCAGGGGAATGATGGTCCAGCCCAGTTCCAGGGTCAGGTTGTGCGTGATCTGGGCGGTGGCCAGTTGATCCGGGCGGCGGCGCAGGTACTTCACGGTGAAAACCGTGATCAGGATGAGGATGAGCCCGAAAAAGAAAATGGAGATCCAGAGATAGAGATCGAAGGCCGGATCCACGATATCGACGAAAGTGGAGGCCTTTTCAGGGAGCCAGAATGTTTTGCTGTTGTCCATATTCTTCTCTTATACCCGGTATTTAAAAGATTCTCTTCGCAACCATCGGTTCAGGCTCCGGACCCGGTGGCCACGGGCCTCCGGGCGACGTCCCGCCGTTTGAATTCCTTGCGCCAAAGGGCGCCCAGCAACAGGGCCAGACCCGCGACCACGGCGACTCCGGAGCCCTTCATGAAATTGCGCGCGAAAAGCACGTACCCCTTGGCGTTCGCATCGTAACGATAGCAGAACATCACCAGCTTGTCCCCGATGGACAGGGCCTTCCCCTCCGAAGCGTCCAGCAAGGCCAGGCGCAGGTCCTTCTTCTTGAACTCGACCCCGTACAGGTACCGGGAGATCTTGGCCGCGGGCGACAGGGTGAAGACCCCGGCCGCATGCGCGTATTCATTGCTGGTCTTGACGTACTGGTATTTGAACCCGATGGCATCGGCCACTTTGCGGATGTCCTTGTCGGACCCGGTGAGGAAATGCCATCCGGCCGCGGCTTCCGGGCGGCCCAGGGCTTCGATATGCGTCTGCTTCTTGGCGGCGGCCAGTTCCGGCCCTTCGCGCGGATCGATGCTGATGGTCACGATCTCGTATTCCTTGCCCGGGGTCCAATCCAGCTTCTTCATGCCTTCCAGCATGCCGCCCAGGACCATGTTGCAGAGCATGGGACATTGGAAATAGGCGAAGTTCAGCAGCACGGGCCTGCCCGCCCGGAAGTACGCCCCGATCTCCACCTCTTTGCCGGTTTCGTCCTTGAAACGCGCGTCCAGGGGGATCTGCTCCCCGAGATGCTCCTCGATGCCCACGTCCACCAGGTTCGCGGGCAGGGACTGCCCGTCCGCGCCCACCACCGTCTCCGTCTGGCTTCCGTAGCTGCCGCCGAAAGCGGATGCATCCCGGCAGAACCAGGCCGCCGAAGCGGCCAGGAGGACCAGGAAGATGCGCAAGGAGGGGTTGAACGCGATCATGGGCTGCTACTTGGCCCTTTCTTCGGCCTTGTGGCCCTCGGCGGCGTGGTGTTTTTCCTTGGACGCCGGTTCGGCCTTGGGCGCTTCCACTTCGTCGATGGAGATCCCGGAGGAGGGGCCTTCATTCGCCGGGGCGGCGGCCTGGGCCGAGAATGCGGCGCCTTGCAGGTAGGTGTCGGTGATGGGCTTCCATTCCCGGCCGGTGGAATTCCGGTGTTCCTTGGCGATCTGCTCCATGGCCTGGGCGATGGGGATCTGCACCCGGCCCTTTTCCTTGTCCACCCATTTGTAGGAGGACAGGACCTCGCCCTCCTTGGCGTGGAGCTGGTTCAGCTCGGTGGTCTGGAACGCCGCCTGCTTGGATTCCAGCTCATGGTCCTTGGCGCCCTTGAACCAGGCGATGCAGACCGCGAAAAAGGTCAGCAGGATGACGACGGAGAGCGGAATGAGCCATAGGACCGTGGTCCAGCTGAAATCGGACATTTCATGGCCGCCGTTTTCGGACGGATGCGAATGGGTCGGATCCACCGTGCGGGAATCAGTGCTGCTCATTGGTGACTACCCCGTTGTCATAGATAAGGCATTCCGGCAGGCGCGGATCGCCGGCGGGAATCAGGTTGGCTTGGTTGAGACGCCGGACGAAGAGGAACAGGAAGAATCCGCCTACGGCCAGGATGGAGGCGACGTCGCTCAAGCCGAAATGGGCGCCGTGATGGTGGAAGTTGGGCTGGATGAGCCAGTAAAGATCGACATAGCACATGATCGCCAGCCACACGGCCCCGGCCGACAGGGCCAGGATGTTCCGTTTCACGTGCCAGGACATGAGGTACAGGAACGGGATGGCGAAATGGCACCAGGGCAGCATCAGGCTGATGACCTTCCAGGAGCCGGCGGCCCGATGGTGGAAGAACAGGGTCTCTTCCGGGATGTTGGCGTACCAGATCAGGAAGAACTGGCTGAAGCCGATATAGGTCCAGAACACGTTGTGGCCGAAGAGGAGCTTGCCGGCGTCGTGGAAATGATCCGTGCGGTAGATGTCCCGGCGTCCGGTTTTCTTGCGCAGGACGGCGCTGGCGAGGATGAGGAAGCAGTATTGCAGCACCACGGAGCCGGCGAAGAAATACACGCCGAACATGGTGGAGAACCAATGCGGGTCCAGGGACATGATCCAATCGAAGGCGAAGAAGGTCTGGGTCATGGCGAAAACCGCGGCGGCGCCGGCGGCGACCTTGCCCATCTTGGTGGTGAGGGCGGGATCCCCGGTCTCGTCCTGCTTGCGCGAGGTCTTCAGGAACCAGAGGCTGAAGACGGTCCAGAGCCCGAAGTAGGCGGCCAGGCGGATGTAGAGGAAGGTCGGGTTCAGGTATGCGGCCTTGATGTGCACCAGGTGGTCATGGGCGCGCATTTCCGGATCCAGCCAGGGCAGCAGATCCTTGGCGCCGAGGATGCACGGGATGAACAGCAGAGCCATCCAGGGAAGGTTGGCCGCGGCCGTTTCGCTGATGCGCCGGATGGTCACGCTCCAGGCGGAACGGGCCAGGTGCTGGACGAAGACGAAGAAGAACGATCCCGTGGCGATGGCCAGGAAGAAGCAGAACGCCGTCAGGTACGACGCGAAGAAATCCTTGCGGTTCTGCAGGAAGCTGACGACGCATAGGACGGCGCCCAGGACGCCCGCGCCCAGGAAGATGGGCGCGCCCCCCAGTTTTACACTCAATCGGTAATTATCCTTAGACATCCCTAATCCTTGCTACTTCAGGTTGGCCCGTTCACTATCGGGAACATCGTTGATGGTGGCGTGGTTGCTCCGTTGCAGGGCCCGCAGATAGGCCACGATGGCCCAGCGGTCCTCTTCGGGAATCTGTTTGCCGTACGAAGGCATGTTGCGCACGCCGTAGGTGATGGTGTGGAAGAGCTGGCCGTCCGCCATGGCCACGATGCGGTCGTCCTGGAAATTGGGGGGAGGAACGGGAAAGCCTCGCGCGATGACGATGCCGTTCCCGATGCCGGTGCGGCCGTGGCAGGGCGTGCAATAGATCTGGAAGCGTTCCTGTCCGCGCTCCAGGAGCATGGCGTCGATTTTCATCGGGTTGGCGCCATAATGGGCGGTGTCCTGCCCGCCGCGGTAGTACACGTCGTCTTCCTTCAGCAATCCCACGGCCACGGTGCCTTCCGGCGGATGCTGCATGACGCGGCCGTCCGGGAAAAGGACGCTGTGGCCATAGGGCAGCAGCTTGGGCTGGAATTCCATGCCGTGCTTGATCCAGATGGGAGTGTTCTCCGTGGTCTGGCCGCGGCAGCCCAGGAGAGCCGAAACCAGGGCCAGCCCGGCGAAAGCCGATGCGGTTCTGTTATGGGATTTCAAGGGTTCAATCCTCCACGACTTCGATATTGCGCCCGCCGATGTCCTCGAGCAGTTTGCGCGTCTCGTTCAAATTGAAACGGGGATCCCGGGCCTCGATGCTGATGAAGAATCCGTCGTCCGAGAATTTCTTGAAGTTGGCGCTCTTGAACAGGGCATGGTACAGGCGGGGCAGGCCGTTCAGGGCCAGCATGCCGAGCAGGCAGCCGAAGGCGGTGAACAGGATGCCGGGCTCGAAGGTGACCGGGACGAAGGCGGGATAGGGGTTCAGGGGCTTGCCGCCGATGACCACCGGCTGGGCGAACATGTTGATCCAGTATTGCAGGCCGAAGCCGCCGAAGGCGCCTGCCATGGCGCAGAACAGCGCGATCCAGCCGATGCGGGAATCGCCGATGCCCATGGCGCCGTCGATGCCGTGGATCGGGAACGGCGAATGCACGTCCCATTTCTTGTAGCCCTTGTCGCGGACCTTCTCCGCGGCATGGTACACGTCCTTGGGGCTGGAGAATTGCGCCAGCACGCCGAATACTTTGGGTTTGACGTCGGAGATGGTCTTTTCCATTCTCAATGTCCTTTGGATTTCGCGGCCGCGGCGGCCGGGGAACCGTGATGGTCATCGCCGAAATGCGGGCTGGCTTGGGGCATGACGCCCTTCACTTCCGCGATGGCGAGCTGGGGCAGGTACTTCAGGAACAGCAGGAAGAACGTGCCGAACAGGCCGAAGGTGCCGATATAGGTCCAGATATCCACCCAGGTGGGACGGTAGTAGCCCCAGGAAGAAGGCAGGAAGTCCGCGTGCAGGGTGATCACGATGACGAAGCGCTCGAACCACATGCCGATGTTGATCAGGATGGTGATGATGAACATGATGGGGATGTTGAAGCGGATCTTCTTGAACCAGAAGAGCTGCGGGGCGATCACGTTGCAGGAGACCATGATCCAGTAGGACCACCAGAACTCGCCCAGGGCGCGGTTGTAGAAGGCGAAGCGTTCGTACATGTTGCCGGAGTACCAGGCGATGAACAGCTCCATGCCGTAGGCATAGCCCACCAGCGAGCCGGTCAGCAGCATGAACTTGTTCATGTTGTCCAGATGGTGCATGCGCACCACCTTGTGCAGGCCGAAGACCTGGCGGGCGATGAGCAGCAGGGTCTCCACCAGGGCGAAGCCGGAGAACACGGCGCCGGCGACGAAGTAGGGCGGGAAGATGGTGGTATGCCAGCCCGGGACCTTGGACACGGCGAAGTCGAAGGACACGATGGAGTGCACCGAGAGCACCAGCGGCGTGGAGATGGCGGCCAGGATCAGGTAGGCGCGCTCGTAGTTCTGCCAGTGGCGGGCGGACCCGCGCCAGCCCAGGGCGAAGATGGAGAGGATGAACTCGCGGACCTTGGTGGTGGCGCGGTCGCGGAAGGTGGCCAAATCGGGGATCAGGCCCATGTACCAGAACAGCACGGAAACGGTGAAGTAGGTCGACACCGCGAACACGTCCCACAGCAGGGGACTGCGGAAGTTGGGCCACACCGACATGCTGTTGGGGATCGGGAACACGAAATAGATGACCCAGATGCGGCCGACGTGGATGCCCGGGAAAATGCCGGCGCACATCACCGCGAAAATGGTCATGGCTTCCGAGAAGCGGTTGATGGCCGTGCGCCACTTCTGGCGGAACAGGAAAAGGATGGCGGAAATCAGCGTGCCCGCGTGGCCGATGCCGATCCACCACACGAAGTTCACGATGGCCCAGCCCCAGCCCACGGGGATGTTCACGCCCCAGACGCCGGTCCCTTCCCAGAACAGGTAGCCGATCATGCCCACCATCACGGAGAGCAGGGAAAGGCTCATGAGAAGGAGGATCACCCACGTGGACGTAGGCTTGGTCTCGGCCGGAACGGTGATGATATCGGTGACTTCATGGAAGTCGCCGGTCTCGACCAGTACCGGTCTCTTCGTGGGGTCGTCGTCGCGATGCAGTATCATAGAGGTCCTTGCCTTTTTCCCTTACCCGGTGCCTTGGCCTTAAGCCTTGATTCTCTCGATGGCTTTGTTGGGGTTCCGCACGCGCCCGAGATAGCTGGTGCGGGGCTTGGTGTTCAGATCCCTGAGTACGCCGTAATTGCGCGGATGGGCCTTGAGCTTGGCCACCCGGCTGGAGGCATCGTTGATGTCGCCGAAAACGATGGCGTCCGTGGGGCAGGCCTGGGCGCAGGCGGGAGTCACGGCCCCTTCCGGAATGGTCTCCTGGCCCTTGTTCTTGTACTGGATGCGCGCGCGGTTGATGCGCTGCACGCAATAGGTGCACTTCTCCATGACGCCGCGGAAGCGGACGGTGACGTCCGGGTTCTTCTGCATGGACAGGGACGAGTTCTTCCAGGTGTTGGTGTAGTTGAAGAAGTTGAACCGGCGGACCTTGTACGGACAGTTGTTGGAGCAATAACGCGTGCCGATGCAGCGGTTGTAGGCCATGTCGTTCAGGCCTTCGTGCGAATGCACGGTGGCGGCGACGGGGCAGACTTCTTCGCAAGGGGCGTTCTCGCACTGCTGGCAGGTCATCACCTGGAACACCAGTTCGGGATTGTCGATGTCGCCGGAGAAATAGCGGTCCAGGCGGATCCAATGCATCTCGCGGCCGCGCAGGACCTGTTCCTTGCCGACCACGGGGATGTTGTTCTCCGCGGTGCAGGCGAGCAGGCAGGTGTTGCAGCCGGTGCAGGCGTTCAGGTCGATGACCATCCCCCACTGCATGCCCTGGGTGAAGTCATAGGTGCCGCGCGCGCCGCCTTTTTCCTTGGAGGCCTCCGTCCACAGGGACTTTTCCTTGCCGGTGGCCGGATCGACGGGATGCTCGTTCCATTTCTCTTCCGAGAAAGCCTCTTCCTTGTTCTCTTCGTAGCCTTCCAGGCCGGACTCGCGGACGATGGGGCGGCCTTCCAGGGACCAATGGTCCTGGGTGCAGGCGACCTCGTACAGTCCGCCGGTGGCTTCCACCTTCACGTCCCCGGAGAAGAAGGGCGAGGCGCTGTTCATGATGGCATAGGCGTCGAAACCGGTGCCGGTGCCGACCTTGCCGGTGTTGCGGCGGCCGTACCCGAAATGCAGGAGGACGGTGTCCTCGGAAAGGCCGGGGACGATCCAGGCCACGGCTTCCAGGGATTTGCCGCCCACGGTGACCTTGACCATGGGGCGGTTCCGGTATTCGCCCATGCTGGTGCCGGTCTTGTCCTTGTTGAACAATTTGTCGGAAACGCCGAGCCGGTCGGCCAGCTTGGGGGAGATGAACGCGGCGTTGTCCCAGGTCAGCTTGGTGATGGGGTCCGGCAGCTCCTGCAGCCAGGCGTTGTTGGCATAGCGCCCGTCATAGAGGTTGGGATGGGCGCGGAAGATGATTTCCAGGCCGCCGGCCTTGGGGGGCTTGACCGCGGCGGCCAGCTTGGCGATGCCGCCCTGGATCGCGCCGGGATGGACCGAAGCGTAAGCGGTCCTGGGGATGACGCCGTCATGGAGCGCTTCGCGCCACTTATGCTCGAAATCCATCCCGCCCGACTGTTTGCGCCAGTATTCCTTGACGATGTCATGGCTCTTGCGATGCTCGAAACCGGAAAGGCCGGCCAATAGTTCCGCCCCGCCCCGGGTCTCGTACAGGGGCTGGATCAGGGGCTGGGCGATGGACGCCGTGCCGTCATAGGCGAGGCCGTCGCCCCATTCTTCCATGAAATGGCTCATGGGCAAGTGCCATTCGCTCAAGGCCGAAGTCTCGTTGGCTTCCGGGCCCAGGTTGATGACGTGCTTGACCTTGGCCAGCTTGCCCGCGAAGTCGAGATCGGCGGGGGTGGCGAAGGCGGGATTGGAGTCCAGGATGACCAGGGTCTCCACCTGGCCGGCGGCCATGGCGGAGGCCAGCTCGGCGATGGATTCGTAGGCGCCGGCCGTCTCCCCGTTGAGGGCCTTGAGGGCGGAGGGCTTGTATTCGACCGTAGCACCTATGTTACCCAAGGCGGCGTTGAGGGCGTGGCCGACGGCATGCGCCAGGGCCGGCTGGTACTTCCCGACCACCACCAGGGACGCGCCCTTGTGTTCCAGGATGTCCTTGGCCAGCTCCTTGACGTATCCGGCGCTGACGCCCGCGGAAGCGGGATCGGCGGAGAGGGCGCCGATCTCGGCGGCCCATTCGCCCAAGGCCAGGCCCTGGGCCTGGAGTTCCTTGGCCACCAGGATCAGCACGGGGAGGATCTGGCTCGGCTTGACGCGCAAGCGGTGATCGGCGGTGCCGCCGGTGGGGGAATACAGGGACTCCACCACGTAGAGCCGGCTCATCTTCTCGGTTCCCAGGTCCGGATTGCGGGTGGAAACGAAGGCTTTCCCGTACTTGAGGTGATCGGATTCCGCCTCGGTGAAGTCGGCGTCGATGGAGAGCACGCGCTTGGCGGCCTCGAACCTGTAATGGGGGGCCAGGTCCGCACCCGTAACTGCCGCGATACCCTGCGCCTGGGAGTCCTTGACCACGGGCTCGTAGGTGGTCCACTTGGCGTCGGGAAAGGTCCTGAGCACGTGGGCCTTGACGTCCGCCAGGGAAGGCGAGCCGATGTAGCCGCTCAGGAAACGCAGGCCCTGGCCGCCGTTCCGCTTGTAGGCCGCGAAGAGGGAGTCCGCATCGGACCAGAAAGCGTTCCAATCGGAAGACTGCCCGCCCTTGACCGGGTCCCGGCTGCGGTCCGGATCGTACAGGCCCAGCACCGAAGCCTGGTGGTATTTGCCGGTGGCCCCCAGGCTGGAGGGATGCTTGGGATTGCCCTCCACCTTGGTGGGGCGGCCTTCATGGCTCTCGACCAGAAGGCCCACGGCCTCGCCGCCCACGGACATGGCCGTTGCGTAGAACTGGGGAATGCCCGGGATGAGGCTTTCCGGCGTCTTGTTGTAGGGAAGGATGTTCTGCTCGGGGCGGCGGATCACCTTGCATCCGGACACGCCGGCCAGCGCCATGCCGGCGCCCATGACCTGCAGGAACCTGCGGCGGGAGACCCCGCTGCCCATCTCGGACGCGCCCTCGGGGAACTCGCGCTCGAGGAAATTCTTGAACTCCGGGGCCTCCCCCAGTTCGTCCAGGCTTTTCCAGTACTGCTTACCGGTATTCTTGGGGTCCAGATTTAACGATGACATGTATTGCAATCCGTTCTGGTATTGACGTGATACTTTTCCATGAACTTGCGGCCGTTCTCCACCGGGTCGCCGTCGGGGTGCCAGGCCAGATTGGTCACGAGTTTGCGGTCGCGGATGTTCTTGGCGGGGTCGCGGTGGCAATCCA
Organism: Fibrobacteria bacterium; assembly: GCA_035275285.1. GTDB lineage: Bacteria > Fibrobacterota > Fibrobacteria > UBA11236 > UBA11236 > Chersky-265. The sequence goes on along the minus strand of DATENA010000201.1, from coordinate 2,451 downwards.
GGCACCAGGCCATGCTCAGGGGCTGGACCTCGCGCACGACTTCCATCTGGTCGATGCGGCCGTGGCAGGTTACGCAGCTCACGCCCTTGTTCACGTGGGCGCTGTGGTTGAAGTAGGCGAACTCGGGGAGCTTGTGGATGCGCACCCAGGGGATGGGGCGGCCGGTGGAGAACGCCTCGCGGATCTTGACGATCTCCGGGGAGTTGGTCTTCACCGTGGCGTGGCAGTTCATGCACACCTCCGTCGGGGGCACGCCCGCGAACTGGCCGCGCTCCACGTTGAAATGGCAGTACCGGCAATCGATGCCGAGCTCGCCCGCGTGCAGCTTGTGGCTGTAGTGGATGGGTTGCTCAGGCTGATACCCGACGTTCAGGTGCTTGGGCGAGAACCAATACCAGAAAACGAAGATGATCGCGTTGAGAAGTACGAAAGCGGATACCGCGGCGATCGCCGGGATCTTGTTTGTCCACTTTGGGAATACCATTAAGTAGCTCTCCGTTGCAGGAGTTGAGCGAGAAGGAAAACGGTTTTGTCCGATGCCAGCATCAACGGCGGAAAAAGATAAATAAGCGCAATTTGAAATTCAATCCATTCGATCATCGCGATGAAGAAAATTTCCTCAGGCATCTCGCGGTTAGAGTAGCATAAAGAAAGCAAGTGGCACAAGTTGGAAATGCGAATAGTTGTCAGAGAAACGCGGCCGCGCATGGCGGCTGCTCGCAAGCCGGATCCCTAAACGGAGCAGGGACAATCGCTTAACAGGGTATCGAAAAGTCCCCGCGAGGCCAAAGACCGCGCCTGGGCGCCGCCCGAGGTCGCATCGATGCTACGTCGAAGCACCGCCGCGCCCGGCGACGCTCGCGACCATCGGCCGGAAGGCTATACGAACAGAATGGCCTTGTCCCAGGCCATCACCAGCAACAGCACGGGCAGATAGGCGAGGGACGTGAAAAAGAGGGCACGCGCGGCTTCGCGGTTGCGGCGGCGGGCCAGGGAGATCGCGGAGAGCAGGAAATAGCCGCCTCCGATCGACGCCGTGGCGAGGTACCAGGGTCCGGCGAACCGGAACACGAAGGGGAACAGGGAGACCAGCACCAGGATCAGGGTTTGCACGATGATGTGCCGGAAACAGGCCTCTCCGGTCGGATCCGTGACGCTGAGCATCTTGAAGCCCCCCAGGCGGTAATCGTCCTTGTACATCAAGGCCAGGGCGAGGAAATGGGGCAGTTGCCAGAAGAAGAGGATGGCGGCCAGGATCATGCCGCCCAACCCCAGGGAGTCCTGCGCGGCGGTCCAGCCCATCAGCGGGGGCAGCGCCCCGGGAATGGCCCCCACCAGGGTATTGAGGCTGGACATGCGCTTCATGGGCGTATAGACGGCCGCGTACAGGACCAGGGTCAGGCCGCCCAGGAAAGCGGTGAGGGCATTGACGTAAATCCACAAATAGGCGGTGCCGACCAGGAAGCACAGGCATCCGAACACCACGGCGGCGGTCCTCCCCACCCTCTCGGTGGGAATGGGCCGCGTGCGGGTGCGCTCCATCAGCTTGTCGTAATCCTTTTCGATGGCCTGGTTCAAGGCGAAGGCGCCGATGGCGAGCAGGCCCGTGCCCAGGAGGGTGTGCCACAGGAGGGCTTGGGCCATTTCCACCTTGCTGCCCAGGTAATACCCCACGAAGGTGGTGATCAGGATGTGGAACACCATCTTCAGCTTCATCAGTTCGAAGAAGGAGGCGATGGCATGGGGGGCGTTGGAAGCGGAGGGAGCGCCGGAGGCGGCGGAAACGGGGGCCACGGCCTTCATGTCAGGGCCACGCCGTCGCGTTGGAGGGGAAGGGGCTTTGGGTCCACTGCGTTTCCCTTGGGCTCCGCGAGATCGGGAACCGGTTTTTGCAGCCTGCAGATCGCCATGAAGAGTAGCAATCCGGTGGCGAAAACCAAGGCGCCCACGGATAGGTGGAAGGTAGTGGGCACCGGCGCCTTACCCGTCCAAATCGTGACCATCCCCAGTAAGCATTGCAATGCCAACGCGAAAGCCAGGAATCCGGCCAAGGCCTTGACGGAACCCGGCAGGCGCTTGGAGGCGAAAACGCTCCGGATCAGCACCGCGCCCAGGACCACCAGCACGGAGGCGCCCACCCGCGTATGCAGGAAATGGACCGCGATGCCAAAGTTCCAAAAGGGTGGAACAATCTGACCATAGGCCATGGGGAAGGTGGGGATGGAAAGGCCTGCATAACTATGCCGCATGACCGCTCCCACCAGGATCTGCAGAAAGACGGCGAGGCAGAAGGCCAGGGAAAGCGCTTGCTCCGGCGCGTTCCAGCGGAAGCCGGGGGTCTTGGCCCCGGTCCAGGCCCGCGAAGTGGCGAAAGCCATCAACAGGGTCAGTCCGAAAAAAAGCTCCGCCGTGCAGGCATGCGCCGCGGATACCGGCATCGGCAGCTTATAA
>DATENA010000200.1:0-2996 GCA_035275285.1 Fibrobacteria bacterium | reverse complement strand
CCCGCCCGTCTTCGGGCGGCAGGGCGGAGGCGAGTTGATCGACGCCGACCTTGCGGCCGAAAGGCGCGCGCATCAGGAAGAGGGGATGGCTGCCGCAGCCCACGTCCAGGATTTCCGTGCCGTGCAGGGAAGGCCTGATGGCCTTGAGGGCCCGGTCCATGCGCAGCCGGGCGATGAAACCCTCCAGCCTGCCGGTACCGCGCGTGGGACGGGGTTCCCGGGGCGGGGCGGCGGGTCCCATCAGCCTGGCTTCCGGGCGAAGATCCCGTATTTGAGGATCACCCACAGGGCGCGGAAGCCGTCCTTCATGCGGATCTTCTTCCCCTCTTCGTACGTGCGGCCGTGGTAGGAGATGGGGACCTCGTAGATGCGCAGGCGCTTGCGCGCCACCTTGGCCACGATCTCCGGCTCGAAGCCGAAGCGGTTCTCCCGGATGCGGATGCCTTCCAGGGCCGATTTGGTGAAGACCTTGTAGCAGGTCTCCATGTCGCTGAGGTTCAGGTTGGTGAATACGTTGGAGAGCAGGGTGAGCAGGCTGTTGCCGACCGAGTGCCAGAAAAAGAGCACGCGCCGGGTGTCCCCCAGGAAGCGCGAGCCGAACACCACGTCCGCGCGGCCGTCCAGGATGGGCTTGAGCAGGACGCCGTAGTTGGAGGGATCGTATTCCAGGTCCGCGTCCTGGATGAGGATGATGTCCCCGGTGGCCAGGGCCATGCCGGTGCGGAGGGCCGCGCCCTTGCCGGCGTTCCGGGCCTGGTGCACCACGCGGGTCCCGTCCGCGCGCCGGGACAGCCCGTCCAGGATCTCCGACGTGCCGTCCGTGCTGCCGTCGTCGATGAGGATGATTTCGTCCGCCAGGCCCGTGGCCGCCACGGAGGCGTACAGCCTGGCCACGGTGGCGGCTTCGTTGAAGACGGGAATGACCACGGAAATCCGCATAGGCTAGATTATCCCATCGGTCCGGGCGCGGGGGCTATCCCCAGCCGCGATAGAGCATGCGGGGACGGGAGGGACGGGTGGGCCGGATGGGCGCGGCAGGAGCCTCGTCCGGGCCCTGGCAATGGGTTTCCTTGAGGAAGCGCATGCGGGCATGGTTCTGGATCCGCTGGTTGTAGGCGTACAAGCGCCTTTCCACGAATTTCCGCCGCAGGCTCTTGCCGCCGAACCAGCGCTGGAGGAAGAGCACTTCGCGATTGGTGCGGAACAGGCTGTCCAGGCTGGAGATGGTGAAGTCCTGGGACGGGGGCATGGGGTATTCGAACTCCAAGGCCAGGGACGCGTTGCGCAGGGAATCCACCGCCCTGCACAAGCCTTGGTGCGCGTAAGCGTCCATCAGGATTTCCATGGCGGGCAGATGGTTGGGATACCATTCCAGCACCGAGGCGGCGTATTTCGCGCTGGAGTCGTAGCGGTCCAATATGGCATAGGCGCGCGCCAAGGCCTCTTCCCGCCGCTTGGCGTCCGGCGCGAACTTCTGCACGTAATCGATCAGCTTCACGGCGTCGGCCTCGCGGCGGAATTCCGCCAGCACGGCCACGTAGCTGTAATTCGCTTCTTCGTTGCCGGGATCGAGGCGCAAGGCTTCCACCAGCAGGTTGGTATAGGCCTTGGGGTCGTTGTCCGCCGTCTCCACCGCTTTCACGTACGCCCGTTCCGAAAGCAGCTCGGGAGCCCGCAGGCACAGGTGCAGGCAGGCCAGGGAGATCAGCGCGCCGCCCGCCAGCGCTTTGGCCGTGAGGGTGAGGCGGCGGGAAGGCAGCCCCGCGGCCAGGTAGGACCAGCCGAACCCGATCAGCGCCCAATAGGCGATGCGCGCGGGGGCCTGTTCCAGGATGGGGCAGAAGAGCCCCAGCATCGACAAGGCGGCCAGGGAGAAGAAGGCGTACTTGGCCTCCAGGCGCCATTCCCGGTAATAGATGCGCGCAAAGCCCCAGGCCGCGCCCGCCAGCAGGAGCAGTTCCAGCGCCAGGCACACCGCGCCGCCTTCGGCCAGGGTTTCCAGGAAATGGTTCTGCGCGTGGAACAATACGGGCAGGCCCGCATCGCCGGCGCTGGCCGGCCACACGCCCTGATACGGGACCACGCCGTAGCGGAACCCGCCGATGCCGCCCCCCAGGAGCGGCGAGGCCAGCCAGGTCCTCCAGGCCGAGGCCCAGGCCCAGGGCAGGAACCCCGGCGAGGACGGCGAGAGGGCGGCGGCCATCTTGTGGAGCTGCATTTCGGGGAGGTTGATCCACGCGAAACCCAGGCTCAGGGTGATGCCCGTGATCCAGGCCAGGCGCTCCAGGCGCGGCTCGCGCCCGTCCAGTTTCACGGACAGGAACAACAGGGGCAAAAAGCACAGGAAGAAGGTCCCCAGGACCAGGCGGGAATCCACCACCAGGATGGACAGGAGCACCAGCAGGCTGGAGGTGTACAGGAGGACTTGCACGGGCTTGTGCGGATCGCCCTTTTCCATCAGGTAGAAGTGCAGGAAAGCGCCCAGGATGAGCACTCCGCCGTACAGGTGCTTGTCCCCGAAGAAGGAAGTCACGGTGTACGCGGTGGCGGCGTCGAACCCGTCGGGAACGGCTTGCAGGGGGCCGGTGCCGAGATGGGACAGGGTCACCAGGTCCATCAACCCGCGCACCACGCAGAGCAGGATCAAGGGGGGCAGCAGCCATTTATGGGCCAGCGGAGCGCGCACGTACCCCAGCAGGAACCCCAGCAGCACGCCCACCTGGAGCAGGGCGGCTTCCTGGAAAACCGTGTTCCGGGACAGGCGGAAGTAGGCGAACACCCAGAAGACCAGGAACGGCACCAGGGCCCGGGTGGCTTGCAGGCGGGGCAAGTAGAGCAGCGCCAGCCCGGCCATGCCCGCCACCATCAGGGGGGCCTTCAAGTCGGTGGGATGGGACAGGTTTCCCGTAACGGCCATGGCCCCGCCCCATGTGAGGGCGAGGCAGAGCAGGATGAGCGTCCGTCTCAGGGTGGCGGGCATGCTTCGCAAGGATGGA
>DATENA010000199.1:0-10598 GCA_035275285.1 Fibrobacteria bacterium | reverse complement strand
CCTGTCCGCGCTGCTCCGCCGGGCTTCCCGTGCGGGCCAAGCTCAAGTCCGGCGGCGGCTACGATCCCTTCGAGGCCGAAGCCGATGCCGCAGCCGAAAGGGCCCTTTCCGGGAACGGGCCGGATATCCGCGCGGGCGGCTCCCCTGTAACCGAGGTGTTACCTGACCCGGGACGGGCCGGCTTTCCGGGCGCGGGACGTCCCCTGCCCCCTGGCTTGCGCGCCCGTTTCGAAGCCGGTTTCGGCCGCGATCTTTCCCGGGTGCGGATCCACACCGATTCCCATGCCTCCGCGGCGGCGGCCTCCCTGGGGGCGCGGGCCTTCGCCGTGGGCGGCCATATCGCCTTCGGGGCCGGGGAATTCGATCCCGGGAGCGGGCAAGGCCGCAGGCTCATCGCCCACGAAGTGGCGCATACCCTGCAACCGGGACCGGCGGTCCCGCGCCGGCAACCCGTCAATCCCGCCGAAGAGAACAAGCCCCCGGCGAATCTCGGCCCCCCGGTATCGGAAGTCCCCACGCCTCCCATGGGCGGCGTCACCTACAAGAACGGGCAATGGTATTGGTGGGGCAAGAACCTGCCGCTCCCCATCCTCAAGAATACCGGGGACATCCCCTTGAATCCCGCCAAGATCCCGGACATCCTCAAGGGGAACAAGGACGACAAGCGGAAAAAGGCGGATTGCACCGCCTACGCCACCCATCCCCATCCCGCGGGTTCGGACGCCTTCCTGGGCCAATGCTGCTCGTCGACGATCGAAAGCGCGGAGAACTGCTGCCCGCCCGATCGCATCGCCGCCGGGGACGGTTGCTGCCCTCCGGGCAAGACCGTCCAGGGTAATCAATGCGTTACCCCCTCCCTGCCGCCGGGATGGACCTTCAAGCTGCCTTGGGAAGACCATGACCCCTTCCCCGGGCCGGGCAAGCCCGCTGCGCAGCCCGAACCGCCCAAGCCCATCGTCCTGGACTTTCCCGGCGGCACCCTCGACGATTTCGACGTCGATGCGGACGCGATCAATCCCCGCCAGGAGGCCAAGCTCCAGGAATTGAAGGCCAAGGTAGTGAACCATGTTTCCTTGTTCCCGAATACCTGGATCGAACTGGTGGGTTCCGCCGACAAGCCCGGGACGCCCGAGCATAACCTCGATCTGGGGCAGCGGCGGGCCGAGCGCGTGCGCTTTATCCTCCAACTCGCCCTCATGGGCAAGCGGCCCGGACTGGGCGGATTCATGCTGGCCCGGAGCGAGGGGGCCGGGGAGGCCACGGGCGGGGAAGAGGGGAAGGCCGGGTACAATCCCGCCGAACGCAAAGTGGAGGTCATTCTGCACTCCCAACTCGGGCGGGTCACCTTGACTCCCCCGGAATTCCCATGATGCCGGCCGCGGCGAGGAAACCGGCGGCGGGTCCAAAGCCGGCTTCGGCGACGGCCAAAGCGCATTCCGCTTCGGGCCATTCCCCGGCCCCCGAAGGTTATGGCCGCCTGCCCGCCGGGGCCCAGGGCTGCGCTTGCGCAGGCGCCTGCCCCAAATGCCGATCCGGGCCCAAACCCGCCGTCAGCGTTCCGGGCGATCCGCTGGAACGCGAGGCGGACGCGACCGCCGCCGCGGTGATGCGCCTGAGCGCCGCCTCCGGGGGGGATTCGCCCTCGGTCCCGGCGGCGAAAGCCCGGACGCTTCCCCGCGGCGGCGACCGGGGCGGCGGAATGCCTTTGGCCCCGGCCCTGCGGCGGCGGATCGAACCCGTCTTGGGAACCGATCTCGGCCGCATGCGGGTGCATTCCGATGCGGAAGCCAACCGCGCCGCCGTCCGCATCCGCGCCAAGGCCTTCACCCAGGGCAACCATGTCTTCCTGGGTCCGGGACAAAGGGAGGGCGATCTCCGCTTGCTGGCCCATGAGGCGGCGCATGTCGTCCAGCAGGGCGCGGGCAAGGCGGCGAACGTGCTGCAGCGCCAGGCGGAAAGCGAGGATGCCGGCGTTCCCGCCGGAGTCCCCGACGCCGGAACACGGGACGCCGGCACCCCGGACGCCGACACCCTCGACGCCGGCACCACCCCGGCGGGACCGGCCCCCACGGCGGTGCCGAGGATTTGCGGTCCCGATATCACTTCATCCTTGAACACCATGCTGGGGACGGTGGAACCCTGGTTCCGGGGCCTCTCGGGGTTCCAGCGGAACCGGAGCTGCGCGGGACTGGGACCCGGCGGCTTCTTGGCCTTGGTGAATCCGATCATGGCCTGGGACACCCGCGAGCTGTTCCTCCCCAATACCGGCTGGTTGGACGCCTATTACACCCGCAGCTCCTGCGGATCGCCGCGGGATGCGGGATGCCCCGGCGATCCGACCCGGCGCCTTTGCGAAACGGCCGGATCCTGCGGCAACTCCGTGATCGTGGACGGGAAGTGCATGCTGGCGGGCACGGCCAATTACGCCTTGTTCGGGAAGATGTGCCGGCTATGCCATGACTATACGGGAAGGTGGAACCGCTGGGACATGCGGGCCGTCATCGGCGCGTGGAAAACCCTCGATTGGGACGATTCGACGCCTCCGAAGGAGGTGGCCTCCGCGGCGTATGACGGCACCTTCCCGACTTTGCCGGCCGCGGCGGAGAACCGCGGCACTTGCACCGGACGCTGCGGGGCGATCCATGGCGGTGCCTTCGATTTCATCTGGGAGCCCTACCGGCCGCGGTGATGGCGCTGCGCGGCTTCGGGTAGACGGAATGCGCGAACTGCTGGGGCAATCGGACGCGCGCAAGCCGTCCCGCGGGAAGCCGGCGGAGAACCGGAAGGCGGATGCGCCTTTCGGGAGCAAGCCCGGGACTTCCGCCTGCGCTTGCGCCGGCGGGTGCCCGAAATGCCGCGGGGGGACGCGGATCGGCTCTCCCGGCGATCGGCATGAGCGGGAGGCGGATGCGCTCGCCAGGCAAGCCTTGAACGGCTTCGATGCGGGAGGCCCGGGCGCCGTGCCGGGAGTCCGCGGCGGAATGCCCCCGGCCGGACGGTCCGCGCAAGGAGGGCGCGAGTCCCTCGGCGGCGTGGGCGAAGGCAAACCCCTGCCCGCTCCGGTGCGGAACCGTTTCGAATCCGGTTTCGCCCAGGATTTCGGCCGGGTCCGCATCCACCAGGACGATGCCGCCGCGGAGTCCGCCTCCGCGCTGGGCGCGCATGCCTTCACCCGCGGCGAGGATATCGTGTTCGCGCGGAACCGCTATGCGCCGGATACGGCCCAGGGGCGGGAGCTCGTGGCGCATGAGCTGGCGCATGTCGTGCAGCAGCGGAAAAACCCCGCCTTGGGCGTGCAGCGCAAGGACGACGGCTCGGGCAAGCAGCCCCTCCTCATCGACATCGCCCGCATCGATCCCGTGTGGTCGGCCTTCGTGCAGCAGCAAGCGCGGCGGATGAAGCTGTCCGTGGACGACCCCAAAGTGCGGGCCGCCGCGGAAAAGCTGACCGAGGAGCGGGTGGGCCCCACGAATTACGCCCGCTGGAAGGCCCAGAGCCATCCCGATTCGATCACCCTCGAGCCGAAGACGCAGGAAAAGGCGGAGGAGGTGATCGAGAAGGAACTCGAAGAAGAGAAACGCGAGCCGCTCCTGCTCAAGAACGGCAAGCCCTGGAGCCCTTCGGGCCAGACGGCGGAGTTCATCGCCGACGCCGACGGGATGTTCGCGCGCACCAAGGGCATGCGGGATGAAGTGGTGCGCATGGAGCAGGATGCGGAAAAACTCAGGACTCCAGACGGCTGGCAAGGCAAGGTCTACCAATACGGCGCGGGCATCACGGGCATGATCATCGGCCCCACGCTCGGCACGGCGGGCAAGATGATGTCGCTACCCGTGCAGAAGCTCATCGCCAAGATCCGGGGCAAGAAAGACGACAACTCGGTCGGGAAGATCATGGAGGGGGCGACCGCCGACGCCGTGTCCGGCTACCAGCTCACCGCCGGGGACCTGGACGAAATCTACCGGGACAGCCGCGCCAATCACGACCGGTACATGAAAGCCTATCGGGAGCTCAACGCCGCGCGCACCGAGCTCCGGAACATGACCGACAACATGGCCGCGGGCGCGGTTTTCGCCAAGGCGAAAGCGGCCAAGCGGGAGATGGACGCGGCTTACCTGGCGTACATGGCCGAATGCGAATTGCTGGGGATCCCGGTCAAGGCCAAGCATCTCGAAAGCGCGATGGAGGACCTGGCGGAAGGCACCAACTTCGCGCTCACCACCGCGGCCACCCTGCCTTTGGGCGGCGGCGGCGTGGGCAAGGGATTCCAGGCGGTGCTCCGCGAAGGCGAAGCGGCCCTCGAGGAAATCGCCGTCGCGGGCGGCAAGGAGTTGCTGAAGGATACCGCCAAGGGCGCTACCGCTCCCCTGGCGCAGGAAGGCTCCGCCGTGGGGAAGGAGGTGCTGAAGGATACCGCGAAGGGTACGACCGCCCCGCTTTCCCAGGAGGGCGCCGCGGTCGGCAAGGAAACGGCGAAGGATACGGTGACGGATACGGCTTCCACCTTGCCCAAGGCCGCCAACGAGAATGTCCCCGTGGCCGACGACATGGTCTCGAACCTCTCGAAGGAGGCGGCCAACGATAACGCGTTGCCGCGGAATTCCGGGGCCGCGGCCTTGTTCGAAGAGCAGGAGATAAAGCAGGCCGCCGGCGACGGCCTCGTGCATACCGGCAAGCAAGGCGCGAAGGATGCGCTCGACCCCATCGTGAACGCCGCCGGCGGCACGGGGAGCAAGGCGCCGGGGAAAGTCTCGCTCGCGCCGAAGGGCTCTTCCACCGCGAACGCGCCGGGCGCCAAGTCCGCCGCCGTGAGAGCGATGGAGAAGACGCAGCAGATCGCGCCCCTCAAGGCCTGGAAGATCGCCAAGGGCCTCGGCTTCCGGCTGCGGAAAATCCCGCTGGAACCCGAGTTCGAGAACGCGGGAATGAAATACATGGAGGAAATGGCGGTTTCCGGCCTGGAGGGGAAGGCGGGGAAGGCCGCGCACGATGCGCTCCAATGCGCCCCGCGCGGCGCGGACAAGGTCTCAAAGGACATGGTCGGCGAGTTCAAGACCGTCGCGGCCGAGGTGACGGAGGAGGTCATGAAAGACGCCATGGATCAGGCCAAAAGGTACGCGAAGGAACTCGGGAAGCCGGGCGTGGTGGTGCGCATATTGGAGATGAGCACGGGCCACCTCTACGAGATCATACCCAAGTAGGGGGCATCGTTGGGAACCCTGATCGCCCATAACCCGCGACGGGCCTCGAAGCCCCCGCCCGCCCCGCGGGCCTCCGTCGCGCTTTCCCGTGCCGCCGGACCGGAAGGCGCGCCCGTCGCCGCGGTTTCCGGGTCCGGAAAGGCCTCCGATCGCGGCCCGCGCGCAGGCTGCGCCTGCGGAGGGGGTTGCCCCCGCTGCCGCGCAACCCTCCGGCCCAAGCTCGCCGTCGGCCCGGTAGACGACCCCGCGGAGCGGGAAGCCGATCGCATGGCCCGCGCGGCATTGGCCGCCCCGGCGGGAAATCCCGCCCCCCTGGCCACCCAAGGTAACGTAATAGGTACGGTAACAAACACGGCACCCATGGTCCCGCGGCGGGCGATCCCTCCGGCAGGATCGGGATCGTCCCCATCGCCGTCCTCCGCATCCCCCGAACCTGCGGCCGGAGAACCGGCGATCCCCGAACCCTACACTTCCGGGCCCGCGGCGGGAGAAGGAACCGGCGGCCCCCCAGGCGACCATAACACGCGGGATACCCATGGGGCGGATTTGGACGCCGAAGCCTTGCAACTGGGCGGCGAACCCCTGGACCGGGGGCTGCGGGGATTCTTCGAAGCCCGCTTCGGCAGGGATTTGTCGGCGGTCCGCCTGCACCAGGGCGACCGCTCCGCCGCCTACAACCGCCGGCTGGGCGCGCTCGGCTTCGCCTATGGGCACCATATCTGGCTCGGCGCCGGGCAGGCCCCCGGACGGAATTTCCTGCTGGCCCATGAGTTGGCCCATACCCTGCAGCCATCCGGTTCCCCCGCCATCCGGCGCCACCCGGATACCCCCTGCCCCGGGCCGCCGATGGAAGAGGTGAGCGCCGGTCCTCCCGATCGGTGGACGGCCGCCAACCTGGCCATCGAGAACGCCTACCGGCAAACCCATCCCGGGCATGCGGTGCTGTACGGCGGGGATTACCTGCAAGGGGGCAATCCGGGCTCCGCGCCTTACGTCACCTTGAGCGGGCCGGCGGCGCGCCCCTGGATGAACCAGGCTCTGGCGCGCTTCTTCGGCACCTCGCGGCGCCTTACTCCCGACATCATCGACTTTACCGACCGGACAATCTATGAGATCAAAACGCCATCGGGAACCGTCCCGGGCATCCTGCAGCTCGGCAGCTATTACCGCATCATGAATTCCATCCTCCACGATATGGGGAGGCCCTCGTTCAACCAGGATGCCGTAGGATGGTATCCCGGGCACGTGCTGCCGTACCCGACGAACGCCAATCGCAAGGTCTGCACCCAGGAAACCGAGTACGGCCTTCCGGGCAGGCGCGGCTTGATCCTATACCGCGTCCTGGAGGAGCCGGACCAGGAGGAGGAAGAGGAAGGCGAGGAGGAAAACCAGCAACCGGAGCAAGGTCCGCAGCAAAACCATTCCGGGCAAGGGAATCCACAACCTTCCGGCGGCAATGCGGCGAACCAAGGCGGCCAGGGCGCGCAAGCCTGCGGCGCCACTCCCGGATGCCCGGCGGAGTTTTGCGCCCCGCTCCCGTACGGCACGGCGACCGCGCTGCGGAACGCATCCGCCCCGGTCTTGCTGGCCGGCATCGCCGCCAAGGTCAGCCCCCGCGTCGTGGGACTATGGTCCCGGTACTTGTTCGGCGGGTCGTCCACCCAATTGGTCCTCAGTTCCCAGTTCGGGGCGGATTTCACCCGATCCCGGGTCACGGCCGCGACGACCGCGTACCTGTTCCGCGCCTTCCGGGCCAGCCTGCAACGCAGTCCCCCGGTCTTCCCCTCCGGAGTCCGCAGCATGCGCGTCGATTTCCATTCCCGCATCGGCCGGGAGCTCGCCGCGATCAACACCCCGGGGCACGACGATGAGATGGATTTCAATCTCTTCGACGAAATCCCCGGAAATATCGCCGGCGGGATCGGCGATAACCAGGCGAGCTGCCGCGTGGGCGCCCATCCCTCCGCCTTCGACGATGCCCGCTGGATCACCGAGGACAGTTACGCGGATGTTACCCTAAACGGAGACGGCGGCATGGCCGTCGTTCCGCACCTGGCCTTCCTCGTGCAGGACACCATCGATCTGTGCCCCGGCAATTGCGGGAACTCGCTGGAGCTGGCCGCGACCATTCCCATGTCGCGCATGGAGGCTTCCGGGGTCGCGGGCGACGTTCCCTTCCTGGTTCGCTTCGACGCGCCCAATCGGCCTTTTACGGCATTTCCCGCAGGGGATTATCCCGCGATCGGGCAGCCGGGAACGGCGACGGGGTGAACCGGTCCGGAGTCCGAGGCCGCCAAGCCCTCAGGGATCGCCCGGCTGCCTTTCGATGGAACCGAAATCCCAACTGCTTCCGCTCGGCCGGGAATAGTTGCGCTGGTCCACGCCCTGGTCATTTATGGAAGTCCCATCCACGGCAGGGCTGCCGGTTTGGGGCATGTGCCAGCAAAACTCCTTCATGTCCCCGCTGCCGCAGGCCAGCGCCCTGAGCTTGGGATCGGCCGCCACCTTGTCGGGTTCCGGACCAGTGATCCGGAAACCTCCCACCAGGCCGTTCTGGTTCGAGAACAGGTCCCCGCCCCGTCCAAAGGTTCCGTCGTGGGGATTGCCATGGAAATCCGGTTCCTTGGACACATTGGTCCGGGCATTGTTCTTCCCGAAAAGGCTGTACTTGTATTCCCAGTGAGAGTACCGCGATTGGTAGAAGCCGCCGCCCTGGGAAGCGCTGTTGCCGGCCACGGTCAGGCTCGTCGCGACGGTTTCGCCGACTGACGGGAATCCGTTTTCCGGGGTGACCTCGGAAGCCAGGATGCCGCCCCCGCGTCCCCAGGTCATCTTGGTGTTGGAAGGATTGGCGCACCAGTCGTCGCCCGCCGGGCAGGCGCAAGAGGAGTTAATGCACCCGGCAATATTGCGGCTGAAGGTCGTGTTCTCGAAGTTGGCATGGGTGGTGTAAAAAAGGCCCGCGCCGTCGCCGGTTTTCCAGTCCGCATAGAGTTGCAGTTCCGCGAACTGGGTGAGTTTCGACGTCGTCCCGCTGCCGGGAATGGAGGCGTCGAAGGGAGTGCTGCCGTTGTTCTTGGTGACCCGGAAACGATAATACGCATAGGCATTCGGGTTCTTGAAATAATAGGTGCGGGTCAGGAAACGCCCCCCCTTGCCGGCGGGCACCGCCTCGTACATGGCGAACCACTCGCCCGTGCGCGTGTCCAGGGTGGTCCAGGGCCCGCCGCTGCTATTGGATCCCGCCAGGGTCCAATCGGCGGGATCCCGTTGCGGCAGGTCGTTGGCCGAGGTGACGGAATAGCTTTGCACGCGTTGCTTGGCGCCCCCGCCGAACTGGTAGATGACGAACAGGGGGGCGGACGGGGAAGGCGGCGCGGAGCCGGAGGCGCACCACTTGGTGTTGAAGTTGTCGTCGAAAGCCTGGGCCGGGGTCTCGGAGCCGGTGCAGGAATTCCCGCCCCCGCTGGAGAAGGTGCCCCCCGCGGTCACCTCGTTGGCGATGGTCTTGTTGCCGTTCAAAGAGGCTCCCTTCAGGGTCAATTGGCCCTGCTGTTGGGCCGCGTCCGGGCCGTCATTGCGCACCGAGTAGATGCCGCCGCCTTGCGCCGCGATATTGTTCGTGACCGCGGTACTATACAGGCCCGACCCGGTTCCGTCACCGATCCAACCGCGGTTGTAGATCCCACCTCCCGAGCCGTTGGGGGCCTTGTTGTTCTTGATGACGCAATAGGCCATCTCCGGGATGTTGCCGTCGTTGTAGATGCCGGCGCCGTCGGAGGGCCAGCTCCAACCGGAGATGTCCCCGTCCTGGAAGGTGCTCCAGCGGGCGTCGAAAGTACCGTGGTTCATGATTACCCGCCCCTGGGAACCGGCCTTGTGCCGCACGACGATGCCCGTGAGGCTTAAGGAAGCCCCCGCATTCACGGTGAGGACCGCCGGGCCGGGGGCCTCGATCACGGCCGGGTATTCGCTAGTGATGGCGACCGGGCCCCACGTGGTGCTGATGGTGGTGCCCGAAGCCAATTGATAGACGGGCGTCGATTCCTCCGTGCCGCTCAGGAAGATGTTGCGATCGTCGCTCCCATCGCCAAGGCAGTCGCCGTTGATGGGCTGCCCGATGTTGACCGAGGCGATGGCTTCGGTGAGATTGCAATGGCCGTCGGCGGCGATGGAGGTGCCGTTCAAGGTGGCCGCGTCCGTGGGAAGCCAATATTCGGCCCAGGCCCGCGGGGCCAGGATGGCCGCGAGGCAGGCCGTGATTGCGAAGCCTTGGGCAATCCCGGCCGCGCGGCCGCGGGTGCCTCCGGGTTTCTTCTGGATGATGGAAAAAGACATTGGATTCCTCCCTTGCATGGTTTTCGGTTGACACGCATCGCGAATGCTTCCGCGAAGCGGGATGCCGATTTCCGATGCCTCGGAATCCTCCACCCTATATCCATAGACGCTTGGCGGGAGGGAATTGTTTCAGCATACGCATAGTCCTTGGTCCGGTGCGGGTGCATGATATCGCTCCGGATCAGGCCGCTGACGGCGGCAGCCGATTGCCCGATCTCGAAGAGCGGCCGCTGCCGCCCGATCTCCCCCTGGACGTTGGCCGTTTCCAGGAGCGCCCGACCATGGTCCTGGTAAATGTTGACGAGCCTGCCCGCGAGGATGAAAACACTTGCCACGTTGAAGCCGATGACGCCGCAAAAAGTCTGGACCGGAAAAGGAATCGAGGACCGCCCAAGCCTCCCGCGCTTCCCGGCGGCACCGCGGAAAGGTGCGGACAATGGTCCACGAAAAGGTTCCGATAATATACGGGAAGAACCCCCACGCATACGGCGGGGACATCACCCATTTTCCATCCCGGATGGCCAGCATGGTGACGCCGGGGAGCACTATGTCCAGCAGGTTGAGGGCCACCTCGCGGATGGCCTCCACCTGGGCCTGCTTATCCGCCGCGCCCGCGGTCCTTCCCATCAGGATGGCATTGCCCTTGAGGGTCGAGACGTAATTGCGGATCTCGTGGCTGATCATGGCCGGGGAGGTCCGCCGCCTCGGCCAGGGCTCCGGTTCCGGCCAGGACAAGCCCCGCAATCAGGGGAGAGCCGCGGAGCCGCTCTCCTCCTTGGAGAGAAGACCATCGCCAAGGCGGCGGGAGGCCGGCATGGGAGAGGAAAACCGCCAGGACGGGAAGCAAGGCCGCTCCCGCCAGGAAGCCGGTCCAATGCCTGGCGGATTCCCGCCGAGGGGAGTCCGTTATAAGACGAATCAGCTTGTGCTTTACGTCCACGCTGACAGGATCCTTTAACAGGGTGTTGAAAAAGTCCCCGCGAGGCCAAAGGTCGTGCGAGCGGGCCGACGCCCGCGCGGACTTTTTCAACACCCTGCTAAGGGATTGGACAAGCGGAT